>JANYDQ010000018.1 GCA_025363555.1 Bacteroidota bacterium | reverse complement strand
ATTACAATTTCCTCCCATCATTCGCGAGTGTGTTTCGCTGGTAAAGGATTATTGTTTTAAGGTTTCAAGGGTAAGTAAAACTTACTAAGCCCGAAAAACCCTTGCGTCAGTTTTTGCGCTTCCGGTCAACTTTCCTGAATTCATTCTCACCTTATATTATAGTATCCTATCCGTTCTCAAATTCTTCAAACCCCCCAAAAACACCTTTCATTTCCACATAAAATTATTTAAAGCCAAAAGTTCAAACTTTGACACCAAAGGTTGGAACTCTGACACGAAAGTTTAGAACTTTCACACCAAAGTTTGGAACTTTGACACCAAAGTTTGGAACTTTCACACCAAAGTTTGAAACTTTCACACCAAAGTTTGAATGTTTGAAGCGAAAGTTTGAACTTTTGGTGTGAAAAGTATTTATACAGGAATCAAAGGATTATTTGTTTAATCAGCGTGTTAGCTTTCAGGTTTTTCGTATTTATATAGAAGAAATTCTAAATTCTGATGTTTTATGCGAATGTGGGGTATCTTATAAACCTAAGTAGTTTCCTGTTTTGCAACAGAAACAGGAGGCTCCATTACATGCCCGCAGTTTTTGCAGGTTCTTAATTCTTCATTTCCATAAAATTCGGCAAATGTGGTTTGAAAATCTTTGACAATATTGGTTAAGGGAAAATATTTTTCGAACAATTTGGTATTGCATTTTTCACAAAACCAAATCAGCCCGTCTTTTTCATTCTCTCTCCGTTTGCGTTCCATTACCAAACCAATGGTGTTCGGTCCCCGCTTAGGGTTGTGAGGAACCCGGGGAGGCAATAAAAAAATATCACCTTCGTTTATCGGCACATCCACTGCCTTTCCGTTTTCCTGGATATTAACAACAATATTTCCTTCCAGTTGATAAAAGAATTCTTCGCTTTCGTTGTAATGATAATCTTTTCGGGCATTGGGACCGCCCACCACCATTACAATAAATTCTGTGTTTTCGTACACTACTTTATTGCCTACCGGAGGTTTTAACAGATGACGATTTTCGTCAATCCATTTCTTGAAATTAAAAGGACGTTGTATTGACATGATTTTTTTTAAATAATTAAAGAAGATAAAAAATGAAAGAGCGTTTTTATAATTTATAAATTTGCCTAATTAATGCGCAAGGTACAAATTATTTTAGTTGGCAAAATAGTTTGAACAAAAAAACGAATGGAAGAAAATTTAAAATACAAAATAGCAATTTCATTAATCCCCAATATTGGCGATATACTTGCAAAACGACTGATTGCGTATTGTGGCAGTGCGGAAATGGTATTTAAAGAAAGAAAAACAGCGCTTGAAAAAATTCCCGGAATAGGAAGCATTAATGCAAAATCGGTTATTAATCAAACTATTTTTGATCGGGCAGAAGAAGAAGTTATTTTTATTCAAAAGAACAATATTATTCCCATATTTTATTTGGATGCCAGTTACCCCAAACGATTGGCACATTGTTACGACAGCCCGGTGATGCTCTATTTTAAAGGACATGCCAATTTGAATGCTCCAAAAATGATAAGCATTGTGGGAACAAGAGATGCAACTGAATACGGGAAAAAGGTGTGCGAAAAATTAATTTCGGATTTATCACCCCACCAGGTTACCATTGTAAGTGGATTGGCGTATGGCATTGATATCTGTGCACATAAATTTGCACTCGAAAATAATCTGCCTACCGTTTGTACCCTGGCGCACGGATTAGACAAAATTTATCCTGCCATACATACTGCAACGGCAACTAAAATGCTGGGAAATGGTGGTTGGCTAACCGATTTTACAAGTAAAACGAAACCCGACAGGGAAAATTTTCCGCGAAGAAACCGCATTGTTGCAGGCATAGCGGATGCCACCATTGTAATAGAATCGAAAACAAACGGAGGTTCGTTAATTACTACCGAACTGGCAAATAGTTATGGAAGGGATGTGTTTGCATTTCCTGGAAGGGTGGACGATGTGTGTTCTGCAGGGTGCAATGCCATTATTAAACAAAACAAAGCCATCTTAATTCAATCTGCCGAAGATGTGATTAAAGCATTGGGCTGGGAAGAAAGCGAAAATAAAAAAATGCCGAAACAGCAAAAATTATTTGTTGAATTAAATGCCGAAGAGGAAGTGCTGGTGAAGGTGATTAAAGAGAAAGATGCTATTACCATTGATGATTTGTGTTTGGTATGCCAGTTGCCAATGAGTAAAGTTTCTGCAATGCTGCTTACGTTAGAATTTTCGGGAGTGGTGAAATCATTGCCCGGAAAAATGTACCGGCTTAATTAATCTTCCAAATCGGTAACTCCGCCCGAAACAATAAATTTCATCACTTCCGATGATGACGCATCTACGAGGGTAATGTGGTCGGCAGGAACAATGAGTAAGTTGCCCGAAAGCGAATACGACATGGGAACATACACCGCCACAGTTCCTTCTTTAAGATTAAGTTCGCTCAAATCTTCCTGGGTAATAAACCCTAATTGCTGGATATTATTTTCTTTATTAATAGTAATCAGGACTGGTTTGTTAAAGCGTTTTTTGCTTCCCACAAAGGCAGATATCAGATCTTTGAGGGAACCATAAATTATTTTTACAAAGGGGGTATGCTCCAGGGCGCTGTCGATCAGGCTGAACATGGGTTTCAGGATAATGGAAGAACCAAGCATTCCCATAAATAAAATAATAAGAACGGCTATGGCTATAATAATAAACGGGTCGATAAGGGGGCTCACAATAGTTCCAAAATGAGAAAACAAATCGCCTACCCAGGCAATTACTTTGTAAAACACAATAATGGTAATGGTTACGGGTACCGTAATAACCAAACCCTGTATAAAATAACGAACAACTCTTGACAACATGATTTCTTTTTTTATTGGCTTGCGAAATTACTTAAATAAAATGACGGGGCGGATTAAACTATTCTAATAAATTAACGTCAAACCCATGTGAAAATAAATATAAGTTTATTTTTTCTTTTGTGTTTGTTGTTTTTAGTGCAAAATGCCCTTTCCGCAGCCGGAATGGGCATTTTTTTGTTCTGCCAAGGTTCAAAACAATGATTTGTTTTTTATATTTTCCCTTTGAAATATAGAAATAGTAGAATCGTTATAACGGAATTACAAACCTTTCCACTTCTCCCTTTCTTTCTTCGTAAGCCCTTCTACCACTAAGTTATATGAATCGGTAATCCATTCACGAATTAATTTATCCGTTGCTGTTCCGTCCACAATTATGGTGTTCCAATGTTTTTTATTCATGTGAAAGCCCGGCAACACGCAGGCGTATTGTTCGCGCAGTTCCATTGCTTTTTCAGGGTTGCATTTTACATTAAACTGAATGGGATTGTTTTCGAAGCCTGTTAAAAGAAACGCTTTGCCCATTACTTTAAACACCAGCGTGTCGGGACCAAAGGGCAATGTTTCTTCCACCCCCTTTTTTGAAATGCAATATTCCCGAAGTTCTTCTAAGTTCATTTTGTCTTTTGCATTATGGGCTATTTGTCTGGTTCGTCATTGCGAGTCCTGCCCCTTCGCAGGACGAAGCAATCTCAGTAAATGAAGAGATTGCTTCGCGAAAAGCTCGCAATGACGTAACGTTAATTTAAGAGTTCAAAAATAATAATAAATGGCAACCCATTATTTTATAATTTTGACAAAATCGAAAACCCAAAATAATTCATACTTATAGATTATGAAAAACAAAATCATTGAACTGGATAAGAAAATTGCTGAAGCACAATTAGGCGGAGGACAAAAACGCATCGATTCCCAACATAAAAAAGGAAAACTTACGGCACGGGAACGGATTCATTTTTTGATGGATAAAGGAAGTTTTGAAGAGATTGGCATGATGGTTACGCACCGTTCCACACAGTTTGGAATGGAAAGAGAAAAGTATTTGGGAGACGGGGTGGTAACGGGTTATGGAACCATTAACGGAAGGATGGTATATGTGTTTTCGCAGGACTTTACCGTATTTGGAGGTTCCTTGTCCGAAACATTTGCAGAAAAGATTTGTAAGATAATGGATTTGGCTATGAAGAACGGAGCGCCTGTAATAGGACTCAATGATAGCGGAGGTGCACGTATCCAGGAAGGCGTTGTTTCCTTGGGTGGGTATGCAGATATATTTTACCGAAACACTATGGCTTCGGGCGTGGTGCCGCAACTGTCTGCTATTATGGGACCCTGTGCGGGAGGCGCGGTGTATTCTCCCGCCATTACTGATTTTATTATGATGGTGGAAAACACTTCGTACATGTTTGTAACGGGACCCAACGTGGTGAAAACAGTAACGCACGAAGAAGTAACTTCGGAAGAATTAGGCGGAGCATCCACACATTCTACCAAATCGGGGGTTACACATTTCTCCTGTGCTAACGAAATAGAGTGCATCAATAATATAAAAGCATTGTTAAGCTACATGCCTCAAAACTGTGAGGACAGTGCACCTTCCGTTCCTTATGAAAACAATGGAAATGAAAAACGGACTGCATTAAACTCGTTGATTCCTGAAAACCCTAACCAGCCGTATGATATGCGCGATGTGATAAACGGGGTGATTGATACAGATACATTTTTAGAAGTGCATAAAAACTTTGCTGAAAACATTGTGGTGGGCTTTGCCCGACTGGCAGGTAAAAGCATAGGCATTGTGGCTAATCAGCCAGCCTTCCTGGCAGGAGTATTGGATATTAATTCATCCACAAAGGCAGCTCGCTTTGTGCGCTTTTGCGATAGTTTTAATATTCCTTTATTAGTGTTCGAAGATGTTCCGGGCTTTCTTCCCGGTACCGACCAGGAGTGGCATGGCATTATTACCAATGGCGCAAAGCTGTTGTACGCCTTTTGTGAAGCTACGGTGCCCAGAGTAACTGTTATTACCCGCAAAGCTTATGGAGGTGCTTATGATGTAATGAACAGTAAACACATTGGTGCAGATATGAATTATGCATGGCCCTCTGCCGAAATAGCGGTGATGGGCGCAAAGGGAGCAGCCGAAATTATTTTTAAAGCAGAAATAGCAGCCGCTAAAAACCCTGTTGAAAAATTGGCAGAAAAAGAAAAAGAATACATTGAACACTTTGCAAATCCTTATCGGGCAGCAGAAAGGGGATATGTGGACGAAGTAATAAAACCGGAAGACACCAGAGAAAAACTGATTAAAGCATTTGCTATGCTGAAAAACAAAGTGGCGAAACTGCCTAGGAAAAAGCACGGGAATATACCGTTGTAAACTTTCGTTTCAAAGTTTGAAACTTTGGGTCAATCGCAAAATTTCACACTTTCTTGATTTGTAGATTATTTTGAAAAAAGCACATAATATTGCCCGATTAATGAATAGCAACGCGGTTTTTGGGTAAAATCTAAAAAAAGTCAATTAACGTATTTTAGGTGATAGCCAAAAAATTCTAATTATTGTTATATTACTCCCCTTATTTGTTCGTTATTTGTTTTGTTTCCAAAACAGGTCATTTACTTTAGAACGTAATTTATTTACCATCGGAAAGAAGTTGTTTGGCAAAAAACGGTTATCGTTTCATTTGTGTTGGGGTTTGTTTCATTTTTTATTTGTGTATTTTTGCAAAAAAAACGTGGCCAAACATACCTTAGATATTTCTTACGATTACGATTTTTTGCTGATTGGCATTTCCTCTCACGAAAAGGATTACCGTATTTGCTGGGCATTGAATAAAAAATTCGGGATAGATTTGATTAAAAAGGATTCGCTGGAAATAAAAGGAAAGAAACATGCCACGCCTTCGTATTTTTCGTTTTTTGTATTTGATAAAAAAGAAGATTTTTTGGAATATTCGGTAATAGCTAATTTCAGCGAAAACAAAGAACTGCTGGCAAAAGGGGATACACTTTTTAATAAGGAAGACAAATTGAAAAAAAACAACCAGACTGCAAACGAACTGCTGGTGCCGGAACAAAAGCAGATGAATTATTTTTTTATTTTGAGGGGAGAAGTAGGGGACGAGCAGGCAGACGAAATATTGAAAATGATAAAAGAAATGGAGGTGGTGCAAACGGCAATGCGCATAGATGTTACCCAGTTAAAATCGAAACAGAATTTAATTTTTTAATGAAATTTCCACAAAGTCGAAAGACGCAAAGAACGCATCAAGGAAAAACTTGGTGAACTTAGCGCCTGTATCTCTTTGGGCAAATATATTTTAACGACTAAATAGTAAACGATAATCAATTTATAACATGAAAAGAACAAAAATAGTTGCCACCCTCGGACCTGCATCTACTTCTATTGAAGTAATAGAACAACTCATACTGGCCGGGGTAAATGTTTGCCGTATTAATTTTTCTCACGGCACTTACGAAAACGTGCTGCTGCAAATTAATAACGTTCGCGAATTAAACAAAAAGCTGGACACACATGTAGCCATTCTTGCCGATTTGCAGGGACCGAAACTTAGGATAGGGGTGGTGGAAAATAACGGGGTGGAACTGGTAGTTGGTAAAGAAATAGTAATTACTACTAAAGAATGTATTGGCACGGCAGAACGTGTTTACATTACCTATCCGCAATTTCCGAAGGACGTAAAAGAGGGAGAAAATATTTTGATAGATGATGGAAAACTTTTGTTGAGAGTAATAGAAACCAATGGGGAGGATGAAGTGAAATCGGTGGTGGTGTATGGCGGAATACTGTCCTCTAAAAAAGGGGTGAACCTGCCGAACACCAAGGTATCGTTGCCTTGTTTAACAGCAAAAGATTTGAACGACCTTGATTTTGCATTGGAGCATAATGTGGAATGGATTGGATTATCGTTTGTGCGGGCGGTGACGGATATTATTGATTTGAAAGCCATCATCAAAAAGAAAAATAAACATGCTCGGGTAATTGCAAAAATAGAAAAGCCAGAAGCATTGATAGGGATTGATAATATCATAGATATGTCGGATGGCATAATGGTGGCGCGCGGAGATTTGGGGGTAGAGTTGCCCATGGAGCAGGTTCCGCTGGTGCAAAAAATGCTGGTGAGAAAATGCCTGGCAGCATCCACACCCATTATTATTGCAACACAAATGATGGAGAGCATGATTACCAACTTTGCGCCTACGCGTGCGGAAGTAAACGATGTGGCAAACGCGGTGCTGGATGGCGCGGATGCGGTGATGTTGAGCGGAGAAACCTCGGTGGGGAAATATCCGGTGAAAGTAATTGAAGCCATGACACGCATTATTAACAACGTGGAGCAGGACGAATGTATTTATTATAAAGAACACGAACCGACTACCAAAAACCAAACTTTTCTGGCGGATTCTATTTGTTACAATGCCTGTGTGATGGCAAAGCAGGCAGATGTAAAAGCTATAATATCTATGACTAATTCGGGATACACGGCTTTTAAACTGTCGAGCCAGCGACCGCAGGCAAAGATTTTTATTTTTACCGATAACGAATCATTACTTACAACGCTTAACCTTTTATGGGGGGTGCAGGGATATTTTTACGATAAATACGAAAGCACGGACCATACCATTTCGGATATATTGGAACTATTGAAATCGAGCCACCTGGTGGCAGTAGATGATTTGGTGATTAACATTGCATCAATGCCTATGAAAGAACGCGGAAAAACAAATATGCTGAAGCTGTCGCAGATAAAATAAAAGTTGGGGAAATCCTAAATACTACTAATATCTAAATCCCAAAATTCTTTAATGAAAAAAATCTATTACCTAAGCACCTGCTCTACCTGTGCAAGAATAATAACTGAATTAAAATTAAAAGAAAAGAAATTTATTTTCCAGGATATAAAAACAGAAAAGATAACTCCTGTTCAATTATCGGAAATGAAAAAGATGGCGGGAAGTTATAAGGCGCTGTTTAGCAGAGTAGCATTAAAGTACCGCGCACTCGGGTTAGATAAACAGCAACTCACCGAAGACGATTACAAAAAGCATATCCTGGAAGAATACACTTTTCTGAAACGCCCGGTTATCATCATTGACAATAAAATATTTGTTGGAAATTCTAAAAGTAATATTGCAAATGCGCAGGCTTACTTTTAATGCCCTCTCCCTTTTGGCGAGAGGATTAAGGAGAGGGATGTCATGAATAAAGTCCTCCAGGCACATATAGCATTATTAATTGTAAACCTTATATACGGTGCTAATTATTCTATTGCCAAAGAAGTAATGCCTGCTTATGTTCTGCCGTTTGCTTTTGTGCTGATGCGTGTTGGAGGCGCACTGGTTTTATTCTGGTTGGTAAGTTGGGTCTTCATAAAAGAAAAGGTGGACAAAAAAGATTTGCCACGGATGGCACTTCTTGCTGTTTGTGGTGTTGCCTGCAACCAGTTGCTTTTCCTGAAAGGATTAAGCATTACTACTCCCATCAATGCTTCTATCATCATGATTTCAAATCCAATCATTGTTTTACTTATTGCAACAGTTGTTTTAAAAGAAAAAATATCTTTTGGTAAAATAGCAGGAATAATATTTGGTGTAGCGGGTGCAGCCATGATACTATTGTATAATAAAAACTTTACGTTTGGTTCCGAAACTATTTCGGGCGATGTAATGATATTGATGAACTCCATTTCCTGGGCATGTTATGTAGTGCTCGTAAAACCATTGATGATGAAGTATAATACATTCACTATTGTTAAGTGGGTATTTCTTTTTGGTTTTATTTATGTGCTGCCTTTCGGATTTAATCAGTTCACACAGATAAGCTGGGCAACCATGCCTGCCGCTGTTTGGAGAGATGTGTTTTTTGTTGTGCTGGGGGTTACCTTTGTTGCGTATGTATTAAACACTTATGCGTTGCGGGCATTAAGCCCATCGGTGGTAAGTATTTATATTTATCTCCAGCCTTTCTTTGCAACACTCATTGCGGTGTATTATTACCGCAACGATACACTGGATGCACACAAAATTATTTCCGCTGTTTTAATTATACTTGGCGTTGCTTTGGTGAGCCAACCTTTTGCAAAAGCAAAAAAATAATTATCGTTTCAGTATAAAATTCCATTCGCATTAACGGACACAAACTAATTTGTTTACATTTGTTTTCTAATTAAAATACTTTTATGATTAAATCAATGACTGGTTTCGGGAAAGCTACAAACGAATTTTCCTCCAAAAAAATTACTGTTGAAGTGCGTTCTTTAAATAGCCGCCAGCTGGATTTGAACCTGCGAATGCCTTATTCCTACAAGGAAAAGGAACTGGAGCTGCGTGCTGAAATATCCAAACAAATAGAAAGAGGAAAAGTAGATATTACTATTTATACTGAATTTTTGCAGGCGGAATTGCCTATTGCCATAAACAAAACATTAGCAAAAACTTATTACAAAGAGTTAAAATCGCTGGCAGAAGAATTGAACGAAGACACCACCAATTTATTAACCCTTACCATGAAAATGCCGGATGTGCTGAAAGCAGAAAAAGAAATTGTGGAGTTGGACGTGGAAGAATGGAAGCAGGTAAAAGCTACAGTTGACAAAGCCATAGAAGCATTTCAAAAGTTTCGCGAAGATGAAGGAAAAACCTTGTCGGATGAATTTGAAATGCGGATTGGCATCATTGATAAATTATTAGCTGATGTTGTGGCAGGGGATGCTTCGCGGGTAGAAAACATTCGCACGAGAATAAAAAATAATATTGCAGAAGTAATAGAAAAAGAAAAGATAGATGAAAACAGGTTTGAACAAGAGTTAATTTATTACATCGAAAAATTAGATATTACCGAAGAAAAACTAAGACTAAAAACACATCTTGATTATTTTTCGGAAGCCATGAAAGAATTAGGAAGCGGAAGAAAGTTAGGCTTTATTGCCCAGGAAATAGGAAGAGAAATAAACACCATTGGCTCCAAAGCAAACGATGCTACAGTGCAAAAAATGGTGGTGCAAATGAAAGACGAATTGGAAAAAATAAAAGAACAACTGTTAAATGTATTATAGGTTACGAATTAGGAATCAATACAAATTTACAAATCTAAACTCAAAAACAATTTGATACCAGAATTTGTAAATTCGTAACAATATGTAAATTCGCAACTATTCGTAATTCGTAAAAATGAAAGGCAAAGTCATTATATTCTCCGCACCGTCAGGAGCAGGCAAAACCACCATTGTGCATCACTTGTTAAAAGTGTTTCCGCAGCTGGAATTTTCTGTTTCGGCTTGCAGCCGCCCGAAACGAAGCGGAGAAACGCATGGTGTGGATTATTATTTTATTTCTGTGGAAGAATTCAAACAGAAAATAGCAAACGGTGAATTTGCGGAATACGAAGAAGTGTATAAAGACAATTTTTACGGAACATTAAAATCAGAAATAGAGCGCATCTGGAAAAAAGGCAAGCACATTATTTTCGACATGGATGTGATGGGAGGATTAAACCTGCGGATGCAGTTTGGTGATAATGCCTTAGCTGTTTTTGTAATGCCGCCTTCTATTCAGCACCTCGAAACACGCTTAAAATCCAGGGAAACGGAAACACCCGAAAGCATTGGCCGAAGAATAGGAAAAGCAGGACTGGAATTAAAAAAAGCGGAGCTGTTCGACAAAATAATTCTAAATGATGACCTGGAAACTGCTTTAAAAGAAGCAGAACAAATGGTACAACAGTTTTTAAAAGAAACAAAAGCACCTGCCAACCAATAGCGCAGCGAACCAATAGCATAGCGAACTAATGAACCACTTAACCATAGACATTCACACCCACATTCTTCCCGAAAACATTCCCGACTGGAAAGAAAAATTTGGTTACGGTGGCTTCATTCGGCTGGACCATCACCAACCGTGTTGCGCTAAAATGATGCTGGATGACGGAACATTTTTTCGCGAAGTAGAAAGCAACTGCTGGGATGCGGAAAAGCGGATGGAAGAATGCGACACTCATCATGTGCATGTGCAGGTATTATCTACCGTGCCGGTTATGTTTAATTACAAGATTAAACCGAAAGACTGCCTGGAAATTTCCATGTTTCTGAACGACCACATAGCCGATATAGTAAAAAAACATCCCAAACGATTTGTCGGGTTAGGCACCATCCCCTTGCAAGCACCTGAGCTTGCTGTAAAAGAACTGGAACGGTGCATGAAAATAGGGTTGAGAGGAATACAAATAGGGTCTCATGTTATCAACGACTGGAACCTGGGCTCTCCTGCCCTTTTTCCTATATTTCAACGGGCGCAGGAACTGGGAGCAGCCGTATTTATTCATCCCTGGCAAATGATGGGGGAGGAGCACATTCAGCGGTACTGGCTGCCATGGCTGGTAGGTATGCCAGCCGAAACGTCCAGGGCAATCTGTTCCCTTATTTTTGGCGGGGTATTCGAAAAACTGCCTCATCTTAAAGTTGCTTTTGCTCATGGTGGGGGCAGTTTCCCGGCTACCATAGGTCGAATTGAACATGGTTTTCATTGCCGCCCCGATTTGGTGGCTATTCACAACAACAAAAACCCAAGAGATTATATAGGTAAATTCTGGATTGACAGCTTGGTTCACGACCTCCTTATGCTGGATTATATTGTTAAAATGTTTGGTGCCAACCGCGTTGCTTTGGGCAGCGATTATCCTTTTCCTTTGGGCGAAAACCAGCCCGGAAGTTTAATTAAATCTATGCCGTATGATGATAAAACAAAGGAGCTTTTATTAAGCGGTTCGGCTTTAGAATGGCTGGGAATGACCAGGGAAATGTTTCAGTAAGCCATACAATTTCAAATCTACCAAAATCTAATTGATTGATAATTAGCAAAAATTCCCGTAAAACCCATATAAACACTTTTGACACCAAAAGTTCAAACTTTCGCTTCAAAAAATATTCTTTTCGCTTCAAATTATTATTCTTTGACACTAAAAAATATTATTTTCGCTTCAAAGACTAATTTTTTGACACCAAATGTTTAATCTTTGGCCTCAAATAATTATTCTTTCACGCCAAATATTCTTTCTTTCACTTCAAAAGTTCAATCTTTGGTTTCAAAATATACCTACTTCACACCAAAAGTTCAATTTTTGGCTTCAAAACATTTTATATGGAAATTAAAGATGGTTTTTAGGGGTTGGTTAGGATTTGGAGAAGATGAAAAACCCCCTTTTGGGTAAGTGAAGGAATGAAAATTAGCAGTTAAGGGCAAAAACCCCTTTTTTTAGCCTGTCCTCTGAAACTCAATAAACACAACTGTGTGAGCATAGTTCCAAAATTTCAATTTTACAAACCCATCCGGGTGAGCTTTATTTTCAAAACCCAAGTATATAAAAATAGATGTTTTTGTATGGTTGTTAATTTCTGAATTAACGGAACCATATTATTTTTTGAAAAAGGTTTTTTGGGGGTAGATGGTTTTTATAGGTGGTTTTAAAAGTTCATTAATCACCATAACATTTGAATGGAAACTATTTAAGAAATTTGTTTTTTATCTTTTCTAGTATTTCCCTCTCCGTATCGTTAATGGCGAGAGAAACCTCAGGGCGAACTTGGCAAATATACTTCCTTTCTGTATGAAAATAATCCGTTGCTTTTTCTAATTGAAAGAATCTCGCTTGCGCTATTCTTGAACCAACAGTTATTTTAACGGGTGTGTTATTAACGTTAGTTAATTCCATTGAGACGCAACCACAATATCCAGGTTGAACAATTGAGGAAATAGATAAACCCAATCTGCTATAAGAACTGCGCATAGTTAGGGAAAGAAAAACATCATTCGGCAGTTTTATGTATTCTAGCGTTGAACAAAGCACTGTTTGCAAGGGGTGAAACAAAAACCCCTCTCCAACTAATCTTCTGGTTTCTTGAAAAAAACTGCTTGAAGGGTTTGCGTTGTAATAATTGGAAACATCAATAGCAGAGTGTCTGCCCTGAAGAGAAAGCAAAAAGTCTGTGCCGAGCCTTAAATCAACTGCCAACTCCCCCACTTGTTCTGGTTGAAGCAATGGGCGAATAATTAGTTCGCCCGATTTTATTAATTCGTTTATTTGCGTTCCTACTAAATACATTATTTATTCCAACTATTGGTTACAATGTAATTACTAATAGATTTTTCAATTAAATTATTGACCACTTTATAAGCATTGTCTCTTCCATGTTTTTGAATAACCTCATTTTTTTCTTCCTTCCAAAATTTCCAACCAGTAATAAATATAGAATGAAGTTCGCTTATGTTCCTTAATTCATAAGGAACAAAATTTTTAAAATCGTCAGTAGGCAAATCCACAAAGCGAATTTCTAGTTGTTGCGAAGTTCTGCTTTTGGTTTCTTTAAATATTTCAGAAATAATAGCATCTGAATATTTTTTATTTAAAAAATCATTAACTATTTTTATTCGAGTTGATGTGGCGGGATGGGTCTGACTTTCTCTTGCATTGAATGCAATATAATTTAAAACATGGTTAGTGCAATCTCCAATATATTGAGCAGCAAAAAGGTCTGCAAAATGCTCCATACAATGATAGTATCGTTGAATTATATGTCCTTCTTTAAGTGGTTCTTTGGTATAATATGGTAAAGTTTTATCTATTATTTTATTAACAATAATTGTCTCAAAAATTTTAAATTTTAAATCTATAAAATGACCAAGCTCGTGATATAAAACAACATTGGACAAATAATCGTGGACAAAATATCTAGGTAATGTAATTTGAATTAAACGGTAGTTAAACTTTATTGCATAATCGTTTTCAATTAATTTATAAATAAGATCATCGGATAAAGACGGATTAAAACTATAGCTTTCCAAACTCGCAGACAACGAGGTAACTACAATAAAATTGTTCTTTGGCATCCACTCATTCAATGCCTCTTCAAGGCAGGCTACTATTTCGAAGGGAATAAAAGTTAATGTAGAACTGTCTAGGAATTGAATGCTATAGAAAATAAAATCAATAATGGTTTTTTTAACCGCAAGTTTCGCAACATCTAATCCATCAAATTTTTCTACTGAAACTTTATCATTAAAGTGAATTCAAACTCTTTTGATAATCGTTTTTACGATCGTCAGAATATTCGTTGGTTTTTGATTTTTTTATACATTTAGATAATTGCGCTAAATGCAGTTCAAGGTCCCGATGATTCATTTGAAATTAATTATGCGATTTCAAATAAATCCTTTTCCAAAAATTCTTTAATGGTTTTTATGTCCTCTTTACTTACATTAGTGGGATTGATATTAGCAAAAAAGGCGGTGTGATTAAGAGAGAGAAATGTAACTATATCAAAAATTTCTGCAGGAACAGAAGAGTAGTTAATAAGACCAGCAGAAATGTCGTGACACATTTTAATGACATTAATAATGTCGCTCTTATAGGAAGAAGAGTCGTCTTTTTCAATTATGTCTTGCAAAAACGAAATATAAATTTCAATATTTGCTAATTTGGAATTTCTTGCGAATAACATTTTATTTGGAAAATTCTAAAATTGTAATATCAGTGTTTTTATTTTGGACTAAATTATAAAACTTTTTCTTAGAATATTTTTTTGTAAAAGTAGGGATTCTGGACAAGATATTTAAATTATCAAAAGCAAAGGTTATAAACAAAGTTATAAACATTCAGCAAAAAACTCCTCTTTCAAGGTGTCTCTTCTATATATCAAAATTCCAGTAAGGTTATCTAAAAAGCGTTGCAAAATATGGCTAGGCTTCAGGTGTATTATAATTATATAAGTTTTACCTCCATTTACAAATAGAACCCCCCCCCAATCGTATTTATTTTAACCATCCAACACAATATAATTTGAAAAGAGAAAAATTTTCCTAACCTTTGACGAACCAAATTTATACTTTCAAATGAACACAAAAAAACAGGTAGTAATTATTTTTATTGCGGCAGCTTTTACTTCCTGTAGTTTATTTCATAAACCACACGAAACTGTAAAAGACGACCTTCCTGTAATTCATTTGGATACTGTTAAGGTTACTGCCAAAACTCCAGAACCGCAACAATACCAGGCATCCGCCACCCGTCTTACGGATATTATCCATACCAAACTGGAAGTAAGTTTCGACTGGACAAAACAATATTTGTTCGGAAAAGCAACCATTACAGCAAAACCCTACTTCTACCCAACTGCCACCCTGGTGCTGGATGCAAGAGGAATGGAAATAAACAAAGTGGAGCTGGTAAAAAAGGAAATGATTACCACGGTAAGCAAAAATGTGAAACAAGATAAAAAGAAAATCTACGAACCGCTTGTTACCACCGATTCATCCTTCAGCAGAATTCCTTTGCAATTCAAATATGAAAACGATTTGCTCACCATTCAACTAGATAAAGAATATAAAAACACGGAACAATACACGGTGTTTATAGATTACATAAGTAAACCTAATGAACTGAAAAAAGAAGGAGGAAGCCTTGCCATTAGCGATGACAAAGGATTGTATTTTATTAATCCTGACGGGAAAATAAAAGACAAGCCGAAACAAATATGGACACAGGGCGAAACGCAATCCAACTCGGTTTGGTTTCCAACTATTGACCGCCCAAACGAACGGATGACCCAGGAAATATTTATTACCGTGGAAAAAAACTATGTAACACTTTCTAACGGAGAATTAGTTTCTTCTTCTGACAATGGAGACAATACCCGGACAGATGATTGGAGAATGGATCTGCCGCACGCCCCTTATTTGGCAATGATGGCAATAGGAGAATTTGCTGTAGTGAAAGATAAATGGAGAGACAAGGAAGTAAATTATTATGTAGAAAAAGAATACGAACCGTATGCAAAAGCCATATTTGGCAATACTCCCGAGATGATTGAATTTTTCTCCAATAAATTAGGTGTTACTTTTCCCTGGATAAAATATTCGCAGGTAGTAGTTCGCGATTATGTATCAGGAGCAATGGAAAATACAACTGCTACGCTGCATTCGGAGGTACTCCAGGAAACGGATAGAGAATTGTTGGACCGTAATCATGAAGATATTATCTCCCACGAATTGTTTCATTCCTGGTTTGGCGACTATGTTACAACCGAGTCGTGGAGCAACATTCCGCTTAATGAATCGTTTGCCACGTATGGAGAATATCTTTGGGATGAATACAAATACGGAAGAGAGGCAGCAGATTATCACAGTGCAGAATCGCGGGCAGGGTATATGGCGGAAGCAAAGCGAAAACAATTGCCTTTAATCCGTTTTCAATACGATGACAGGGAAGACATGTTTGACGGGCATAGCTATAACAAAGGCGGACAGGTGCTGCACATGCTTCGCAAATATGTAGGGGATGACGCTTTTTTTGCTTCGCTGAAATTATATTTAGAAACTAATAAATTTAATTCTGTTGAAATTCATAACCTTCGTTTAGCGTTCGAACAGGTAACAGGCGAAGACTTAAACTGGTTTTTTAATCAATGGTTTCTTTCGCCTGGGCATCCGGTTTTAGATATTAAAACAAATTATGACGAAGCAAATAAAAAACAAAAAGTAACGATTAAGCAAGTTCAGAATTTGGATAAAGCAGGTTTGTTTAAAATGCCGATGTATATTGATTTATACGCAAACGGAAGAGTGAATCGCCAAAAAATAACGGTAACCAAAGCAGATGAAACTTTTGAATTTGATGCTTCCTCCAAACCTGATTTGGTGAATGTGGATGCCGAAAAACAATTGCTTTGCAGCAAAAATGAAAACAAAACAATTACGGAATTGGCATTTCAATATAAATATGCACCGCTGTTTTTAGACAGGGATGAAGCACTTTCTCAATTAAGTAAAAAAGCAAAAGACAGCGTTGCAACAGAAATTATTCTGTTGGCATTGAATGATAAGTTTTATTCGTTGCGGGAAGATGCCATTGTTGCTTTGAAAGACATTGAACCGGGGCATGAAAAAGAAATAAAAGAGAAGCTGGTGCGGATAGCTAAAACAGATGAAAAGGCAGAGGTGAGGGCAACCGCATTGGAATATTTAGCTGCAAAATATAAAGAGGAAGATTTGCAGCCTGTTTATAAAAATGCGTTGAATGACAAGTCGTATAATGTTTTGGGAGCAGCGTTTTCTGCTTTTGCAAAATCAAACCCGGAGGAAGGAATGAAACTTGCCAAACAATATGAAAACGAAAAAAGCAAGGAGATATTAAACGGCATTGCTGATTTGTATTCAACGCATGGTAGTGACGAAAACAATGATTTCTTTTTGAAAGTTCAGGATAAATACAGGGGATTTTCGGCAATTGAATTCATTACACAGTATGTTTCTTTTTTAAAAAACGTAAAGAAAGACGAAACCGTGAACGCGGGAGTTGATTTACTGGCAGGCATTGCAAAAGATGAAAACACAATTAAATGGGTGGCTTATTATGCAAAAAAATCTATTAACGATTTGGCGTTGATGTATGAAGACAGGGAAAAGAAAGCGACCAAACAGTTAGAAACTTTGAAAGCTACGGATGCAAATGCTTCTACCACAGAGTTGGAATACCAGGCAGGAATGGCAAAAGACCAGAAATTAAAAATTACGGAAATCTATAAAGGATTAAAATAGTTCTATTCTTCCAGCATCACAAGTGCTTCATTCAGCTCTCCTAAAGCTTTTCGGTTGTTTTGTTTTTTTGCAATGGCAATTCCTTTGGTATATATCTCCATTGCTTTTTCGGTATTACCTAGCTGCTCATAGTATTTTCCGGATTGATAATAAGCACCTAAATAATTTTCATCTCTCAAAAGCAAAGCTTCAATTAATTCAATGGCTTTCAAAACATCATTTGCTTTAGCATATTCCAATGCCAAAGCATAATTCAAAAACGAATCGTTGGGTTCGCTTTTTAGCATTTCAAGGAGTTGTTCCAGGCGGGGAGAGTACATAAGGGCAAATAATTGGTTACGAATTACGAATCATAATTGCCTAGGCAAAAACATAATCCAAATCATAAATCATTTTTAATCTTAAAGAATTTTAATAAATCTACGTACCATCATACCATGTACTTAAACTAAATTACCGACTTAAATTGTTTTAAAAACCGAACGTCATTTTCAAAAAACAAACGTAAATCATTTACCTGGTATTTAAGCATGGCAATTCGTTCGATGCCCATACCAAAAGCAAAGCCGCTGTATTTAGAAGAATCTATTTTGCAGTTATCAAGCACAGCAGGGTCCACCATTCCGCAACCTAATATCTCCACCCAACCTGCACCTTTGCATATATTACAACCTTTGCCTTTGCAGAAGGGACAGGAAATATCCATCTCTGCACTGATTTCTGTAAAAGGAAAGAAAGATGGTCGCAAACGGATTTGTGTTTCTTCTCCAAACATTTCTTTCGAAAAATATAACAGTGTTTGTTTTAAATCAGCAAACGAAACTTTTTTATCAATGTACAATCCTTCTACCTGGTGAAACTGGCAGTGTGCCCTTGCAGAAATAGCTTCATTGCGATATACCCGTCCCGGGGAGATGGTGCGGATTGGAGGTTGTGTGCCTTCCATTACATGCACCTGCACGGAAGATGTTTGTGTTCGCAAAACAATATCCGGGTTTTCGCTGATGTAAAAAGTATCCTGCATATCTCGCGCAGGGTGGTCGTGTGGGGTGTTTAGCGCTGTAAAGTTGTGCCAGTCGTCTTCTATTTCTGGTCCGTCAGAAACGGTGAAACCAATGCGTGAAAATATTTCTTCAATCTGATTTCTTACTAATGATAACGGATGACGAGAGCCAACCGCAATGGTTTCGGCAGGCAACGTTAAATCAATGCGCTCGTTTTTATTTTCCTCACTGTGTTCAAATTTTTCTTTCAGATGAGTTATTTTATCATGTGCTTTGGTTTTTAACTCATTTAGTTTCTGCCCTATTTCTTTCCTCATTTCAGGCGCCACTGTTTTAAAATCGTCAAACAATTCGGTTACTTTTCCTTTTTTGCTTAGTATTTTAATTCGAAATTCTTCCACATGCTCTTTGCTGCTGGCAGTAAACTCTTCAATTTCGGTCAATAATTTATCTATTCTATCTCTCATTTTATTCGTTATTCGTTAAAATTCGTCATTCGCAGAATCGCGAAGTTACTGAATTATTGAAACACTGATTATTCTTATATCCTTCTTCGGTCGTGCGGTTTTTCTTTCCACTTCTTGTGCTGCTATATCTTCCACCACTTCTATTCCTTCGTACACTTCGCCAAACACCGTATAGCTTCCATCCAGGTGGGGAGTGCCGCCTATGGTAGTATATGCTTTTGTTTGTTCTTCCGAAAAAACATAAGGCGCAACAGTTGGCAATTCTTTTTGCAACTGCACATCTATCCTGTCGTTTACATATTTCATGCTATCGGGCATATTACCCGCTTTTGCATATCTTTTATATTGTTCCAGCAAGGCAGAATTTTCGGGGCGGTTGATAATCTGGTTAAACAATTTCATTTTTGTTATGCGCTTTGCCTGTACTTTTAATAACGAATCGGTAAACACTTTTCCCTGCACAATATAAAACTGGGAGCCGGACGAAGCCTGTGACGGGTTCTCCAAATCGCCATCGCGTGCGGCAGCCAGCACCCCTTTTTTATGAAACAAAGCAGGATTAAATTCGGCAGGAATAGTATAATTAGGTCCGCCATCTCCAAGCGTAACACCCGGCAAAGCTCTTTTAGAATAAGGGTCTCCGCCTTGTATCATAAAATTTTGAATGACCCGGTGGAACAAAAGACTATCATAATAATGCTCGTGTATCAGTTTCAAAAAGTTATCGCGGTGCAGTGGAGTTTCGTTATAGAGTTTAATCTTTATTACCCCCATATCGGTTAGAATCATTACTTTTATCTGCCCGGAACCACCATCAGCAAAAGGTTTAAAGGATACTACAAACGTGAAAACGGTTGCCAGAAATAGAAGAATAGTAAATTTTTTTTTGCAGTTCATCAATAAAGTGTTAAATTTGTTGTCCGTAAAGATAAATAAGACTTGCAAAATAGCTATAAAAAAACAATTAATTAATAAAACAATTTACCAATGAAAACTCTTTTTCTTAAATTCTCTTCACTGCTATGTGTTGTGCTTTTAATTCTTGCTGCCACCTGTGTTTCTTCCTGTAAAAAGGACCAAACCTGCCGTGGTTATGTAAATGTATATGATACTGCGGGGCACAAAGTGCCTTTGGCAACGGTGCGTTTAGATGCTTATTCCATAAATGGCGACATTACCTATACTGAAAAAACAGATGGAAACGGGCTTGCTACTTTTGATATTGCATTGCCTGCTATTTTTGATATTCATGTTACCAAGCCCGATGCTTTTCCTACTTTATATGGAAAGGGGTCGTTAAATGTGGACGAACCAAGAAAAGAAGCATGGACGGTGGTTAGCATCAACCAGCAATAGGAAGAAAGTACTAAGTTCCAGGTTTTAAGTCCAAAGTTAGCTATGCAGCTGACTTTGGACTTTTGTTTTTAGACCTCACGCACAACCCTTTTTCTTTACGAAAGAAGGAGAGGGGAGCCTAAACGTGACAAACTAGGTATTATATACTAGCGAACTATAGGAAGCGTTGCGTGAGGGATTGTAGCGGAAATCCTTTTTTTGCGCGTTGTTATTGGTGGGGGAGAAAAAAAGATTGAAGCGGAAAGCCCGACCCCGATTCTTCATCGGGGACACGCCCAAATAAAAAAAATATTAATTAATCAATTCGTTTTCCCTGAAATATTCTACAATAGCTTCTTTCATAACCTGCTGCTGCTGCCCCGGTTTTAGGGGTGGCAGCTTTTCGCTTGCTCTCCAGTGGGGCCAGCCGTCTTTGTCCAGTCCTTCGTATTCGTAATATCCATAAGGGGTAAGCAGGGTGCAGATGGAAATGTGCATTACATCCAGTTTTTCGTTTTTAGAAAGTTTTACATTTCCTTTTCCTAATTCCTGGACCCCGATAAGAAACAGTAATGCCTGCAAATCCAAATCATCGCCAAATTGGTCAGACATTCTTTTTAAAACTTCCTTAAAGTTTTCTTCTAATTCTAAATTCATGGGGCAAAGGTAAAAAAGATTGCCATCTCGTTTATAATCGTTTTCCAAAAAAAGAAACTTTGTTACTCTTTTAACACTCCTGGTTCCATTCTCATGAGTTCGGGTTCCGTTCTGTACAGTCCGGGTTCCGTTCTGTACAGTTCGGGTTCCGTTCTCTTCAGTTCTGGTTCCGTTCTCTACAGTTCTGGTTCCGTTCTCTACAGTTCGGGTTCCATTCTCTACAGTTCGGGTTCCGTTCTCTACAGTTCGGGTTCCGTTCTCATGAGTTCGGTACGAATTCTTATAAATTCCGTCTTTTTATATCAACACATATTATTTTTGTTGTTTATTGTGAGTGCTTTATTCAATTTTCAGAGCATCCGGTTGCCACGCTTGCTATTGAAGAAGCCAAATTCTTGCATTTACATTATGATTTTAAAAAACAAGTTAACTAAGCACTGATTTAAAGGAAAAAATAATATATTAAATCCTGCTTTTGTGAAAAGGCGGGATTTTTTGTTAATGACAGAAATAACTATCTTTGACGGATAGAATTTAATAACATGACAAAAATTATTTTCTTTTTTTTGCTAATTTATACTTCCGTTTGTGTTGGACAGAACTACAGACTTTTAATTCTTGTTCAAAAAAATTATTTTCTGAATACCCGGTTAATCAAAACGGTTACAGCGTTTCATTCGATTCGGTAAGATTTAATGGTACTGATTCAGTGTATTGTAATTTTGGCAAATTAAATACCCAAACAATCAATGGAGACACTTGTAATTTCTGGAGTTCTCAAATGTGTAATCAACTGGACCAACCCACATGGATTGGGAAACATATAAAAACAGATTCATCACTCTATAAATTTTATACAATTAATAATGATTCCCTGAATTTTAATTTACCACTAACCCAATTGATACTGTTACTTTTTATTCCGACTTAACTCAAAAGTTTTTATTGGTTTATCAAAACAACGATACAGTTTCTGTTCTTAGTAATGTTGATTCTGTGAGGACATATAAAATTGTACATACTGATTTGTCAGGAAACATTATTAATTCGATTTTAAATAATCAAAAGATTTTAATTTCAAAAAATTGGGGGCTAGTTAGATTTTTTCAAATTGATTCATTTCCTCAAATTTTAAAACCACTTACACTAGCTGGAAATACTAATCCAATGGGAGGGCTTTATCAAATAACTAATGAAATGCTTTATGATTATCAATCGGGGGATGAAATACAATATCATGAATATTTTTTTGGCAACAATTATCCTTATTCATATTATAATCGTTTTAGAAAACACACCATTTTAAGCCGAACAACAACTTTTGATTCCCTCATCTATCAAGTTCAGGAAACGTTATTTAATATTGATTCAAACCAATTATTCACAAATACTGTACAGTTAAGATATTTGCGCTCTGCAATTATTGCTAAGATACCCTATGATTTATTTAATGGTTATAATAGTTCATTAAAGTTTCAAGATTATTGCGGAACCAAACGGTGGACATATAATACCAGCGCATATAATAATGATTGGGGCTATTGTCTATTAGACAATTGCTGGGGACATTATGATTTTGGTGGAGCCTCCATACGATAAGAACTTAACTTGTGTAGTTGGACTCGGAAATTATTCTAATTGGCATTTTCACTATTTTTCAAATGGCGGTTATGAAGAGGGTACTACTTCAATAATTTATTATAAAAAAAATGGAGTTATTTGTGGAAATGAAGCAACGGTCGGAATTCATGAACAAAATAATAATATAAGTATTACCATCTCCCCAAACCCATTCACCACAACCACCACCATTACTTTTAATGAAGAACAAAAAAACACCACTGTAAAAATAACGGATGTATTAGGCAAAGAAATAAAAACCATAAATATTAATGGCAAACAATGCGTAATAGAAAAAGGAGAAATGAAACCAGGGGTTTATTTTGTGGAGGTGAAAACAGGAAGAGAAATAATCAATAGGAAGATAGTGGTGCAGTAGGTGAAATTCTATATTCGTAAATCCTGCTCCTGAAAAAGTGCGGGACGTTAAAATAAACCACTCAAATAAAGTTAGCCCCTGTAAAATAAAATTGTTTAATTTTACAACAATAAAAAAATATCGCTTTTTATTTTGTAAAAGTCAAATAAGGTATTAATATTGTATCGCTTAATCAAGACTGAAACATTTATTTTTGATTTTAAATTAAACTAAACTATGAAAAAAATTTATTTTGCGCTTATTGCTTTCATGATTTCAACAGCAGGTTATTCCCTTAGTGTAATCCTTTTGGAAGGCAATTACCAGGGAAAAAACATTTATGTACAAAATCCGTTCTCCAGTTCGGGCGTTGGTTTTTGTGTGCAGGAAGTGAAGGTAAATGGCAAAGTAACTACTGATGAAATTGCCTCTTCTGCTTTCGAAATAGATTTAAAAGCATTGCAATTACATGTAGGTGATAAAGTGGAAGTGAAGATTACTCACAAAGACGGCTGCAAACCAAAAGTATTGAACCCGGAAGTATTAAAGCCAAAAAGCACATTCGAAGTTCAATCTATTGCTGTGGATAAAGACTTAACTTTAAAATGGTCCACAAAAAGTGAAACGGGAAAACTTACCTATATTATAGAGCAGTTTCGCTGGAACAAATGGGTAAAAATAGGAGAAGTGGAAGGCGCAGGCACTCCCGATGTAAATAATTATTCTTTTAAAATCGTTCCTCACTCGGGGAAAAATACATTTCGCGTAAAACAAATTGACTATTCCGGTCAGCCCCGACTATCAAAATCGTGCGACTTCAGTGCAAGTCTTCCCGAAATAACATTCAGCCCAACAAAGGTTACCAAAGATATTACTTTCCTGGCAGGAAGTACCCCTACAGAAACAATGTTTGAAGTGTACGACCAATACGGTAACATTTCAAAAAGAGGATACGCTTCGTCTGTAGATGTTTCTAATTTGCCTAAAGGAGCTTACTATCTTCTTTATGATAATAAAATGAGCGATTTCATTAAAAAATAATTTCATACTTCTTATAATATATCCAATAATCCCGACTTAAATAAGCGGGATTATTTTTTTATATGAACCTTAAAACAATTGTAAATGCTAAAGATTGAACACATAGGCATAGCTGTTAAAAATATCGAACAATCGAATGTTTTGTTTTCAAAACTTTTTGGCAAGGCACCATACAAATCAGAAAAGGTGGAAAGCGAAAATGTTTCTACTTCGTTTTTTATGATGGGCGAAAACAAAATAGAATTGCTTGAAGCCACTAATCCTGATAGCGCAATTGCAAAATTTATTGATAAAAAAGGAGAAGGTATTCATCACATCGCTTTCGAAGTTTCCGATATTTATGCAGAGATGAAACGCCTTGAGATGGAAGGATTCACCTTGCTTTCGACCGAACCTAAAAAAGGAGCGGACAATAAATTAATTTGTTTTCTGCACCCCAAAGCTACTAACGGGGTGCTCATTGAGCTTTGCCAGGAAATAAAATAACGGAGCGATTTAAACAAATATATCCGTAATGCTTTCTTTGGTAGTGTCGAGCAGGTAAGTTTCAATTCCCAATTTTTTCGCCCCTTCTATGTGTTGAACAGAATCGTCAATAAATAAAGTTTCGTGGGGCAGCAGATGGTTCTCTTCCAGCACCAGTTTAAATATTTCCGCATCCGGTTTTCGCATGCCTATTTTATACGATAGATATATCTTTTCGAAATACCCTGATAAATCTGGAATTCCAAAGTTCTTTTGGAGGTAATCATGAAAAGTATTAATATGAATTTCGTTGGTATTGCTTACTAAAAAGGTACGATGTGTCGTCTTTATCCTTTTCAGCAATTCAAGTCTTTCCTTTGGCAAATTCAGCAACATAGCATTCCATGCTTCATCTATCCGGTAATCCTCTACCGGAGATTTTAAATGTTTTTTAATCTCTGCTCTGAAATCAGCAGGCGAAACTTTTCCCTTGTCCATTAAATCGAACAACCCGCTTTGCTTCGCCTGCGAAAAAAGGTGCCTGAAATCTGTTATTCCTAATTCCGCAAACTCATCCACAGTAAGCGAATAATCAATGTTTAAAATAACCCCACCCAAATCGAAAATGATATTTTTATAGTTTTTATAGGGAATAATCATATTATTATTGGTTTTGTGTTTGTTAATTGGTTACAAATATATAATTTCGCGCCCTCAAATTGCAGATAATGTAAAAATTATCAGCAATGGGGCCTATAGCTCATTCGGTTAGAGCAACAGACTCATAATCTGTGGGTGCTTGGTTCGATTCCAAGTGGGCCCACCCAATTGGAAAAACGGATATTTTTATCCGTTTTTCCTTTTTCTGCCACCATGCTTCGTTGCCTATAAATGGAAATACGATATTGTTCGATACAAATGTTCTTTCGAGTTCTAATACAAATCTCTGGTATCAATTAAATCAGAAATTTCATCCGGATTATTTTTCTTCATTTTTTTAGCAGGAGTCGGAATATCTCCATTCCCATAAAAAACACCATCAGTTCCTGAATTTATGGTGTTGTTTAGATCTCTGGCATTATACATTTGAGTACTGTTGTAAACTGATTTTGTTTCTCCAAACCGAATCACAAAACCAAA
>JANYDQ010000015.1 GCA_025363555.1 Bacteroidota bacterium | reverse complement strand
GATGATTTAACAGGAATATTTGGTTTGCCAAATGTAAGCGGGGTAGGTATTTCTTTTGGTGCTGATAGAATTTATGATGTAATGGAAGAATTAGATAAATTTCCTAAAACATATGCCGGTTCTACAAAAGTATTATTTGTTGCGTTTAATGAAAAAGACCAAAGTGATATACTTCCTTTATTGGCAATGGTTCGTAAGGCAGGAATAAATTCCGAAATCTATCCGAATACAAAAGCAGATGCTAAAAAACAATTTACGTATGCCGAATCTAAAAACATTCCTTTTGTTGTTTCAGTTAAAGAAGGTGTTTTAACTTTAAAGAATATTGTTAGTGGAGAAAGAGAAGAAATGAGTATTGAAAAAGTTATAGAGAAATTGAAATAATAATGCACCAAATCACCACCCATAAATTAACCTTCGAAACTATTTCAGAAATTATTTCAGGAAAGAAAAAAATTGCTTTGTCTGATGAAGCAAAAAATAATATCATTCGCTGTCGCGAATACCTTGATAAACGAATGGCTTCTCAAAGTGAAGTGATATATGGCATCAACACCGGCTTTGGTTCCTTATGCGATGTGTTGATTCCTGTTACCGATTTGGAACAACTGCAAAAAAAACTGGTCATGTCTCATGCTTGCGGTACTGGTGATGAAGTGCCCCAGGAAATAGTAAAGTTAATGTTGTTGCTAAAAGTACAGTCTTTATCTTATGGTAAATCGGGTGCGCAACTGGAAACGGTTGAACGGCTGATTGATTTTTACAATCACGATATATTGCCTGTGGTTTATCAGCAGGGTTCTTTGGGTGCTTCAGGCGATTTGGCTCCTCTTGCTCATTTAAGTTTACCATTGATAGGATTAGGAGAAGTAAATTATAATGGTAAAAGGCAGGAAACAAAAGACGTGCTGAAACAATTAAAAACACAGCCCATTCAGCTTAAATCGAAAGAAGGACTGGCGCTGTTAAACGGTACTCAATTTATGAGTGCTTACGGCTGGTGGTGCATTATGGAAAGCAAAAAATTAAGCACTGCTGCCGATACCATCAGTGCTATTTCATTAGATGCTTTTGATGGTAGAATAGACCCTTTTAAAGAACATATTCATTCCATTCGCCCTCACAAGGGACAAGTACAAACGGCAAAGAATATTCGAAAATTACTTGAAGGAAGTGAACTGATTAAGTTGCCCAAAAAACATGTGCAGGACCCCTATTCGTTTCGTTGCATTCCGCAGGTACATGGTGCTTCAAGGGATGTGATTGAATATGCGGAGAATGTTTTTTTGATTGAAATAAATTCAGTAACCGACAATCCTACTGTGTTTCCTGAAGAAAACGAAATACTTTCAGGAGGTAATTTTCATGGACAACCCTTGGCTCTGGCATTGGATTTCCTGGCAATTGCTTTGGCGGAATTAGGCAGCATCTCCGAAAGGCGCACTTATCAATTGATTGCAGGGCTGCGTGGTTTGCCTGCTTTCTTAGTGGCAAAGCCCGGATTAAATTCCGGTTTTATGATTCCGCAATATGTGGCAGCAAGTATTGTCAGTCAGAATAAACAATTGTGTACTCCTGCTTCTGTTGACTCTATAGTAAGTTCTAACGGACAGGAAGATCATGTTTCTATGGGCGCAAATGCAGCAACCAAATGTTTTAAAGTAGTAGAGAACTTACAACGGATTTTAGCAATTGAATTAATGAATGCAGCACAGGCATTAGAATTCAGAAGACCACTGAAATCATCACCAATAATTGAAAATGTTATTTCTGAATACCGCAAACAAGTTAATTTTTTGGAAGAGGATGAAATTATGTATCCTGAAATAGCAAAGAGTGTTGACTTCCTCCGAAAGGGCTTTTAACCCTGCGAAGGGGCTTTTTTGCCCCCTTTGGAGGTATTACTTAAATTAATTCTCAATGAAAAATCTTTTCCTTTCTTTCTTATTAATTCTCCTTTCTAATTATTTATTTCCCTGCGAATGTCCGACATTACAACCTGTTTCTAAAGAGCTGTGTAAAAATTATAATGTTATTTTTTATGGCAAAGTAGATTCGGTGAGCAACTGCAATACAAGAGGAAGGAGCATTGCATTTTTTACTATCAGCGAATTATACAAGGGTGCGGTTTCTTCATCTGTCAAAATAAATTTCGATTGTGCTTCCGAATGTTTGATGAGTATTGATAAAGGAGAGGAGTGGATTATTTATGCCTCTTATGAGAAATTTGATGTACTTACCATAAAATTATGCGAGCACAGCAGAAAACATTTTAGAAATGAAAAGGATGATTTCTATTTCATTGCTGCTAAACGCTCGTTTGATGATGAAAAATTATTTTTAAGAACAGAATTAGGAATTCAACCATTCATTATACAAAACGATTTGAACGAGCAGCAAAAAATCTTCAAACCTCATAACGATCAGCCAAGCGATACTAATAAACTTTTGTTGTTGCTCGTTTCTTTGGGAACAATGGGAATCATTTTATTTTTCACAAGAAAAAAAAAGTGATTTTAAAATTACGAGTTAAGAGGTAAAACAAGTCATAATTGCCGAAGGCAAAAATCATATATTAAATCACGAAACAAAATCATTTTTAATCATCAATAATCATAATAATCCGTGTTCCAATCATACTGCACGTTTTTATAACAACATCCAATAACTTATAACAAAATGACAAACAAATTCAAATCACACCCCTGGCACGGCATTCCGATAGGAGAAAATGCTCCGCAAATTGTAACTGCATTTATTGAAATAGTACCTACAGATACTGTAAAGTATGAAATTGATAAGGAAACGGGTTACTTAAAAATAGACCGGCCCCAAAAGTTTTCTAATGTGGTTCCTACTCTTTATGGATTTATTCCTCAAACTTACTGCGATGTGCAAGTAGCCGAATATGCCGCTGTAAAATCGGGCAAACAGGTAACCAAAGGCGATGGCGACCCGCTGGATATTTGTGTGTTGAGCGAAAAAACAATAACCCACGGAGATATTATTTGCCAGGCTATTCCTATTGGCGGATTTCGGCTGATAGACAAAGGAGAAGCGGATGATAAAATAATTGCGGTGATGAAAGCTGATGAAGTATTTTCTGATTGGAAAGAAATTACGGACTGCACTCACGCAGTTATTGACAGATTAAAACATTATTTCCTTACGTATAAAAATCTTCCGGGGCAGGAAAAACCAACCTGCGAAATCACTCATATCTATGGCAGAGAGGAAGCGTATGAAGTGATAAAAAGAAGCAGAGAAGATTATAAAAACAGGTTTGAATAATCAGTTTATAATGCAAAAATTATTATTGCTCAACCTACCAGCGAGGACGATAGTTTTCGCCAGTTAAAATTAATAGCAAATGAGTTGATGCTAAAAGGAATTGACTCGTCAAGGATTCAATTTGCTACGCTTGGTTTTAATACCCGCAGGCTACATAAGCAAAAAAAATCACTGGCTAAATAAATATTACTCTTTTTGCTGAAAACTCTTGTTCCAAACGAGATGGGAGAAGTTGCGATTGCGTGGGGAGAAGTTCCGGTTACGCGAGGAGAAGTTCCGATTACGTGGGGAGAAGTGACTTTTGGAAGGGTGTGTTTTCTGAATTGAAGTTGTGAAAGTGGATTTTTGGGGTGTTTTTCTACGGTAACCGACAGTTAAATATCAACAATCAATTGCATACAAACTTTTTTCGTTTACATTTGTGAACAATATTAATTCTATTCAATTTTTAAATCAATAAGCTAAACTATCTACAAACTAAATTAAAATCAATGAAAAAATTACTACTACTTTCAACATTTGCATTGCTTACAAACTTTAATCTAATTGCTCAATGCACCAATCCTGATGTGCCTTCGTTATCTATTGACAATACCACTATTTGTTCGGGTGGAAACGCTACTATAACGGCAACAGGCAATCTCAATGATGCGGTTTCATGGAATTTATATGAAAATTCATGCGGGGGCACTTTGCTTCAGTCTAACGTTTCAGGAGTTTTTACTGTTAACCCCTCCGCCACTTCGACTTATTATATAAGAGGGGAAGGTGGATGTGTTACCCCCGGAGCTTGCGAAAATATTTCTGTAGATGTTCTTCCGGAAATTGCCACTTCGCAATCACCCACAGTTTGTGCTGGTGGTGCGGTAACAGTTGGCGGTTTTATTCACTTCACAACAGGAACATTCACCGATGTATTAACAGCATTTAATGGATGCGATAGTACAATTACTACTCACTTAACCGTTAGTCCTGCTATTACTCATTCACAATCCATCACTGTTTGTTCTGGAGGAAGCATTATGGTTGGTGGAACCATACATTCCACAACAGGAACCTTTACCGATGTATTAACTGCCATGAACGGATGCGATAGCACTGTTACAACTAACTTAACTGTAAGCCCTGCTATCACCACATCACAATCCATCACTGTTTGTTCTGGAGGAAGTGTTACGGTTGGAGGAACAATTCATTCCACAACAGGAACCTTTACTGATGTATTAACTGCAATGAACGGATGCGATAGCACAGTAACTACAAACTTAACCGTTAGTCCTGCCATCACCACATCACAATCCATCACTGTTTGTTCTGGAGGAAGCATTATGG
>JANYDQ010000011.1 GCA_025363555.1 Bacteroidota bacterium | reverse complement strand
TACAGTAATGGCTGATGGGGTGAAGAATGCGGATTTGGTGGTGGAAGCAGCTACAGAAAATGTAGAAATCAAATTAAATATCTTTCGCGAACTGGAAAAACTTTGTCCGCCACATACCATTTTGGCAAGCAATACTTCTTCTATTTCCATCACTAAAATAGGAGCAGCTACCAAACGGGCTGACAAAGTAATAGGCATGCACTTTATGAATCCTGTGCCGGTTATGAAGCTGATAGAGGTTATTCGAGGATATTCCACATCTGATGAAGTAACCAGTTTGATAATGGAAACTTCAAAAAAACTAAATAAGATTCCTGTTGAAGTAAACGATTACCCGGGTTTTGTGGCAAATAAAATATTGATGCCAATGATAAATGAAGCTATCATTACGCTTCACGAAGGCACAGCAGGGGTAGAAGAAATAGATACGGTAATGAAACTGGGCATGGCTCACCCGATGGGACCGCTTCAGTTAGCTGATTTTATTGGCTTGGATGTATGTCTTTCTATTTTAAAAGTGTTGCAAGATGGTTATGGAAATCCAAAATATGCGCCTTGTCCGCTATTGGTAAATATGGTTACAGCAGGTTATTTAGGAGCTAAATCGGGAGAAGGATTTTATAAATATACAGCAGGAATTAAGGAGTTGGTGGTTTCGGGGATGTTTAAGAAATAGTTAGTTCCTCCGAAGGGGGTCCTTTCCCCCTTTGGAGGTTTTAATACAACTTGGCTATTACCTCCAAAGGGGCTTAGAGCCCCTTCGGAGGATACACTTCCCTCCTACTCGCTTTCAGCGTATTCAACAACAAACTTGCAATCGTCATAGGTCCCACACCGCCCGGAACAGGCGTTATGAAAGAGGCTTTAGGAGCAACTTCATCATATTTTACATCTCCTAAAAGTTTAAATCCTGATTTTGTTTGAGAAGAAGGAACCCGTGTAATACCTACATCTATTACCACTACGCCTTCCTTTACCATATCAGCAGTAACAAATTCGGCTTTGCCTAAAGCAACAATTAATATATCGGCTTTGAGCGTAAACTCTTTTAAATTGGCAGTTTTGCTATGGCATAGAGTTACCGTACAATTGCCCGGTGTTTCATTTCTTGCCATTAATATACTCATGGGCGAACCCACAATGTGGCTTCTGCCAAGCACCACACAATGTTTTCCGGAGGTTTGAATTTTATATCTTTCTAACAACTGAACAATTCCGAAGGGAGTAGCAGGAAGATAAGTGGGAAGGTTCAATGCCATTCGCCCTACCGATTGCGGATGAAAACCATCCACATCTTTTTCGGGAGCAATGGCTTCTATTATTTTATATTCATCAATATGCTTTGGCAATGGCGACTGGACAATGTATCCATCAATGTCGCCATCAGCATTCAGTTCTTTTAATTTAATAAGAAGTTGTTGTTCTGTAGTAGTTTCGGGCATTCTCACAAGAGTAGATGTAAACCCAACCCGCTCACATGCTTTCACTTTTGCAGCCACATAGGTTTCAGAAGCGCCATCATTACCCACCAGCACAGCAGCCAGGTGAGGCGTTTTTCCTCCCGATGCTTTAATAGCTGTTACTTCTATTGCTATCTCGTTCTGTATGTCTGATGATATTTTTTTTCCGTCAATTATTTTGTTCATTGGTAAATTAAATTAATTCATTCCGGGCATTCCCGGCATTCCTTTCATCCCTTTCATCATGCTCATCATCTTTGCCATTTCCTTTGGATTATTCATCATCTTCATCATTTTCTGCATGGTTTCAAATTGGGTAATCAGTTTATTTACCTCTGTAAGATTTGTTCCGCTACCTTTTGCTATTCTTTCTTTTCTTGTTCCATTCAATAAAGAAGGAGTGCTTCTTTCTAAAGGTGTCATGGAACCAATGATGGCTTCAATAGATTTAAAGGCATCGTCTTTTATATCCACATTTTTCATTTGCTTGGTAGCGCCCGGAATCATGCCCATCAAATCTTTCACATTTCCCATTTTTTTCACCTGTTTTATCTGCGACAGGAAATCATCAAAGCCAAACTGGTTTTTGGCAACTTTCTTAGCTATTCGTTTTACTTCGTCTTCATCGAAATTTTCCTGCGCCCTTTCTACCAACGACACCACATCTCCCATCCCGAGTATCCTGTCTGCCATCCTTTTCGGGTGAAATACATCCATCTCCTCCATCTTTTCGCCTGTACCTACAAACTTAATGGGTTTGCTCACCACCGTAAGAATGGACAAAGCAGCACCTCCGCGCGTATCTCCGTCCAGCTTGGTGAGTACAACGCCTGTAAAATCTAATCTGTCGTTAAATACTTTGGCTGTATTCACAGCATCCTGCCCGGTCATGGCATCTACTACAAACAAAATCTCGTCAGGGTTCACTGCATTTTTTACAGCAGCTATCTCCTTCATCATTGCCTCATCCACTGCCAAACGCCCGGCAGTATCTATAATAACAATGGAATTACCACTTTCTTTTGCGTGTTTTATTCCTGCTAAAGCAATAGAAACAGCATCTTTATTTTCTTTATCAGAATAAACATCCACTCCTACTTGTTTGCCGATTACATGCAACTGCTCAATAGCCGCAGGGCGATAAATATCGCAGGCAACTAATAATGGCTTTTTGCCTTTTTTGTTTTTTAAATGAAGAGCGAGTTTTCCCGAAAAGGTAGTTTTTCCTGAACCCTGCAAACCACTCATCAAAATAACAGTGGGGTTGCTGCCCAGTTTAATGTCTTTCGTTTCACCACCCATGAGGGCAGCAAGCTCATCGTGCATTATTTTAGTGAGCAACTGGCCAGGACTAACAGAATTAAGTACATTTTGCCCTAAAGCCTTTTCTTTTACCTTGTCAGTAAATTGCTTTGCTACTTTATAATTTACATCGGCATCGAGCAATGCTTTGCGAATTTCTTTTACTGTTTCGGAAACATTTATTTCCGTTATTTTGCCCTGACCTTTAAGGACTTTAAACGCTCTTTCGAGCTTTTCAGATAAATTATCAAACATGATTTTTAGTTTTTATTTTGAGGATTGCAAAAGTAATTATTATTGTTGAATGTTTTAGGAAGAAAAAATACCTTCTATGGGTCGGGCGAACTATTGAGCAACCTTTGTAGGTTTGCCTATAAGTCGTACGAACTATTGAGCAAAGTTTCTACCTTTCTATATAAGTCGGACGAACTATTGAGCAAAGTTTCTACCTTTCCCTATAAGTCGGACGAACTATTGAGCAAAGTTTCTACCTTTCCCTATAAGTCGGGTGAACTATTGAGCAAAGTTTCTACCTTTCCCTATAAGTCGGGTGAACTATTGAGCAAAGTAGAAACTTTTGTGAAAAAAGTATCAAAATTCGATATAAATAAATACATATCAATTAATTACAAGGATGAAGCTAAAAAGCAAAAATTCTTATGAAGTATCAAAAAAATTTATTTCTTTTCATTTTTAATGAATATAAGAGCCAGGTTTCTGCATTAAAAAAAAATCCTGCTCTTCAAAAGAAGAACAGGATTTTTTAAGGATTAAACCTGGCAGGTTTTAAATGAACTATTGAATAACCAGCTTTTGGATATTACTTTCGCTTCCGTTAGAAAGTTTGATGTAATAAACTCCTTTAGCTAATTCTTCCAGGTTAATGGTTTTGTTATAATCAGTTACACTTATCTTATCTTGCGAAGCAAATACTGTTCTTCCTTCCACATCACATATAGTGATTAATAATTCACTAAAGTTGGCATGTGTAAGAGAGATAGTAAACAGTCCATTGTTAGGATTAGGATAAATGTTTACGTTATTGCTGAAAGTAAATTCATCAATACCTGTGCAGCTAACAATGTTGGCAGTTCGCATAGCAGTATCCGAACAACTGTTGACATCTGTATAAGTATAAGTAATTACGTCAGCACCCGCCCCGGCTGCTGCCAGGTTTAAGTTTGGCGAAGAAACTATTCCGTTTCCGCTGTCAGAATAAATACCACCAGCAGGGCTGCCACCGATAAGAGCTATTGTTCCGCCTTGTGTGCACAAATGAGCAGGGAAAGCAGTTAGAGTAACTACAGGCAATGCATGAACAGTTAATTGTGTGATTACAGTACTGTCGCAGCCGTTCATGGTTGTTAATACATCTATGTATGTACCTGAATTGTGATAAACATTAGTTCCCACAGCGATGGAATCTCCCTGGCAAAAGGAAGCGACAATGGTGTCGGTAATTTGCGGCATAACGGTAAGTATCGTGTTCAGGGTGCTGTCGCAACCGTTAGAAGCAATAAATAACGAAGGGTATGTTCCGGAAGCATTGTAAGTGTTTCCGGCTATTGTGATGGAATCGCCATAACAGATAGAGATAGCCTGGCTGGAAATAATAGCCGGGCTGATGATTAAGTTAGTTACTACTGTACTGTCGCATCCTCCCATTGCGGTATATATATTAACATAAACCCCTGTTGAATCGTAAACCATTCCCTGCATAGTGATACTTGCACCGGCACATAAGGTGAAGCTTTGGTTAACAATGATGGAATCGGTGATGGTTAAGTTAGTAGTTACTATACTGTCGCAGCCATTGAAAGCAGGCAATACATCCGTATAGACCCCCGTTGTGTTGTGCATGTTGGTTCCTACCATTATGGAAGAGCCGGTACATGCTATGAAACTTTGAGTGGAAGTGATGGCAGGGCTTACTGTAAGGATAGTAATTACAGTGCTATCGCAACCATTTGCAGCGGTTAATACATCAGTAAATGTTCCGGAAGTGAAATGAAGAACGCCACCGATGGTGATGCTTCCGCCTGCACACACAGTTATAGATTGGCTGCTGGTGATAACCGGGAGAACGGTTAAGTTAGTAGTTAAGGTACTATCGCAACCCTGGAAGGTAATTAATGCATCGGTGTAGGTTCCGGAAGTGGTATAAATATTTCCGGCAATCATCAATGTATCACCTCCACATATAGTAAGTGTTTGGCTTGCAAAAACAGGAGTCATTCTTGTAATAGTTGTTATTACTGTACTATCGCAACCTGCTATTGCTGATAACACATCTATATAAATACCGGTGGAATCATAAATATTTGTTCCCACAGTAATTGTGCTTCCATAACAAATAGTGAACGATTGATTAACCACTATTGAATCTGTGATGGTTAAGTTAGTAGTTAACATACTGTCGCAACCGCTCATGGATGCACCCAGGAACACATCAACATAAATACCTGTCGAATCATATACATTTGCTCCAACTGTTACAGAAGAACCTGTGCACATTAAGAAAGTCTGACTTCCCATAACAGCAGGACTTACTGTTAAGTTGGTGATAAAGGTGGAATCGCAACCATTTGAAGCAGCATATACATCCATATAAATTCCTGTGATAGTATAAGTATTACTTCCTACTGTTACGCTTCCACCGGCACAAACTGTAACGGTGTGGCTGGAAGTGATGGCAGGCATTACTGTTAAGTTAGTAGTTACAGTACTGTCGCAACCATTCACAGCGGGGAAAATATTTGTGTAAGTACCGCTCAAGTTATAAGTAGAACTTCCCACCATTATTGAATCTCCGGCACATATTGTCATTGCCTGGCTTCCGGTGATGGCAGGCATTACTGTTAAGTTGGTAGTAACAACACTATCGCATCCCATCATTGATGTTAAAGTATCTGTGAATATACCAGTTGTCATGTACATTGAAGTGCCAACCACTACCATTCCTCCGGCACACACAGTTAATGTTTGTGCAGAAGTAATAAGCGGATTGATTATTACTGTTGTAGTTAATGTACTGTCGCAACCGTTCATTGCTGTAAACATATCCGAATAAACCCCGGAAGCAGCATAAGTGTTAGTTCCCACCATTACTGAATCACCAAAACAAAGTGTGATGATTTGAGAAGCGATGATTGCCGGGCTAACGGTTAAAGTAGTCGTGATGATACTGTCACATCCGCCAATAGCAGTAAACATATCAGTATAAACACCACTCGTGGTATAAGTATGCGCTCCAACCATTATTGAATCGCCAAAACAAACGGTTATGGACTGGCTTGTTGCAATGGATGAAGATATGGTTAAGTTGGTAGTTACTGTACTATCGCATCCGTTCATAGCTGTTAACAAATCAGTATAAATACCTGTTGTGGTATAAGTGCTTGAACCAACCGTTACAGAAGAACCGGAACACATATTAAATGTTTGGCTTCCGGTGATTGCTGGCATTACTGTTAAGTTGGTAGTTAATGTAGAATCGCATCCATTCATTGCAGTTAAAACATCGGTATATGTACCAGAAGTAGTATAAGTGGAAGTGCCCACAGTTATTGAAACACCTGCACAAACTGTTAAAGTTTGAGAA
>JANYDQ010000005.1 GCA_025363555.1 Bacteroidota bacterium | reverse complement strand
TTACTCAAAAAGCACCGAGAGGTGGTTTATAAGCTATGCTTGCACATTGCTTATGATAGACCTGCTATCATCTTTTATACAACATTCACTTATCTTTGTCATCTTGATAAATGATTCACGGCACAACTACGCCCAACGGGGAGACCCTACGCCCAACGGGTTGTGCAACGGCCTCCGATGTTATAGGTAGTGCTTTCTTTTCGCGTCAACTGTTTCACGCGTTTACTGTATTATTATTTTGTTGTTCGTTACGTTCTTCTTTTCGTCTGTTGTCTGTATAAAATAAATACCCGCTTTCATTTCGCTCCTGTCTATTGTCAGTTGTCTGCCTGTAAAGTTTATTGTTTTAATTTCTTCGCCAAGCACATTCGTTATTTTTATTATTGTGTTTATCTGTTGCTCGGAAAAGGTTGTTGTTGTTTGTGAAGTAAAAGGATTTGGAAAAATATCAATATTGTTTTTTGTTTGTAGTTCATTAATGTTTTCATTTTGACTTTGAGGTGTATATTCCCAAAAATCGTTTTGATAAGGAAAGAATCCTGTTCCAACATATCCTTTGTTTCCAATTGAAAACCCTCTCGCTTCTGCTCGTGCAGAGCCTCCAAAGTTTGCTATTGGAGTCCAGTTGTTAAGTGTTGGATTATATTCCCAGAAGTCTTGATAATAAGTTGGCCCATTGCTGCCAGTTCCGATATATCCTAATGAATTAATACTGAAACCTGTTGCCTCTGTTCGTGGAAGTCCACCGAAATTTTGCTTTTGCGTCCAAGTATCAACTGAAGGGTCGTATTGCCAAAAATCATTAGTATAACCAGCACTACTTCCATCTTCACCTAAACCACCGTAACCATAATTGCCAATTGTTAGTCCAGTAGGTTCAAAGCGATAGCCGCCCCCAAAATCATTTTTTGCTGTCCAAGTGTCGGTGGTTTGATTCCATTCCCAAACGTCTTTTAAATGTCCTGTACTATTAAGCCCGCAAAAAACATACGCTTTTAAACCTATTACGAAAACTCCAGCATCATATCTTCCTACTGGAATACTTGATTTTTGAGCCCAAGTATTAAGTGTTACATCATATTCCCATAAGTCATTTAATAATGGTCCTACACCTTGCGAACCAGTTGAAATGTATCCTTTATTTCCAATGTTGAAACCAACTGCTCCGAAGCGTCCAGATGCTGGAAGATTAGCCATCTGTGTCCAAGTATTAGTTGCGGGACTGTATTGCCAAAAATCATTATAATATCCTGTATAGCCAGTTCCCATATAACCTAAAGTGTCAATTGAAAAGGCTATTGCCCCTAATCTTGGTGCTCCACCAAAATTTGCTCGCTGTATCCAAGTTCCCTGCCCACTTGCATAAAGATAAAATGCAAATAATAAAACTGTCGTTGTGAATGTTTTTATTTTCATTGTCTTGTTGTGTTTATAGTTCGGTTTTGGTTTCGCAGCATTGCCTATAACGCCCAAGGCTTGCCGAAGTGCCGCCTTGCACACTCTTCAAAATTAGCAGAGAGCTTTCTGGCGGCATTTTCGGCAAGGCGATGTTATCTGCCGTTTTTGTCTTTCGTGTCGAGTGTTTCGCTAAAATTTTTGTGTCAAGTTTCATTTAATAAAAGGTCTGAAAGCAATTAATATTTCTGATTGTAAATCTTCACTGCACTTCTGGTTGCTCTTCTGCTTTTAATGCTGTAAGTTGCTCCTACAATTAATGCTGTTGCTGATACGACTGAAATTCCAAGTCCTATCTGTTCTAATTTCCTTCCGTATGCTAAATCTTTACTAGTTATTGGGGTACCTGTCCCTGTAAATACATTATAATTGTCGTGGTCTGAAATGTATTTCACTCCTGAATAAATAAATGCTATTCCTACAATTGCTGCTGGTACTCCAATTAAATATGCTACGTTTCTTGTCTTTCTATTTCTTTTCACTTCCTGCAATTGCAAGTTTATTTCTTTATCATTCTTTTCTGTCAAGATTAAACAAGTCGCTTTTTCCTTTAAGAGTTTCTGATTAAAGTAATACTTGTTTCTTAAGTGGATAAATTTGCTTGGAAACAATTTACTTTGTTCAAGTGCTATTTTTCCCGAATGATAGTGTTGTTCTGTTTGCGCTATTGTGTTAAGTCGTGTCGTTAGTAAAACAAGCAATATAAAATATTTAACAAATGTTCTTTTCATATTCAGTTCGGTTCGGTTACGTTCGGGTCTTAAAATGGCTGATAACTTAGATATAGACGAAGTTCCTTTTACACAACCCCTTCATTTTCAAATGCAAAACTTGCGCTTTTTGTATTTACTTTTGTTTTATTTCTTTTTAAAAACATATATTATTTACATAGTATCCAGCGGACTTTTTATTTTTCCCATATCTCTTTTACTTACGTAAGTATATTGCATGGTTGTATTTATATTGGAGTGTCCCAATAAATCCTGTATGTATTTGACGATAAACTTTTATTGTTGAATCGCTGTATTTTTTTACTTTCAGTTCGTTTTCATAACGTATCATTATTTGCTGGTTTTCTTCGTTAAAACCACTTACCAATCCTTTGTTATGCTCTATTTGGTTACACATAATGTTTTTTATCTCTATTCCAAATCGTTTGCGGTATTCTGTCATATCGGGCACATGCCAGCACCTCATGGTGGCGCTCCACCTGGCACCCTCTAATTTTTTAAACCTTGAAATTAATTCGGGTTGGTTCGGAAACTGCACAGCTATTCGCTTTTGCCCTTTGTGTTCTACTTGTGTGGCGGAGTAATTCATGACATAAATAGTTTTATAACTCCAAAAATACCAATTTATTCTATATCAATATCCAAAAAAAAAGATAAACCAGGCATATAAATCGTCATCTCGTTCACAAGATGGTCGTTATTTTTCTTGTTTACAACATGGACAACGAAGTTTACAACATGGACAACGAAGTTTACAACATGGACAACGAAGTTTACAACATGGACAACGAAGTTTGCAACATGGACAACGAAGTTTACAACATGGACAACGAAGAAA
>JANYDQ010000362.1 GCA_025363555.1 Bacteroidota bacterium | reverse complement strand
AATGCACAATTTTAAAATGAAAAAAAAGGTAAAATTTTTTTATTTTTTCGCCTCCCGCGGGGCATTGAATTTTCAAAAACCTTTTTTCTTCATTTTAAAATTCTTTTAATTTGGGGTCGTTTGGGGCGACTATTGAAAGATGTAGTTTTTTGCGAAGGGCAAAAATGGGAAAAAAAAGGCACCCCAAACCCTTGCCTTTTTTTTCATTGTGCCCCTACCGGGGCGGTATTCTTCGTGAAAAAGCAATACTTAAAAATAAGATATAACCGCTTTATTTTTTACCCTCCGGGGGAATGGAATAAAAAATAAACGATTTCAGGTGCCACCGCGCGCCTGTAGTTTTCTGCTGACCTTTTAGTATCGTGGCTTGCGACTGACCTGAAATCTATTTTTTATGCGAATATCTTTTTTTTAAGCATTGCTTTTTCCTGACCCTTTGAAGAAATCGAAAATGTGTTGTGCTTCCTAAGACGTGTTTTAGGCTTGCTGCTTCATTTTCTATCGTCTGTTGTAGTGATAGTATCAGATTACGGTAGTTTTGTTGTAGAAGCCTTTTTTTTACTATCTTTGCCGTGCCTTAACTCTAATGTGGGCTAAAAATATCATGTCAAAAGAAACAACACCATCTAAACCAACCGAGACAACCATTCGTCCAGTAGGTACCTCCCCCTTCAAAAAACACTTTAAATTTTTCGTATTTGTCCTTGTCGAATTTATGGACGGTATGAACCTGTCAGGTCGCATAGGCGGAAATGTATATCAAAAAAATGGAATTAAAAGAAACTTCGCAAATCCAGGCGTGTTTCTAACCCCTGCTGCGGGTCGTTCGAAGGGTTTATTCTCACTGCAGCAGACATTATTTGCTGGATTGTCGGTAGCGGTTCAGAAGGCGTGGAATGCTTACGGTTTTACTTACATTAACCGTTTCGCCAGGGTTAAGGCATTGAGGGGGCGTGGTGCGTTCACTCGTTTAAATGTAAATTTGACCAATTCCGGTCAGGCGACAATTACGACCCCTCCTGTATCATTGTTGCCTGCTGACCCTTTGTTGAGAGGTATAGTTCTTGCGAATAATGGTATTCATTCTTTAAAATTGGGGTATTTACCTAACACAAATGCCGGGCAGGTCCTTGTTTATGCCACGGCACCAGTACGCCCCTCTATTTTAAAACCAACCTCTCGTATGTTGAAGCTTATTGGAGTGTTTGATGGAACGGCAGCTTCTCCTGTTACGTTGACAACGGAATATGATGCAGTTTTTGGCGTTAATGCTGTTGCTGGTGTAGGTCTGACTATATTTGTACAAGTAGTTACTATTTCGGCTACTGGTAACGCATCTCCGTTTGTTGGATATAGCGGTATTGTTAGCTAATTGAGTATATTTGTTTTTTAGAGCCTTGGTGGATAATATCACCAGGGCTTTTTTTTTGCATAATAAACTACACAGCTCTTTTATTTGTTAATGACTTGTGAATGTGTTTAATATAATATAGTTTTTCGGGAACAATAACAAAAATATGAAAATAAATATTGGATTAAGTCCCCAGATCTTAGAAGTAGCTCAAAGGTTGGCGGATGCTGATGATAGGAGCCGGAAGCGGTTTTTAGAACTGTTGATTAAAAATAGTCTTATTGATTTAGAGCTTAAAAATATTGCGAAGGGAGGCGTTAAAAAATGGGGACAAGTCAAAGAATTAAGTTATGCGTTTTTGGTAAAAGGTTTACGCTGTTCGTAGATGATAGGTATGTAATATGTTTGCCTGTTTCTGAATTGAAAGGTTTTTTGGGTAATGTTACAGGCATTATAAGGTAGTTGAGGATAATGATTACTGCTGGTTGGTTCAATCCCCGGTTCTGCCAGTAGCCTAAAATAGTTGCTGTAGTGAAGTGTATTAGTTACTAACATTTTATTGTTGATAAGGTTATTAACACCCTGTTTTTTTGAGTTATTAACATGATTTCGCCACATACTCCTACCCCCGGTCTTTTTAGACCGGAATAAATGAGTATATTTGTAAAGTATAAAGGAAGGAATTAGTGCAGGGGTGTACTACCAGTAGCCTTTATTCGCGAAGTCAAGTTAAAATCATTCGAAAAAAAAATTTTCGGATGATTTTTTTTTGTCTCAATTCTTTGCATTAAAAATTAAACTTATTAACAATTTCGATAAACTAAAAGTTAAGTATTTGTTAATTGCCTTCAACAGGTTTTTGTTAATTAATTTATTTCAACCAAAAATTTATTTCAAATTATTTGTATTCCTTTGCACACGTAAAATAAAAATATATGAAAAAAATAAAATTCATTATCGGAAATTCTTTTAGGTTCAAATCTAAATTTTTAAAAACAAACTCAATCTGTTTGTATAGGTTTGATGCTTACACTCGAACAATTCAAAAACTGACTGTCAAAGGTTGGATTTATTACCAATCTGTCAAAGATGTTGGAGACTACTCTGTAATGCTTCAAGATGTTGATAGTAATGAAGAAGAATATTCCTTTTGTCTTTTTTCAAATTTAGAATTCCTTATATAGTTAACTTGGTTTATCGTTAGTCCCAAAAGTCAGTAATTATTGCCTAATACCTAAAAAATGGAAAGTCACCCTTACAATTTTGAAGAATATATATCTGTTACCCCCTCAAAAATGGTTAAATATTCAATAGATGCAAATCGGCATTTAAAAGATTATACGCGATATTGGATTAGTTGTGGTGCCAAATTGAATGAAGATGGAACTATAGATAAATCAACATGTATAGAATCGTTAATGCCAAAGTCAAACAAAACAAACGGTCTGATTAGTAGTAAATCAAATAGAGAAGTTAATAAAGTAATTGATTGGTTTGTTTACCTGGCATTGGATAAACGGACTTTTAACCCAAAATTTAGAAGTTTTTATGATTTTAAATTAAACTTTATTACAGTTTCGCTCCCGTCAAAACAAGTTCACTCTGATAAAATTTTGCAAAAGCAGTTATTCATGCCATTTTTAGACTGGTTAAGAAAATCAAAATTTCAAATTGGATTAGATGACCGTTCAGATTTTAAAAAAATGTCAATGTATTTTTGGAGGGCGGAAAGTCAGGCTAATGGGAATATTCATTGGCACCTATGCTCTGATGTTTTTATCCCTTACTGGTCTATCAGGGACAAGTGGAATTATTTATGCGGAAAGTTAGGATATATTGAAAAGTTCAAAGAGAAAAATAAAAATTCAAAAAATCCTAATTCTACTGATGTACACAGTGTCCGAAAAATAAAGTCATTGAATAAATATCTTTCAAAATATTGCGCAAAAAATTCAAAAGGTTTAGTTCTTTTGTTGTCAAAAGTCAAGTTGTTTAATGCGCTACCAAAGCCATTAATGTTAGGCTGTGAATGGTTTTTTCCTCCAAAAGGTGTAAGGTTTTATCGACCTGTTTATTCCAGGTTGTGGGCGTGTTCTGAAAATTTGAGCAAGATTAAAAAATGTAAAGTAAAATTAAATGAACAACAAAAAATTGAATTAGTCAATGTTTTCAGGTCGAATAAAGCCAAAGTATTTATTTTTGATTTTTGCAAGGTTTTTCAAATGAATTTTGAAGACTATGAGGAGATAGGATTACCAACGGTTTCCCAGTCAATTTATAATTATTATACAACAGTTTTCTCCTCTTCTTGATATTCTTTTTTAGTCCTTCGAAGGTCAGTTTTATAGTCTGCTTGATTTCTTTTTTAGTCCTTCGAAGGTTGTTTTTATGGTCTGCTTGATTTCTTTTTTAGTCCTTCGAAGGTCAGTTTTATAGTCTGCTTGATTTCTTTTTTAGTCCTTCGAAGGTTGTTTTTATGGTCTGCTTGATTTCTTTTTTAGTCCTTCGAAGGTTATTTTTACAAGCTGATTGAATTCTATTTTAGTCCTCCGGAAGTCGATGTTACAAGCTGATTGATTTCTATTTTAGTCCTCCGGAAGTCGATGTTAAGTACGGAGGTTTCAGCTCCCCCATTCCGCATTGCTCCGCAATGCTCACGTCTGCCCCCGCGTTCTATTAAAAATCAACTCACCCCCGCCTTCATATTGGCGGGGCTTCGTGATTTTTTGAAGTACCTGTCAAGCTATGTAGCCTCCGGCAGTCGATTGCGCCTCCCGCGGGGCTTTTCTATTTCTTCAAAGGGTCAGGAAACACGAAGAATATCGCCATTTATTTTTCACACAATTTGGCGTGCATTTTCCTTGTTTTCTCCCCTCCCCTATTTGCCAACGCAGGAAAAACTACGGAAAATGCACAATTTTAAAATGAAAAAAAAGGTAAAATTTTTTTATTTTTTCGCCTCCCGCGGGGCATTGAATTTTCAAAAACCTTTTTTCTTCATTTTAAAATTCTTTTAATTTGG
>JANYDQ010000361.1 GCA_025363555.1 Bacteroidota bacterium | reverse complement strand
AATGCACAATTTTAAAATGAAAAAAAAGGTAAAATTTTTTTATTTTTTCGCCTCCCGCGGGGCATTGAATTTTCAAAAACCTTTTTTCTTCATTTTAAAATTCTTTTAATTTGGGGTCGTTTGGGGCGACTATTGAAAGATTAAGTTTTTTGCGAAGGGCAAAAATGGTAAAAAAAAGGCACCCCAATCCCTTGCCTTTTTTTTATTTGTGCCCCTACCGGGGCGGTATTCTTCGTGAAAAAGCAATACTTAAAAATAAGATATAACCGCTTTAATTTTTACCCTCCGGGGGAATGGAATAAAAAATGTACGATTTCAGGTGCCACCGCGCGCCTGTAGTTTTCTGCTGACATTTTAGTATCGTAGCTTGCGACTGACCTGAAATCTATTTTTTATGCGAATATCTTTTTTTTAAGCATTGCTTTTTCCTGACCCTTTGAAAAAATCGAAAATGTGTTATGCTTCCTAAGGCGTGTTTTAGGCTTGCTACTGAATTTTCTATAGGCTGTTGTGGTGATAGTATTAAATTACGATAGTTTTGCTGTAGAAGCTTTTTTTTTACTATCTTTGCCCTGCCTTAACTCTAATGTGGGCTAAAAATGTGATGTCAAAAGAAAGTACACCTTCAAAACCAAAAGAGACTACCATCCGTCCAGTAGGTACCTCTCCATTTAAAAAACACTTCAAGTTTTTTGTTTTTGTCCTTGTCGAATTTATGGACGGTATGAACCTATCCGGTCGCATCGGTGGTAACGTTTATCAAAAAAATGGAATTAAAAGAAACTTCGCAAATCCAGGCGTGTTTCTAACCCCTGCTGCGGGTCGTTCGAAGGGTTTGTTCTCACTACAGCAAACATTATTTGCTGCATTGTCGGTAACCATTCAGAAGGCGTGGAATGCCTATGGTTTCACCTACATTAACCGTTTTGCGAAGGTTAAGGCATTGCGCGGGCGTAGTGCATTTACACGGTTAAATGTTAATCTGACAAATTCTGGCCAGGGGACAATCACAACTCCTCCGGTTTCACTTCTTCCGGCTGACCCCCTGTTGAGAGGTATCATAATTGCGGACAGTTCAGTCCATTCATTAAAAATGGGATATGTTCCTAACACAAATGCAGGTCAGGTTCTTGTCTATGCAACGGCACCTGTTAGGCATTCTATTTTAAAACCAACGTCTCGAATGTTGAAACTGATTGGTGTGTTCGATGGAACTGCAGCCTCTCCGGTTACATTGACCACGGAGTATGATGCAGTTTTTGGCGTTAATGCCGTTGCTGGAATTGGGATGTCTATATTCATACAAGTAGTTACTATTTCAGCTACTGGTAATGCATCTCCATTTGTTGGATATAGCGGTATTATTAGTTAATAGATTATTTTTTTGTTTAGAAGCCTTGGTGAGTAATATCATCAAGGTTTTTTTTTTGCGTTATAAAGTCCACAGCTCTTATATTTGTTAATAACTTGTGTATAGATTTGGTATAGTGTGTGTATTTTGTGTGTATATTATGTGTATCTTTGTGGTGTCAAAGAAAAACAACTTAGTTTTTCGGGAACAGTAAAAAAAATATGAAAATAAATATTGAATTAAGTACCCAGCTGTTGGAAATAGCTCAAAGGTTGGCGGATGCTGATGGTAGGAGCAGGAAGCGGTTTTTAGAACTGTTAATTTTAAGAAGTTTAATTGATTTAGAGAAACAAAATGATGCAAGGGGAGGCGTTCGAAAATGAAGGTAAATCAAGGCATTAGTATATGTGTTTTTGGTAAACTATTTACGTTATTCGTAGCTGATAGGTATGTAATATGTTTGCCTGTTTCTGAATTGAAAGGTTTTTTATGTAATGATATATTTAATAGGAAATTAAAATTTAGCCATCAAGTAGGTTATTACAGGCATTATAAGGTAGTTGAGGATAATGATTATTTATGGATGATTAATGACCCGGTTCTGCCATCAAGTGGTGTTTTATAAGTGTTTTTGTGGGTACAAAATAAGAACTAATAATCTATAATATGGCAGAACCAGGAAGGAGGTCAAAGGAAAATGTTAAACGCGACAAGTTTATAAAAATACGTTGTACTTCAATAACAAAGGGACTATTGAAGGAGCTTGTAGAATATGCAAATAGCGAGGGAAATACCACCATTAGGAGCGAATCTGATATTATATTGACAGCTATAAACAAGTTGTACAAAGAATGGCTCTTGTAGCTTAAAATAGTTGCTGTAGTGAGGTCTATTAGTTACTAACATTTTATTGTTGATAAGGTTATCAACACCCTGTTTTTTCGAGTTATTAACATGATTTCGCCTCATACTCCTACCCCCGGTCTTTTTAGACCGGAATTAATGTGTATATTTGTCAAGTATAACAGAAGGAAATAGTGCAGGGGTGTACTACCAGTAGCTGTTATACGCGAAGTCAAGTTAAAAATCATTCGAAAAAAAAATTTTCGGATGATTTTTTTTTGTCTCAATTCTTTGAAGTAAAAATTAAACTTATTAACAATTTAGACAAACTAAAAATCAAATATTTGTTAATTGCCTTCAACACATTTTTGTTAGTTAATTTATTTCAAACAAAAATTTATTTAAGATTATTTATATTCCTTTGCACAATTAAATTAAAAATATATGAAAAAAATAAAATTCGTTATCGGAAATTCTTTTAGATTCAAATCTAAATTTTTAAAAACCAATTCAATTTGTTTGTTCAGATTTGATGCTTACACTCGTTCAGTTCAAAAATTGACTATAAAAGGTTGGATTTATTTCAAATCTGTCAAAGAGGTCAGAAACTACTCAATAGTGCTTCAAGATGTTGATAGTCCTGGAGAAAAAGAAACATTTTGTCTTTTTTCAAATTTAGAATTCCTTATATAGTTTACTTGGTTTATCGTTAGTCCCAAAAGTCAGTAATTATTGCCTAATACCCAAAAAATGGAAAGACACCGTTACAATTTTGAAGAATACATATCTGTTACCCCTTCAAAAATGGTTAAATATTCAATAGATGCAAATCGGCACCTCAAAGATTATACGCGATATTGGATTAGTTGTGGTGCCAAATTGAATGAAGATGGAACTATAGATAAATCAACATGTATAGCTTCGTTAATGCCACAGTCAAACAAGACAAACGGGCTTATAAGCAGTAAGTCAAATCGTGAAGTCAATAAAGTAATAGATTGGTTCGTTTATTTGGCATTGGACAAACGGACTTTCAACCCGAAATTTAGAAGCTTTTATGATTTTAAATTAAATTTTATAACCGTTTCGCTACCATCTAAACAAGTACATTCAGATAAAGTTTTGCAAACGCAATTATTCATGCCATTTTTAGACTGGTTGAGAAAATCAAAATTTCAAATTGGATTAGATGACAGGTCAGATTTTAAAAAAATGTCTATGTATTTTTGGCGTGCAGAAAGTCAGGCAAACGGAAATATTCATTGGCACCTATGCTCTGACGTTTTTATTCCATATTGGGCGATTCGCGACAAGTGGAATTATTTATGTGGAAAATTGGGGTATATCGAAAAATTTAAAGAAAAAAATAAAAATTCAAAAAGTCCTAATTCTACTGACGTTCACAGTGTCAGAAAAATAAAGTCATTGAATAAATATCTTTCAAAATATTGCGCAAAAAATTCGAAAGGTGTAGTTTTTTTATTGTCTAAGGTTAAATTGTTCAATAGCCTGCCGAAGCCGTTAATATTGGGCTGTGAATGGTTTTTTCCTGCAAGGGGTGTGAAGTTTTATCGACCTATTTATTCTCGATTGTGGGCGTGTTCCGAAAATTTGAGTAAGATAAAAAAGTGTAAAGTAAAATTAAATGAACAACAAAAAATTGAATTAGTCAATGTTTTTAGGTCAAATAAGGCGAAGGTGTTTATTTTTGAGTTTTGCAAGGTTTTTAAAATGAATTTTGAAGACTATGAGGAGATAGGATTACCAACGGTTTCCCAGTCAATTTATAATTATTATACAACAGTTTTCTCCTCTTCTTGATATTTTTTTTTAGTCCTTCGGAGGTCAGTTTTATAGTCTGCTTGATTTGTTTTTTGGTCCTTCGAAGGTCAGTTTTATAGTCTGCTTGATTTGTTTTTTGGTCCTTCGAAGGTCAGTTTTATAGTCTGCTTGATTTGTTTTTTGGTCCTTCGAAGGTCATTTTTACAAGCTGATTGAATTCTGTTTTAGTCCTCCGGAAGTCGATGTTACAAGCTGATTGAATTCTGTTTTAGTCCTCCGGAAGTCGATGTTACAAGCTGATTGAATTCTTTTTAAGTCCTCCGGAAGTCGATGTTTAGTGCGGAGGTTTCAGCCCCCCAATTCCGCATTATTACATAATGCTCACGTATGCCAACGCGTTCTCTCAAAAATCAACTCACCCCCGCCTTCATATTGGCGGGGCTTCGTGATTTTTTGCAGTACCTGTCAAGCTATGTAGCCTCCGGCAGTCGATTGCGCCTCCCGCGGGGCTTTTCGTTTTTTCCAAAGGTGCAGGAAACACGAAGAATACCGCCATTTGTTTTTCACACAATTTGGCGTGCATTTTCCTTGTTTTCTCCCCTCCCCTTTTTGCCAACGCAGGAAAAACTACGGAAAATGCACAATTTTAAAATGAAAAAAAAGGTAAAATTTTTTTATTTTTTCGCCTCCCGCGGGGCATTGAATTTTCAAAAACCTTTTTTCTTCATTTTAAAATTCTTTTAATTTGG
>JANYDQ010000303.1 GCA_025363555.1 Bacteroidota bacterium | reverse complement strand
TAGGTACTGTGGAAACCCCGTATTGGACCACCACTGTAGTTTATCAGGATGTAAGGGATAAAGCCCTTAAAATTGTAAAAGAAAAGTTTCCCAACACAGAAGCGGTTTTGCTTTCTTTTAAAAGCAATGGAGTTGGTAAGTGCGACTGTATAAAATTTAAGTGAGATAATAGTTTCTATAAAAAAGCCCGAACATTAATTTGTTCGGGTTTTTTTATTTATAAAAATCTAAGTAATTAATATCGGGAATAAAACCTATTGTCGGTATCATCTCAATTAATTGCATGTAGTCAGCAAGTATTTCCGCCCCCCTTTTAATATCTGCTATTGCCATATTAGACACCCACCTTTTTCTAAAATTATAAACAGCGATAGTATTAGGATGTTTGCTGTGATTTAGTTTCCCACCAGGATGCGTTTGTGCAAAACATTTACTAAAACGCTTTTCGTTTTTATCAAGTGAGCTATACTCAAAGGTTCTAAAAAGAATTTCTCCCGCTTTAATATCCTCCCCTGCAAACAAACCGTTTCCCGCGCCTTTAATTCTGCTTTCTTTTACTTCTAACTTTTTCATGGCACAAAATTCCTATTTTTTTTCTTTCCCTACCTATAAAAATCTATAAAAATCTACGAGTAAGTGTAAGTAGCTGTAAATATCTGAAAACAACAAAATCATTTTTAGAAATATTTGTGCGTTAAAAAAACAAAAAGTTTGTTACAGGATTTAAACTAAAGATTATATCATAAAATGTTTGTTCACACTCAACCCCATGATGACAATATGTTACTAAATTTTTTAAGCTACACTATTGCTATTGTTGGTGCGTGTTGGGCGGCTACTACACCAGTATCTATTTCCCTGCCGCATTTCAGTTTTATCGAACTGATAAATAACCCTGAGTTCTATGTTTTTCTATTAAAGGCAATTATAAGCACCTCCATTACTTTGACTGCAAACCAAATTGTAAACCGCGTTAAAGCAAAAAAAACAACATCAAAAAACAACCCGGAATAATGGACACAGGAAAAATAGTAGTAGGCGGGCTTTTGACAACACTTGTTGTAGGTGCTATTTATGGAGCTGTGAAAGTTACCCATACTGCCAATGCAGCCGGAAAACTTGATGCTGATATAGAAAGCGTTTCTACCAAAGAAGTAAAAAAGGGATTTCTTAACCTGCCCACAGCAGCCATTTACACTGTAAAATTTACAGTTAAAAACCCCACATCCGACACTGTGGAGATTTCGCAACCCTACATTAAATTTTCTATAAAAGACAAAACCGGGGCTTATAAAAAAATTGCCACCACAGCCGTTCCATCATCCGAAATGCTGACAATTAAAGGAAGGCAGAGCACTACTATTTCGCACGATATAGAAGTGAAAGCGCAAAATGTATTGCCGGTGGTTCCGGGCTTTGTTAATTACTTACTGGACCGCCTTGCAGGTGTAGATACACATTTGGAAGGACTGGTAGAATTTACAGCCGATGCGCTCGGAGTTACTATTTCCGATTCAAAAACAATGTCAATATGAGCTACAAAGAAACATATTCACCACACAGCGAATTAGGTTTAGGGATACCTATTGCTATTTTGGGATTTGTCGCTAACCACAGGCATCCTGTAAAGGACGGTTCGCGCTACGACCATTTAATCCCGCCATCATCCGGCACGTATGAGATTATAAAGCCTAACGGGACGGTAAAGCATACCGTTGAGGAAATGGATAAGCTAACCCTTGCAACACTAAAGGACACTGAAAAAATTGCACCTCTGTTATATGCAGACGAATTACCCGACCTATGCCGGAACGTTTGGAATTTTATACACCACCATTGCCAGTATAAGTTAGACAAAGCTGGAGTTGAAGAATTGAGGCGACCTAAACGGCTTTGGCGGGATGCACAAATTTTATCACGCAACCCGAAAACAGCAGACCAAGCCGGAGGCGATTGCGACTGTATGAGTATTATGGCAATGTCCATTCTGCTAAATATTGCAAAACAGTTTCCCAAAAAATACGGCAACCTTAACCCTAAATTCAGGATTACCGATTACGGAACCGGGTGGCAGCATGTGTATGTTACAGTGCCATTGCTTGAAAACAAAAAAAGGTACTACGTGATAGACTGCGTACTTCCCAGCTTTAATGAAGAAAAGATTTTTATTAACAAATTCGACCATAACATGAGCTCTACAAATTTAACAGGCATCCCGTCAGGGAGATTGACAGGGATAGGCGAAGCCGTTTACAATAACCAGGACATTTTGGATTCGGTTATTTCCGGCAGCCACTTCGACAATGCAGACAACACACCGTTGAACGGGATAGGTGAAGTGGAGGGCAACAGCCCGATGATTAACGCAATTTACGGGCAGTTGATTACAACACGCGACTATATTATTAATAACCCCGACAGCGTTGCGCTGATGGGCGGAGCAAAAAACCATATTGATATGCTGAACTATGCTATTTCACGATGGAACACCCCGGAACGCGAAGCCGCGCTTGAATTGTTGGCTAAAAAGGAAAATGAGTGGAACAAAATGGAGGACCACAGCGTTTTAAAAGGTTCTGTAAATGAAATGGAAATTGGCTTTACGCCCGAAGAGGAAGCTATGTTTGGATTGGAAGGGTTGGGGAGATTTTCATTGCGCGGAGCCGGGCAAAACTTTTTCAATAACGTAAAAAAGGCTGTAAAAGCAGTGCAGAAGGTGAACCGCAAAATAGTAGGAAAAATAGCAGGACACAAAGCAGAAGAAAAACTTGCAGCCCGCCAGGATAGAATGAATGACAAAATGGAGCACATCCATGAAAAACTAAAAGAGAAAACAGAAAAGTTTATCGCGAAAGCAAAGGAGATAGCGAAGAAGGTAGGAAAGTTTATTAAGAAATTTCTTATTCTATCCAACCCGCTTACCCTTGCGATGCGCGCAGGTTTTTTATTTGCATTAAAAACAAATATCGGGAAAATGTCTGAGCGTCTGTATCCCGGATATTTCAGCGAGGGCGAAGCAGCAAAAATGGGGATAAACAAAGCGCAATGGGAAGCATCTAAAAGAGGAGTTGATAAAGTGGGCGATTTATTCGAAGCCATTGGCGGCAAGCTTTCAAAAATGGAACGCTACATAAAGATGAGCAAGGCAGCCGCTACCTATTCGCAAAAACAGTTTATGGACCAGCGAAGGGAAAATGCCAAACAATCCAAATTACAGGGATTGGGAGATATTGGAGAAATTGGATATGTAGAGCCCGTAACTATCGTGTGTATAATCACAGCCGCAGCTACCATCATTTCCGCACTTATAAAAATGGCACAGTCGGGCGTTTCATCTAAAAATTATCGGGCACTGGAAGAGAAGAAAGCCGAAGAAAAAACCGCACAGGCTAAAATAAAAGCAAACAGCAAGTACCAGGACAAACGCACGGTTACTACAGAAGAATATGTAGATGGTTTGGGAGACGAAGGATTGCCACCCACACCCGAGCAGG
>JANYDQ010000270.1 GCA_025363555.1 Bacteroidota bacterium | reverse complement strand
ATCCGCTTTTTTGGCATCGGCAGTAGCTTTAATTGTTTCAGCGGCAGCGGTCACTTTTGCAGCATCTGCTTTTGCTTTGTCAGCATTTGCAATATCTGCCTGTGCTTTTAATTTATCAGCATCGGCTTTTTTAGCATCGGCAGCAGCTTTAGCTGTTTCGGCAGCAGCAGTAGCCTTGGCGGCATCTACCTGTGCTTTTGTTGCATTCGCCATATCCGCCTGCGCCTTTAATTTTTCCGCATCTGCTTTCTTGGCTTCCGCATCTGCTTTGGCTTTATCTGCTACTGCTATAGCTTTGGTTGCATCCGATTCTGCTTTGGCTTTTGCGGCTTCATCTTTTGCTTTTTGAGCAGCAACAACTAATTCCTGCGATTTCATTTTATCGTTTTCTGCTTTTACTTTATTTGCTTCTGCCTGTATTTTCTGTGCTTCGTATTTTGGTTTTTCAGTTTCTGCAAGTTGGTTTTTCAATTGCAATGCCGCTTCATCTGCTTGTGCCTTATTAGCAGCAGCGGTTACTTTATCGCTTTCTGCTTTCGCTTTATTTTCTTCACTCTTCGCTTTATCAGCTTCTGCTTTTGCTTTGGCTGCATTTGCCTGGGCTATCGCAGCTTCCGACTTCTTTGTATCGGCATCTATTTTAGCTTTAGCCAACTCATCTTTTGCTTTTTGTGCTGCTGCTATCACTGCATCTGCTTTTGCTTTTGCAGCTTCAGAAGCTGCCCGTGCCGCATCTGATTTAGCTTTGTCTGCATCAGCAATTGCTTTTTGCGCATCTGCTTTTTTTCTTTCCGCATCTGCGGCTGCTTTAGTCGCTTCAGCAGTTTTTATAGCTTCTTCCGCTTTTATTTTTTCTGTTTCTGCTTTTGCCCTGTCGGCTTCTTCTTTTATTTTATCCGCATTTACTTCTTTCCTGGCAAGGGTAAGCATCGAATCCATTTTTATCCTGTCTTTTTCCACATCCACTTTTTCCACTTCCTTTATTACTTCTACTGTAGTTTCTACCGTTTCCACCACATCCACTTCTTTCTCCACTGTTTTGTTTACTTCCACCACGTCCGACACGCTCATCTCTTTTGTAAGCGTAACCACCTGCCCTGTAGCATCAATATTTTCAATGGAAAAACCGCCTCCTTCTATTTTGAAAATATCATAACTGTCAGCTTCTTCGCGGACGGTGGAATAATATCTTGTTCCTCCGCCAATGATGTAATAGTTAATATCATCCCTGGTGGTATTGATCGGGAAACCCATTGTTTGCGGAGTAGTCCAACTACCATCGTCTTTCATTTCGGAATAAAAAATGTCGAAACCGCCCATTCCGTCAGCATATCCGTTTGAACTAAAAAACAATGTTTTTCCGTTTGGATTAATGAATGGAGAAATTTCGCTGGCTGAAGTATTGATGGCAGGTCCTAAGTTTTTTGCCTTACTCCATTTCCCGCCATTATTAATACACTGATAAATATCATACCCGCCAGTGCCGCCTTCGCGGTCGGAGCAGAAATAAAGGTATTTGCCATCGGCTGAAATACTTACTCCCGTTTCATTTGCGGAGGTATTTATTTCGGAAAGTGGAACCGGTTCGCGCCATACTTTATCTACATAACTGCTTTTAAAAATATCGGTTTGTCCTTTTACTTCTTTTCTTAAATATAATGTTAATCCATCGGAAGAAAGGCAAAGCGGGGCTTCATCGCTGTTTGTATTCCATCGGAAAGGCATGGCTGCATCCCAATGCCCGGAGGCATCTTTCAGGCAATAATAAATGTCTTCATCCAACTGACCTGTTACGTTGCTTACATCCTTGTGCCCGTCTTTTGGTTCTCTTCGCGAAGCAAAAAACATAACGGAATTATCAATGGTCAAAACAGGATTGGTTTCCGAAAATCTTGAATTCACATTCTTGCCGGGATTTTTCATGGTTACATCTCTCGGACTTTTCACCGCATTTTTTGCATTGATGCAATTGCGAATCATTTTGTTAACCGGGATAGGAGGGTTGCCTTTGTACTTGTCATCGTATTGAAAAAAGATGGTTAATGCACTGTCGGGTTGGTTATTGGTAAGGTAAGTTTGACCAAGGAAATAAAGCGCATCGTAAGGTGCAGCATTTTCGTTGTCGTTAAAGAAATCGTAATTGTCGGAAAGATTAAGAGCAGCTTTTTTAAAATAGGGCAGTGCTTTGGGCTGTGCGTCCAGGGAATTGTAATAACACATGCCGAGCTTAAAATTGGCGTTGGCATTGGTTTTATCCGCATCCACTATTTTTTGCCACAGCGTCATGGCGGCACTGAACTGTCCTTTCTTTAAAAGGTTGTTTCCTTCTTCCACCATATTATCGGGCGAGGAAGCGGTTTTGTTTTTATCTTCTTTTGCAAAGCAGTTGTTGTTGAAAACCCCAACAATGGAAAAAGAAAAAACTAAAAAAGAGATAAGGGAGTAAGGCTTTTTCATGTTACTATAATTTTAGTGTGTTTCTTAATCTGAAATATTATTCGGCTAAAGTAATTAATATTATTTTCTTTCAAAAATATTTTGAATATAAAATGGATTAAATGAAAAAGTTTTTTATTTTTCAACACAGAGTTCCAGAGTTTAAAAAGAGTTTAACAGAGAGGTCCGCCATTGCCACCAGAAGCTGATGCTGAAATTAGTAACGTAACGTCACCACAATAGCCAAACTTGATGGGAGTACCACGACTTTAAAAGCTATAAGAATTAATAGAATGCAAACCTGAACTATTATTTTCTTCAACTATTCACCTCATAGTCTACTCCCCACCGCGAACTTATTACTACACACCCCGGAGTTATTACCATTCACTATGCAGTTAATAAATAACACTAGCCATCAACCCTTTATTTAATTTGTTTTCTTTATTGAAGCACCTTTTCGTGGTTTCAGCAAACTATGTCGAAGAGCGATGCGTAAAAGTTTGCTTTTAGTCTGCTGTAAAAATAAAAAGCGGAATTCATGGAATTTTAAAAAAAATCGTGAAAATTTTATAAACCCTGAAAGTTTCGTATCAGTTTAAAAAAATCCTGCCTCGTTTTAAGAGCCGGAATTTTTTATTTGCTTTTATATTTTTTTATTAAAAAATAATGTTATACTTTAGCACTTTATTACAAAGACTTCTCACTCATTTTCTTAATATGTATCAGATGAAAATAAAATTACTTTTCAAAACAATTATCCTCATTTTTCTTTTCTTTTCCATTTCAGAAAAGGGATATTCGCAAATGTTATCCGGAGGAGATCAGCACTCGGCAGTGCTTTGCAGCAGTGGCATTGTAAAAACATCAGGATACAGTGGCAACGGAAATTTAGGCAACAATTCATACGCTACCTCCACTACTCCTGTACAAGTAAATGGCTTAACAGGTATTATCGCTGTTTCGTGCGGCTCCAACCACACCATCGCATTAAGAAACGATGGCACTGTGTGGGCGTGGGGATATAACGGATATGGTAACTTAGGCGATAGTACGTATAACACACGTGCAGTGCCCGTTCAGGTGCGTGCATTATCAGGCATTGTAGCTATTAGTGCGTGTAACGTAACTTCGTATGCGGTAAAAAGCGATGGTACATTGTGGGCGTGGGGGCAAAATAATTATGGGCAATTGGGCGATGGTACTACAACCGGAAGAAACTATCCTGTACAAGTAATAGGGCTTACAGGAGTTACATCAGTAGCGGCAGGATATGATCACGCATTGGCTTTAAAAAGTAATGGTACTGTTTTTTCGTGGGGAGAGAACGGAAACGGACAATTGGGAAACGGAGGTTATACCAACAGTAGCACAGCAGGGCAAATAAATTCATTAACAGGCATAACCGCCATTGCAGCCAACTATTTTAGTTCAATGGCATTAAAAAGTAATGGCACCGCATGGACTTGGGGTTACAATGGTTATGGGCAATTAGGCGATGGAACCTACACCTCTCAACCTACCCCTGTGCAGGTTATTACATTAACAGGCATAACAGCAATAGCAATGGGCAACTACCACACCATTGCAATAAAAAATAATGGTACTGCGTGGACGTGGGGTTACAATGGTTATGGGCAATTAGGCGATGGTACCACCAATGGCAGAAACTTTCCGGCACAGGTAAGTGCGCTTACCGCAGTTGCTAACATTGGTGCAGGCAGTGACCATTCTCTTTTTCAGAAAAGTGACGGTAGCATTTGGGGTTGTGGTTATAATGACTATGGACAATTAGGTGATGGAACGGTTGTAAACAGGTATATTCCCGTAAAAATGCACGATTGCTGTACGAATTTACCCGCAATAGGTTTAGCAGTAAATTGTATAACCAACGATACTACTGTTCAATCAGCGTCTTCATCCAAGCCATTGAAAATATATAATACCGCTTGCGGTACGCTGGTGGTAAGTAGTTTCACAAGTACCAATGCAGCATTTTCTGTAAACCCAACATCGGTAACCATCAATGCGTTCGATTCGGCAACTGTAAATGTGGTGTTTTTACCAACCGTGCTGGGTAACAATACGGGTACACTAACTATACACAACAACAATCACGATACCACAATTTGCCTTTCAGGATATTGTCAAGCAGTACCTGCCATATCAGTTAGTCCAACTTTTTATAACGTATCTGTTCCTTGCGGAGATACGCTGCTAAGCACATTACATATTATCAATACAGGTTCGGGCAATCTCAATTATCATATTTCTGATTTTACGAGAATAAACATTGCCTTGGTAGCTGCAGAAGCCAATTCATTTTACATAACCGATGTAAAAAACAAGTTGCTTGCAACGGGTAAATTCAATATTGTGGATATTTATAACGGATATTCAATGACCCCTACTTTAGCCCAATTGGAGCAATATCAGGCAGTACTTGTTTGGAGCAACAATTCATTTACTGACGCAGTAACACTTGGAAATAACCTTGCGGATTATGTGGATGCAGGTGGAGGGGTGGTAACTGCTTTCTGGGTATCGCAAACTACTTCTATTACAGGCAGGTTCAATTCGAGTAATTACTGGTGTATAGACCAGGGTCTATCATATACCTCAGGGCAAGCTTCGTTAGGAACGGTTTATAATAGCAGTAGCCCAATAATGGCAGGTGTTACCAGTTTTAACGGAGGCACAGCTTCCTATCGACCATATTATCATACCATAGACCCGCTTGCAACCCGTGTAGCCGATTGGTCGGATGGAGCCCCACTAATAGTTGCAAGAACAATAGGAGGAACAAACAGAGTTGATTTAGGATTCTGGCCTGTGTCGAATGATGTTTATTCCGGCAACTGGTTACCGTCAACCAACGGAGCATTAATAATGGCGAACTCGCTAATATATTCTGCAAATAGAAGTAGTTGGTTACATTTTGCACCTGCTTCAGGAACTGCCACAGCAGGCAATACTTCTAATGTAACTTTAAAATTTGATTCGCGTGGGATGGTTGCGGGAATTTATCACGATACCATTCATATAACTTCCAACGACCCAAACACTCCCTTGGTAAATGTGCCGGTAACAATGGATATAGTAGGTACTGCCCACATACATATTTCGCTGTTTAATACTCCAACTAATTGTTTAAACCTCGATTCAATAATGGCATTTACCACAATTAGAGATTCAATGGCAATAGCCAATACAGGTTGCGATACCTTGAGAATAAACAGTACTACTATTTCGCCTGCCATATATTCCGTTGTTTCCTGTCCAACTGTTATTCCACCTGGGATTACAAAACATATTATTATTCAGTTTGCTCCTGTAGCTACGGGTACTTTTACAGGTTCATTAACATTGCATACCAGCATTGTTGATACTGCCATCTGTTTAACAGGAAAAGGATACCCGCCTCCAATTATATCCACCACTCCCCCATCGTTTAACATTAATCTGGGTTGTTCCGACTCTTTAACAACTACACTGGCAATACATAATACAGGAGGCGCGGCTTTAACCTATAGTATGCAAAATTCGAATCTTCCAATTGCGGCTTCCTGCACTCCTACCAATACTAGTTGGTGTTGTGCCATGGGTATTTACAATGTTACCTTTGGTTCCATAAACAATACCAGTTTAGATGGTTCGGCTGGTGGTTATCAAAATTTTACCGCTACCAATAGCGCCTTGCTCATACCAAATCATTCCTATTCCATTTCAGTGCAAACAGGCGCTACTTATCCCGAAAATGTTAAGGTTTGGATAGATTACAATAACGATGGAATATTTCAGGCAGGAGAATTAGTTTATAGTAATCTTAATGTTTTGCCAAACACTTTACATACCGGAAACATTACCATCCCCATTACCGCAGTAAGAAATCAGGCATTAAGAATGAGAGTAGTATCTGATTATTCCGGAAGTGCTTTACCGCAACCTTGTACCAATGTTCAGTACGGGCAGTTCGAAGATTATACAGTAAAAATTGGTTCTCTCGTTTCTTTGTCATCTTATTCAGGAACAGTACCTGTTAGCTCCACTTCCACCATCAATGTAACTTTTAACTCTAACAATTTAACTGTAGGCACATACACCGGAAACATATTAATAAACACAAACGACCCGTTGCACAACCCATACGCGGTACCTTACAGTGTGCATGTGGGCGGAGCTGGAACCATATCACTGAGAAGAAATTGCTTGTACCTCGATTCCATTATGCAATATACCACTCACACCGATTCGTTATATGTCAAAAACATTGGTTGTGATACTTTGAAAGTAACTAACATAACTCATTTATTGAGTATTTTTACTCCAAACCAAACAGTGTTTAATGTGTTACCTGGCGATTCGGTAAAACTGAAATGCACCTTTGCACCCACATCAGTTGGTTCTTTTACCGATACACTCACAATATTGAATAATAATGTGACAAAAAAAGTTTGTTTGACAGGAAAGTGTTTTGGGAAACCGAATTTTTCATCCACTCCTACCTCATTTAATATAACTCTTGCCTGTTGCGATTCGGTGACAGATCCTTTAACGATTCACAATACCGGTGGAGGAAGTCCGTTAACTTACCAGATTATGAACAGCCAGAATTTTACGGAAGGTTTTGAAACTGGCTTAAGCAGGTGGGTAACAGGAGGAACTACAGGTAACAATTGGACTGTTGTTGCTGACCCTCATACCGGAACTTATTCTTTGAAAGAAAGCCCGACAGGATTTTACTCAAATAATGATAATCAGTATATAGAACTTGCCCAACCATTAACCATAACTAATGCTGCTGCCAGTGTACTCACTTTCTGGAGCAAAAGTTCGATGGAATGTTGTTGCGATGCATACAGGGTTGAGATAAGTGTAAACGGAGGAGCGTATAGTATTTTAAATTCGCTCAATTGCTCTCAGCCTGCCTGGGGTGTTCATTCCTTTTCACTCACTCCTTATGTGGTAAATGGAGATAACATTAAATTGCGATTTTTATTTACTTCCGATTATTCTGTTGTCTCATCAGGCGTAAATATTGATGATATTACCATAACCGGTACACAAGGTTTCCCCGATTGGTTAAGTATAACACCTCTTTCCGGTGTAGTAACACCCGGTAGTGCTTCCACGGTGAATTTGAAATTCAAAAGCTGTGGCAAACCTGTGGGCACTTATACTACTAATTTAAGAATTAATTCAAACGACCCATTACACCCAATAGATACTGTTCCTCTTACACTTCACGTGGTGGGTGCCGGGCATATTGTGTTAACAAAAACCTGCTTGAATTTGGATTCAATAATGCAATACACCACACATGCAGATTCTCTCTATATTAAAAATACAGGTTGCGATACCTTGAAGGTTACTAATATTACTAACTTGTTAAGTATTTTTACGGTCAATCAAACTGTATTTAATATTCTTCCAGGCGATTCTGCAAAAGTGATAGCAACATTTGCACCTGTTGCAGTGGGAACTTTCACGGATACATTGACCATATTAAACAATAATATTACTAAAAAAGTCTGCCTTACTGGTAAAGGTTTTCAGCGACCTATTATTTCTGTCAACCCGGATTCTATATTGGTAACTTTAACCTGTGCCGATTCGGTGCAAACATCTTTTACAATTAATAATTCGGGGGGAAGCATTCTTAACTGGACCGCTTACGGAGGCGGAGGAAGTGGTTCTTCTCCTTCTGGTTATTGTATCCCAGTAATGTATCCATCGAATTCTTATTATTACATTAACAGTGTAACTACTTCAGGAGGCAATGTAAATATTACAGCGCCTGTTGATGCAGGATTCACAAGCACGTCTGGTCCCGGAGTAAGTTATTTTTCTTCGGTAATGGTATCTCAAGTACCGGGTGGTTCGTTCACGCTTACGGTCCAGGCAGTTGGATCTTCCGCTTATTTTTCTGTTTGGGTGGATTGGAATAGAAATGGGGTTTTCGATGCTTCTGAACGAATGGAAAATAATATTAATACTGGCACCGTAATAACCAATTTTACAATTAATGTTCCGCTTACGGCAAGCACGGGGTTTACCCGGATGAGAATAATTGACTGGACAAACGGTTCTGCTCCTGCCCCTTGTGGAGGGTTAAGCGGATGGTACGGTGAAGCAGAAGATTATTTGGTAAGAGTAGGTTCACCCGGTTTAACATTGGCACCAAATTCGGGCAACGTAAACCCTTCAGGTTCTCAAAGTGTTCAGTTAGACTTTAACAGTACCGGTCTTAATCCCGGAGTTTATAATTATCCTATTGTAATTAACTCTAATGACCCGTTGAACCCTACAATTAATGCCTATGCTTTTATGACTGTGGTAGGATCGGGACATATTACCCTTTCCAGAAATTGTTTGAACCTTGATTCCATAATGCAGTATACCACGCATACAGATTCCCTTTATATAAGAAATACTGGTTGTGATACATTGAAAGTAACAAATATAACCAATCAGCTTAGTATTTTCAGTGTAAATCAAACAGTGTTTAATATACTTCCAGGGGATTCGGCAAAACTTAAAGTAACTTTTGCACCTGTTGCCATTGGAAGCTTTACGGATACTCTTACAATCTTAAATAATGATATTACTAAAAAGGTTTGTTTATCAGGAAAAGGGTTTGCAAGACCTATAATTTCTACCAACCCAAATTCATTAACTGCGTCATTAAGCTGCTGCGATTCATCAATAGTGCAATTACACATATTGAATACTGGAGGAAGTAATTTAAATTATCATATTACAGGGAGAGGATTCGGGATAGTTGGCGATACTTCTATTCTGGTGATACAGGAAACAACTGAATGGGGAGTTGATATGCAAAGTTTTTTACTAACCAATTTCGGAAGACATTCTACTAAAATAAGTTCAAGTCAAATAGCAGCAACTAATTTTAATTTATATGATATCATTATAGTTTGTGGAGATGAGAATTATACATATTACAATAATGTATCTTTTAATAAGCCAAAGTTCGAAGCTTTTGCAAATGCTGGAGGGATTGTACAGTATCAGTTAGGAAATAGTGCCGGTTCAGCTGTAAGCATTATTGATAATGTGAATGTTCCTTATGGTAATTCCGAACAATATAATACTGTCTTATTACCCAACCACTCAATTGTAAGCGGCTTGCCAACAGCACTGCAAGGCAACAATGCAAATACCGGTTACTTTGCGAATTTACCGTTAACTGCACAAATAATTACTGAAACTCAAAACTCGCATGTTCCAACAACTGTAGAATACACTTATGGGAATGGTTTAGTGATTGCAACAAGCATGGAATGGGGTAACAATTATATTTCGGGATATAATTCCGGACCAATGCTTACCAATGCTTGTGCTTATTCAATATCAAAAATTGGAATACTTCCTACATGGCTTACTCTTCAACCTGCAACGGGTTCAACTGTGCCATCCGACTCATCAACCGTTAACGTAAAATTCAAAAGTTGTGGACTGTTGCCCGGCACTTATAATACAAACATCATAGTTCATTCTAATGACCCATTGAGTTTATTTGATTCAATACATTGCACTATGCAGGTTACCGGCACAGGAATAATTACCTTGAATAAAAATTGTATAAACTTTGATTCAACTATGATTTACACAACACGTGTAGATTCTTCATTATTTATTAGAAACACAGGGTGCGACACATTGCTGGTGTCAAACATTACACACCTTACTAGTCTTTTCACGGTTAGCCCAACCGCATTTATTGTTCTGCCAGGTGATTCGGCAAGAGTAACCGTTAGCTTTTCTCCTTTAACAGTGGGCACTTTTAACGATTCGTTGACCATCTTAAATAACGATACTACCAAAAAAGTATGTCTTTCCGGTAATGGCTTTCCTAAGCCTGTGCAGTGCCATAGTCCTAGTGCGCTGAATGTCCATTTTACCATTTGTCAGGATTCTATTGCCAAACAAATAAACGTTTGTAATACCAATGGCGGAAGTAATTTGAATTGGAATTTAACCTCTAATTTGTTTTCTTTTGTGTCACAATCAGGAACAATTGCAGCCGGTGGAAACACTACAGTTAATACAATGTTTTATAAAGCAGGGCTTGGCTTTGGAGTAAATAACTATTCCATTTACTTAAATTCGAACGACCCATTAAATGCTGCTGATACCATCGCCGTAACAATTACGGTTGATTCCATTCCACCTACTCCGCCCACTTCAGCTAACGTGAGTGTTTGTTTTGGAAATGCTGTTCCGCATTTTACAGCAACAGGAAACTCTGGAGATACTATAAAATGGTATAACGCTTCTTCGGTTTTACAGCATATTGGAGCTACTTACAACACCGGACTTACGGCAGTAGGAGTTTATACTTTTTATGTAACTGCAACTGACTCTGTAAATGGATGCCAAAGCAGGGCAGATACAGTTTTGTTGCATATTAACAGCGCACCAACTCAACCAACAGCAACTGATGCGTCAGCTTGTTTTGGTACTTCTATTCCTTCTTTAACATCAACAGGTACTATTCAGTTATGGTACACCAATCCCGGATTAACCAATCATGTATTTACCGGTAATGCTTATAATACAGGTTTAACAGCCGCAGGCACCTATACTTTCTATGTTTCTGACAGTACTGTGGGTTGCCCTAAGAGTCCGGCAGATATGGTAACTTTAACCATTCATGCTTTACCATCTAAACCGATTGCTACTGATGTGTCTTCCTGCTTCGGAACTGCCACACCTTCTTTATCCGCAGCAGGAACAGGAAGTGATACTATTAAATGGTATAGTTCTTCAATGGCATTTATTCAGAATGGAAATCCTTTAGTTACCGGACTAACCTCTCCGGGGACATACAATTATTATGTTACTCAAACAGATTCTTTATTGGGTTGTATCAGTCCAAGAGATACTGCTACTCTTTCTATCCATTTTACACCTCAACCAACAGCCAATAATCAAACGTCTTGCTTTGGAGGTTCTTCTACTCTTACTGCTATAGGTGTAAATCTGAAATGGTATAATTCTGCAATGACATTGATGTTCTCTGGAAATCCATACAACACTGGTTTAACAGCAGTTGGTGTAGATACTTTTTATGTTACTCAAACATTGAATGGTTGCGAAAGTACAGCCAAGATGGTAATACTCAATATAAACCCAATTCCATCAACACCTATAGCACCGAATGCACAAACTTGTTTCGGACAGGCAACTCCTTTGTTAACAGCAACAGGGACCAATGTTCAATGGTACAGTAATCCTGCATTAACAACATTGGTTCATAGCGGAAGTCCTTATAATACGGGATTAACCGCAGTTGGTAATTATACTTTTTATGTAACACAATCTGCGTTAGGTTGTGCCTCACATCCCGATACTGTTCATTTGAACATTGGTACTATTCCGGTACGTCCTATTACTTCTGATGTAAATGCCTGTTTTGGTTTTTCAGTATCTGATTTTGTTGCTGCCACCACGGGTTCCGACACGGTTAGATGGTACAGTAATCCGGGATTAACCAATCTTGTTTACACAGGCAACCCGTTTGCAACCGGACAAACTGCAATTGGTACATATACCTATTATGTAAATCAAACGGATACTTCAAGCGGGTGTCATAGTTTTTCTGATACTGTAACACTCTTTATTAATTCTACTCCGGTTCAGCCCACTGCCAACGATGTGAATGCTTGTTTTGGTCAAGCTATTCCGCCTATGACATCAACAGGCACAATTATTCAATGGTATAACAATGCATCTTTAACCAATCTTGTTCATACAGGAGCAACGTATAACACCGGGATAACTGCTATTGGGTCTTATACTTTTTATATAAAAGACAGTACGGCAGGATGCGCTTCCAGCACAGCAGATACGGCTACATTAAACATTTACCCTATTCCGACTACTCCTGCAACTTCCGGTAATGCATCTATATGTATTGGTCAGTCTAATCCAACATTCACAGCAACAGGAACTAATGTTAACTGGTATAGTAATGCAGGTTTAACTACTCTTGTTCATACAGGAAGTACCTTTACTCCTACTCAAACAACGGCTGGTACATATACTTTCTATGTTACTCAAACTGCCAATGGTTGCAGTAGTTTGGCATCAATTGTTGTATTTACCATTTATTATACACCGCCTGTTTCTGTAAGCAACATATCTATTCCTTTTGGTTCAGCAACACCGGATTTAATTGCTGTTGGTTCAAACATCAACTGGTATAATACTGCAATGGTAAATGTTTCAACCAATGATACTTTCGCGACAGGACAAACTGCTATAGGTGCATATACCTATTATGTGACACAAACGTTGAATGGTTGTGCAAGTACTCCTGATACAGTTACACTTACAATACACCCGCTTGCACCTGTATCTGCCAGTCAAACAATTTGTTTTGGAAATACGGTACCTGATTTAACTGCATCCGGAACAAATATTAAGTGGTATAGCAATGCATCGCTTACAACTCTTGTTCATACCGGAAATACCTACCCAACCGGACAAACTGCTGTTGGAGTTTATACGTATTTCGTGACTCAAACCGTAAATAGTATTCCAAGTCCTGCGACAATTGTTTCATTAACAATTAATGCTATTCCTACAGCACCTGTTTCAACCAATCAAACTGCTTGTGTTGGCGGAACAATTCCTAATTTAACTTCATCAGGAACAAATGTTCAATGGTATGATAGCACTTTTGTGGTTCATACTGGAACTCCTTTTGCAACGGGGCATACAACAGTTGGAATTTATAATTATACAGTTACCCAAACAGTGAATGGTTGTGAAAGTCCGCATACAAGTGTTTCACTAACCATTAATGCACTGCCTTCCATACCTGTTGCTTCTGACACTTCTTCCTGCTTTGGAAGCGCAACTCCTGATTTAACAGCAGCCGGAACAAATATTCATTGGTTCAATACACTTGGAACACAGGTAGGAACTGGTAGTTCTTATTCAACAGGATTAACTGCCGCAGATGTTTATAATTTCTTTGTAACACAAACAAATTCTTCAACAGGTTGCCAAAGTTTATCGGATACTGTAACATTAACAATTAATTTCACTGCACCGCCAACCAATTCGAATGTCTCTGTTTGTTCAGGATTAACTGTGCCTCCTCTAACAGCAACAGGAACAAACATACAATGGTTTAATTCTACTATGACTCAAGTTGCAACAGGAAGCTCTTACAGCACCGGACAAACTGCAGTTGGTGTTTATACCTATTTTGTAACACAAACCAATACAATAACTGGATGTCAAAGTATTCCTGATTCAGTTGTTCTTACAATAAATGCAGTTCCATTAGCACCTGTCGCATCTGATGCAAATGCTTGTTTCGGACAATCAATTCCATCACTTACTGCAACTGGAACCGGAATTCAATGGTATACTACTTCCATGACATTAGTGTCGAGCGGCAACTCTTATAATACCGAACAAACGGCTGTTGGAACTTATACATATTATGTAACTCAAAATGCCGGTGGTTGCGAAGGTCCTGCTGATACAGTAACGTTGACTATTCATCCAATTCCTGCTTCTCCAACAACTTCAGGAAACACATCAGTTTGTTTCGGACAAACGAATCCAACATTGACAGCTACAGGGACAACAATTAATTGGTACAGTGATTCTACTCTTGTAACTCTTGTTCATAGCGGAAGTACATTCACTCCAACACAAACCGCTCCTGGAGTATATACTTATTATGTTACTCAAACAGTGAATGGATGTAACAGTCCGGCTTCAATAGTTGTATTTACTATTTACTTTACTCCGCCTGTTTCAGTTAGTGATATTTCTATTTCCTTTGGAACTCCAACACCAGACTTGATTGCTGCAGGAACTAATATTACATGGTACGATACAGCTATGGTAACTGTTTCCACCAATGATACATTTGCAACCGGGCAAACAGCAATAGGTGTTTATACTTTTTATGTTTCTCAAACAATGAACGGATGTCAGAGTACGCTTGATACAGTGGTGTTAACAATTTATCCAAGTAATCCTCCGGCACTAAATCAATCCGCATGTTTTGGAACTACCATTCCTGACTTGTCAGCAACAGGTACAAATATTCAGTGGTACAACGATTCGTTACTTACTACTTTAGTGTATGCAGGCAATCCATTCTCAACTTTACAAACTGCTGTAGGGGTTTATACCTATTACGTTACACAAACAATCAATGGCATTGAAAGTCCTTCAACGACTGTAACACTTACTATTAATGCTATTCCATCTGCACCTGTTTCTGCTAATCATAATGCTTGTTTTGGCGGAACAATTCCAAACTTAACTGCAACAGGAACTGCAATTCAATGGTACGATACCACAACAGTTGTGTTTAATGGAAACCCTTATGCAACCGGACAAACTGCCTCTGGAGTATATTCATATTCTGTAACACAAACTGTAAATGGTTGTGAAAGTCCGCATACTACTGTAACACTTACAATCAATGCACTTCCTGTTATACCTATTGCAAGTGATACAGCAATTTGTTTTGGAACTCCTACACCTGATTTAACATCAACAGGTGTAAATATTCAATGGTATGATACTTCGGGAACAGTTGTCGGAACTGGCAGTCCGTTTGCAACTGGAATAACTGCCGGAGCTGTTCATACATTCTATGTTACTCAAACGAATACTTTAACAGGATGTGAAAGCCATGCAGATACTGTGAACTTAACCATTCATTTTACTCCTCCACCAATTGCACCCGATGTATTTGTTTGTGCGCTATATTCCATACCTGATTTAACTTCTACGGGAACAGCTATACAATGGTATGATTCTTCCATGACTTTTGTTCATAGCGGAACAACATTTAATACCGGACAAACAGCTATCGGCACCCATGTTTATTTTGTAACACAAACGGATTCTGTTACAGGATGTACCAGTACACCGGATTCGGTTATTCTTTCAATAAACACTGCCCCTGCTGCCCCTGTTGTAACAGACGCTACTGCTTGTTTTGGACAATCAATAACACCACTTACTGCTGTTGGAACTAATCTTCAATGGTATGGAGATACAACCTTAACAACCGTTCTCTTCGCAGGTAATCCTTATAATACAGGACAAACAGCCGTTGGTACTTATACGTATTATGTAACACAAACAACATTCGGATGCGAAGGCCCTGCTGATTCTGTTACGTTAACTATTTATCCTACACCTGTAATGCCAACGACATCAGGCAGTGCGTCTATCTGTTTCGGGCAAACAAACCCTGCATTTACGGCAACCGGAACAAATTTAAGCTGGTATAGCGATTCAACATTAACAACTCTTGTTGGAAGCGGAGGTACGTTTACTCCTTCTCAAACAACAGCCGGAGTATATACTTATTACATTACCCAATCTGCAAATGGATGTAGCAGTCCTTATGCAACGGTTGTATTTACTATATATTTAACACCTCCTGTTTCTGTGGCTAATGCTTCTTCTGTATTTGGCTCGCCTACTCCGGACTTAATAGCAGTTGGAAGTAATATAACATGGTATGATACTGCAATGGTTTCTGTTTCTACCAATGATACATTTGCAACCGGGCAAACTGCTGTGGGTGCATATACGTATTATGTAAGTCAAACATTAAATAGTTGTGAAAGCACATTGGATACAGTAGTTCTCACTATTTACCCTGTTGCTCCAACAGCACCTAATCAAACGGTGTGTTATGGAAATACTGTTCCTGACTTAACTGCAACAGGCTTAAACGTTCAATGGTTTAGCGATTCATTATTAACTGTTCCTGTTTATTCCGGAAGTCCTTATGCAACGGGAGATACTGTAGTGGGGACCTATACCTATTACCTAAATCAAACGGAAAATAATATTACAAGTGCTCCAACTACAGTAACCTTAACTATTAATGCAATTCCATCTTTACCGATTGCTTCCAGTCAAAGTGTTTGTGCTGGCGGAACAATTCCGGATTTGACAACAAGCGGTACAAACATTACCTGGTACGATACTGCAATGGTTACAGTTTCAACAAACGATACATTTGCAACAGGACAAACTGCTCCGGGAGTTTATACTTATACCGTTACTCAAACGGTAAATGGTTGTGAAAGTCCTGCTGATACAGCTACTTTAACTATCTATGCAATTCCGCTTGCTCCAACCACTTCTGCAAATACAGCTATTTGTTTTGGAACAAGCAATCCTGCATTTAATGCAACAGGAACCAATGTTCAATGGTACAGCGATTCGTTGCTTACTACTCTTGTGTTTACAGGAAGTCCATATACTCCGCTTCAAACAACTCCAGGAACATATACCTATTACGTAACAGACTCAATGAACGGATGTACTAGTCCTGTTTCAACAGTTGCGCTTAATATCAACTTTACTCCACCTGTTTCTGCAAACGATACAATGGTGGCTTATAGTTTACCAACTCCTGACTTGATTGCTACCGGAACAAACATTACCTGGTATGATACTGCAATGTTTATTGTTTCAACAAACGATACATTTGCAACCGGGCAAACTGCGGTTGGTGTTTATACGTATTATGTAACACAAAATATGAACGGTTGCGAAAGCACACCTGATACTGTTGTTCTTACAATATACCCGGGAGCACCGATTGTTGCAAGCCAGGTGGTGTGTGCCGGAACTTCTGTTCCAGATTTAACTGCTGTTGGTTTAAACATTGAATGGTATAACAATGCACAGTTAGATTCGCTTGTTTATTCGGGCAGTCCTTTCGCCACAGGACAAACATCTCCGGGTACTTATGTTTATTATGCAACACAAACAGTGAATGGAATTCAAAGCCCTTTGGCACCGGATACACTTACTATCAATAGTGTTCCTGATGCTCCTCTTGCTTCCAATCAGGCAGTTTGTTTTGGAGGAACTATTCCTGATTTAATTACTGCCGGAACCAACATTCATTGGTATGACACAGCCATGGTAACTGTTTCCACATTGGATACTTTTGCAACAGGGCAAACTTCACCGGGAATATATATTTACACTGTTACAGAAACAGTGAACGGATGTGAAAGCGCCCCCGATACAGCAAGCCTTACTATCCATGCACTGCCAGCAACACCAGTTGCAACTGATGCTTCTGCTTGTTTCGGAAGCCCTGTTCCTGATTTAACATCTACAGGAAATAATATTATGTGGTACGATACCGCTTCTGCACTTGTTGGAACAGGCAGTCCGTTTGCGACAGGAATGACAGCTTCCGGTGTTTATGCTTATCATGTAATTGATATGGATACTGTAACAGGTTGTTCAAGCATTGCCGATACTGCAACATTAACCATCAGTGTTCAGCCGAACAATCCTCCTGTGGTGGCTGATGTAATTTCCTGCACCAGCATTGCCACACCTGATTTGATTGCTACAAGCGGAAATATTATTCACTGGTACAGCAATGCTGCATTAACTAATTTAGTAAATGTTGGAAATACATTTGCAACCGGGCAAACTGCCGCAGGTACTTATACTTATTATGTAACCGATAGTTTGCCGGGATGTATTGCAAGTCCTGTGGATACTGCTACTTTAACCATTAACACACAGCCGACTACTCCACCTGCTGTTGCAGATGTAGTAGTTTGCAGCGGAGGTGCTATTCCTGATTTGATGGCTACCACAGGTACAATTGTAAACTGGTACAGCGATGGGTTATTAACTAACTTAGTAAACACAGGCTTTAATTTCCCGACAGGGCAAACCACTGCCGGTGTTTATACTTATTATGTAAATGATAATATTGCAGGTTGTCCTGCCGGAATGACAGATACGGTTTCGTTAACCATCAATCAAACACCTGCTATGCCAAGTGTGGATGATACTGCAATTTGTTTCCGTACCGCACTTGCCATTTTAATTTTCCATGGACAAAATGTTCAATGGTATAACACTTCTATCACTCTTGTTCACTCAGGAGATGTATTTAATACCGCACATGTTGTTCCGGGCATTTATCCTTATTATGTAACGCAGACAGATACGGTGAATGGTTGCGTAAGTCCTGTTGATTCGGTGAATATGATTATCAATTCACTTCCGGGAATGCCGATAACTTCTGATGTTGCGGTTTGTGCTTCTGCCGGTATTCCTAATTTGACTGCCATTGGCAATAATGTTCAATGGTATGATACAGCCAATGTACTTTTGTTCAGTGGGGCTTCGTTTGCAACAGGACAAACCGTTCCGGGAACGTATCCTTATTACGTTGTACAAAACGATACGGTTACAGGTTGCGGAAGTAATTTGGATACAGCTACCCTTGTTATCCTTCCTGTGCCTTCGGTTCCAGTTGCCAACAACATTACAGTTTGTACCGGAACTACAATTCCTGATTTATCATCAACAGGAACAAATGTAACATGGTATAGCAATGCAACCCTTACAACTATTGTAAACACAGGCAATACATACACTACCGGGCAAACCGCTGCCGCAACATATACTTATTATGTAACGGATAGTGTGAACGGTTGTACCAGTACGGCAGCAGATTCGGTATCATTAACAATTAACCAATCGCCACCGCAGCCTACTGCACACGATACTACTATTTGCATTGGAGGTTCTCCTGTTCTTTTCTCAACAGGAAATAATCCGCATTGGTACAGCGATGTTACTTTGATTAATTTGATTGGAACCGGAAATAACTTTAACACAGGTGCAACAAATGTTGGAACAACTACCTATTACGTAACTGATAATAATGCGCTTTGCCCGAACTCTTCGCCTGACACTGCTCATTTAACTATCAATCCTGCACCGCTGATTACAGCCAATACATATTCTACCAGTGTGCTCTTTGGCGGCTCGGTTACTTTAACTGCTTACAATGCGGTTTCCTATTCATGGGCTCCGCCAACGGGATTGAACACCATTACAGGTGCAACCGTTATTGCTTCGTCAACGATAACTACTACATATACCGTTACAGGTACTAATGCCCAGGGTTGCAGTTCGGATACAATTATTCATGTATATGTAACGCATACAGGTATTGATGAAGCAAGCATTCCGCTTGAGGACATAATTATTTATCCGAACCCAGCTATTGATGAATTTACCATCGAGTTCAGCACTACTGAAAATACTTCGATTGATATTTATTTGTTCAATAAATTAGGACAAACAGTGAGGACAGTTAATGAGGAAAAAAATAATTCAGGTTTGAAAAAACATAAATATACTTTCGATACAAGCACACTGGATGCAGGAGTATATAGTATCGAAATTGCAACAGAGCAGGGAAGTGTGAGCAGGAGGCTGGTGTTGATAAAATAAAGCATCCCTCCCCTTAAAGGTGAGAGGCTAATTAAATTTATATGATTTCAATATTTAAAAACAAAAACAATTACCAGCGAACGTCAGGTACCGTCACCCCTCTCCTTCTTCAATTAGAGGGGCTGGGGGTGAGGTCTTATAATGGAATATTTCTTTTACTATTCCTTCTGTTTCCTGCTTTCCTGTTTTCCCAAAAAGATTCTACCATTAATCTAAAAAACGGTATTGTTAAATTTAACGAAGGAAACTACGATGTGGCAATGATGGAATTGAATAAGGCAATTGAACTCAATCACAAAAATGCAGATGCTTATTATTATTCAGGAGAAATTTATTTGATTCAAAAAGATGATAAAAGAGCTATGGAAAATTTTAATATGGCAATTGAAATTGATTCTCTTCACGCAAAAGCCTATAAAGGCAGGGGTAAGCTGAAAGCCAAACTGGAAGATTACCGGGGCTCGATTGATGATTTTAATATTGCCATTAAACAGGACAAAAGTTTTTCGGATGCGTATTTCAACCGGGGTTCTTCTTACTTATTTCTGAAAGATTACAAGGCAAGCATTGATGATTACACCAAAGTGATTCAATTGAACAAAAAAGATTTCCAGGCATACGAACAACGAGGAACTGCTAAGTTTCAATCGGGAGATGCGAAGGGGGCTTGCAAGGACTGGAGCAAGGCGGGGGAGCTGGGGGATTTTAAAATTTATGATGTAATAAAAAAAAATTGTAAGTAATACAACTTATAATCTCCTAAAAAACAATCCCGGCTTTTGAAAGCGGGATTTTTTTATTATTAATACTTTACACCTCTTGGCTCCCTTCTCCCATCATCCTTAAAGGTATAAGTACAAAAGGCACACTTCCAAGTACAAAAGGCATACTTCCGAGAACGAAAGGCATGCTTCCGAGAACGAAAGGCATGCTTCCGAGAACGAAAGGCATGCTTCCGAGAAGAAAAGGCATGCTTCCGAGAACGAAAGGCATACTTCCGAGAACGAAAGGCATACTTCCAGAATTTACGGACCTTGCTGTAAGGAGATTTTTACTCGACCTGCTTTTGGTGCATAGTTGAGTGGTTTATTAGTTCAGGAAACGAACTACAGGAAGCGCAGCGTGAGGGATTGTAGCGGAAATCCTTTTTTGTTGCGTTGCAATATGGGGGGACAAAAAAGATT
>JANYDQ010000236.1 GCA_025363555.1 Bacteroidota bacterium | reverse complement strand
TTCTATCATTTATGATGCATCCCAACCCGTTGCGATTGCCTATTTCCAGGTGATAGACTTCTCTGCCGAAAGCTTTGGAAGTATGCTGGAACAGGAACCCGAAGAGTTTCAATGTATGATAACTAATTACATTAAAAAACATATTACGAATCATTTGTTGAGAAGCGCAGATAAAATAAATATGCGGTTGCTGATTTGTGGAAATGCTTTTATTAGCGGGGAACATGGGTTTGCGATTGCCCCGCAGTTGGATAAAACACTTGCCTTTGATGCACTTGCAGATGTGATATACAGAATAAGCAGGGCAGAAAAACTTCGGGGAAAAATAGCGGCAGTGCTGGTAAAGGATTTTTATGCAGATACACTCCACTATTCGAAAGAGCTGGAAGAATTTAAGTACCACGATTTCCTGGTGGAACCAAACATGATGGTGGATATAAATTGGAAAACCTTTGACGAGTATTTGAATTCGATGAGCAAGAAATACAGGCATCGCGCCAAAGGGATTGTAAAGAAAGGCTTAGCCATGGAACGAAGAGCCTTTTCTGCTGATGATATAAACGCAAATGCTATAGAAATAGAACAGCTTTATAATAACGTTCACCTGAAAGCAAAATTCAGAATGGCATCCTTAAGTGCGCCTTATTTTGCTGAAATGAAAAGAGCATTGAACTCCAGTTTTAATTTTATTGCTTACTACTATCACCAGAAATTAGTGGGATTCAGAACCACTTATATTCTGAAAGAAGATATAGAAGCACATTTCATAGGATTGGATTATGAAGTAAATAAAGAAATGGAAATATACCAAAACATACTGTATGATTATGTGAAAGAAGGAATTGCTCAAAATGCCAAACAACTTTACCTGGGACGAACGGCATCAGAAATAAAAAGCACGGTGGGGGCAAAAGCTTATGAACTGAAGTGTTACATCCGTCATCGCAATCCGCTATCCAACAGAATTATCAAACCATTTGTGGATTATCTTAAACCAACCGAATGGATTCCGCGAAGTCCGTTTAAGGAAGAAAAAGAAGAATAAAAAATAATGTCATTCCTTTTATTGCTTCATTATAGTTCCACGGCATCTTTCACCTCTGTATAGATGCAATTAATCTATTAAGTAATTTATTATTTTTTCAAACCGAAAAATTGTACTAATTTAGTACACTTTTAAGTTCAGGCGTTATCAATCAATGAAGTTACTCAAACAAAATTTATTACTTGCATTCGTTTTTACTTTTTCATTTTCATTCGCCCAGCGGGGAAAAGACTTAAGCCCGAACATAAATACTGCCAACAGAATAGTAAATGAATTTACCACCTTAACTGCTAATGTAGCCGCAGGAGCCACAACCATCAACGTTGCCGCCTCCGGGTTAAATGCCAACGGACGATTTGCGGCAGCCCTCGCACCCGGAGATTTGATAATGATTGTTCAAATGCAAGGAACCACCATTCTTGGTCAGCCTGATGCTTTTACCCCAGCGATTAGTAATCCTAATGACGTTACCTGGGGTGGGATAACTAATTATAACAATTGCGGAAATTATGAATTTTGCCAGGTAGCCACCGTTCCCAATGCTACCAATTTTACAATAGATTGCGGGTTGACAAAAAGTTATACGTCAGCCGGAAGGGTTCAGATAGTGCGTGTTCCGAGGTATAACAATCTCACCATAACTGCACCCGGAACTATTACCACCCAGGTATGGAATGGTTCAACAGGCGGCATAGTGGCTATTGAAGCATTGAGCACCATTGTTTTTAACGCAGGTGCCTTTATATCCACCAGTGCTGCCGGATTCAGGGGAGGAGCTTTGTTTTCCAATGGAGCTCACACACAAACAGTATTGGTTTCTTGCATTAGCCTGGATGTTGGAACAAACAAAGGCGAGGGCATTGCAGGGTATGATGTAGATTACACTCCTTATGGAGGGAAATATTGCCGGGGAGCAGGAGCAAACGCCGGAGGCGGAGGAAATGTATGGAATTGCGGAGGAGGAGGAGGAGGAAATGCCGGGAATATAGCAGGCTGGAACGGAAATGGAAACCCGGATAATTCGGGTGGAGGCTGGACAACAGCATGGAATTTGGAATCTGCCGGTTTTTCGGCAAATGTTTCATCAGGAGGAGGCAGAGGTGGTTATTCATTTTCAGCAAGTGACGCTAATGCTACCACCACCGGACCCGGAACGGTAGGGGTGGGTAATGCCTGGGGTGGAGATTCACGATGCAATTTGGGAGGATGGGGAGGTCGTCCATTGGATTATTCCACAGGCAGATTATTTATGGGCGGAGGTGGTGGTGCCGGGGACCAGGATAATGGCGGAGCCGGCAGTGGCGGAAGAGGAGGAGGGTTAATTTATATTTTAAGCTACGGAACTGTATCCGGTGCCGGAACAATTACTGCTAACGGTTCCCCGGGCGGAAATTCAGGAGTAGATGGGTCGGGTGGCGGAGGAGCAGGTGGTACTATAGTAATAAATTCGATTGGAACCATATCAGGAATAACTGCCAGTGCAAATGGTGCAAATGGCGGTAGCCAGATAGTGGGCGGGGGTATAAGTGAAGCAGAAGGTCCGGGAGGAGGAGGAGGAGGAGGATATATTGGGATTTCAAACGGAGCAATAGCAAGAACAGCAACTGCCGGTGTAAACGGAACAACCAACTCGGGTTCATTAAATGAATTTCCTCCGAATGGTGCCACCCAGGGTGGTGCGGGGCTGCCCACACAAGTGGTTCCTGTGGTGGATACCTTAACTGCTGCCAATGTTACTATTTGTTCGGGTAACACTGCAACACTTGCGGCAACCATAGTCGGCTCTATACCGGGAACTATTACCTGGTATGCTGCCCCAACCGGGGGAGCGGTATTAGGCACCGGGTCAACTTATACTACTCCCGCTTTATTTGCCACTACCAACTATTATGTTGGAATCTGCCCGGGTTCGTTCAGAAAAAAAATAATCGTTACTGTTAGCCCGGGTGTTACTCCCTCTGTAGCCGGGGCAAATCAATCCGTTTGTTCCACTAATGCTACATTAGGTGGAAACATACCTGTAACCGGCACAGGAACCTGGACATTAATTAGCGGGGCAGGCACCATCACTAATCCGGCGTTGCCAAACACAACCGTTACAGGTTTAGGTGCAGGAGCTAATGTGTTTCAATGGACAATAACCAGTCCGCCCTGTGCACCTTCTTCTTCCCAGGTAACTATAACCAACACCGGAGGACCGTCCACATCCGTTGCAGGACCAAATCAGACCGTTTGCGGAACCAATGCTACTATGGCAGCAAATTCGCCCGCAGTTGGTTCCGGGCTCTGGGCTTTAGTGAGTGGCACCGGAGTAATTACAACACCTTCGTCTCCCACCACAACTATCACCGGCTTAGGCATAGGTGCAAATGTGTTTCAATGGACAATCAGTAATTTACCTTGCCCGTCCAGTTCTACTCAAGTAACCATTACATCGGTTGCATCATCAACAGTGGCAAATGCAGGATCTAATCAATCAACTTGTGTAAATACAGCCACTATGGCGGGAAATACTCCCGTGGTTGGAACAGGACTATGGACTTTAATAAGCGGCACAGGAACTATAACTACTCCCACATCAGCAACAACAACTATCACTTCTTTGGGTGCGGGAGCAAATGTGTTTCAATGGACGATATCAAATGCCCCCTGTCCGGCATCAACAGCACAAGTAACAATTACACTAACACCAGGACCAACAGCATCAGCAGCAGGACCTAATCAAACGGTTTGCGGAACTACGGCAACCATGGCAGGAAATGTACCTGCCTCAGGTGCAGGGCTTTGGACGTTGGTTAGCGGAACAGGAACAATTACCACTCCTGCGTCACCAACTACCGGAATCACAGGTTTGGGTATCGGTGCAAATGTTTTTCAATGGACAATAAGTAATTTTCCCTGTCCGCCAAGTTCATCACAGGTTACCATAACACGAGTTGCTAGTCCCACCATTGCGAATGCAGGACCAAATCAATCTGCCTGTTCCCCAACGACAACCATGGCAGCTAATACCCCTGTGGTCGGAACAGGAACCTGGACTTTATTTATCGGTTCGGGAACAATAACAACCCCTGCCTCTCCAACCACTACCATAAGCGGATTAGGCGTTGGCGCAAATGTGTTTCAGTGGACTATTTCCAATGCGCCTTGTCCGGCATCAGTATCGCAGGTAACCATTACCAACACAGGAGGACCAACTACAGCTGCAGCAGGACCCAATCAAACTGTTTGCGGAGCGAATGCAACAATGGCAGCAAATACTCCCGTTTTGGGAACAGGACTTTGGACATTAATAAGCGGAACAGGAACAATAACAACTCCAACTTCTCCAACCACAACCATTATCGGGATGGGTGCAGGAGCCAATGTGTTTCAATGGGAAATAGATAATTTGCCTTGTCCTGCTTCTACATCACAGGTTACTATAACATCAGTAATTACACCCATAGCAGCAGCAGCCGGACCCAACCAAACTCTATGTTCAACTACAGCCACCATGTCAGGAAATACTGCACTTATTGGAAACGGATTATGGACATTAGTAAGCGGAACGGGAATTATTACAACCCCTTCTTCTCCAACAACAACAATTACGGGGATGGGGACAGGCGCAAATGTTTTCCAATGGACAATAAGTAATTCGCCTTGCCCTTCATCATCATCCCAGATAACCATTACCAATACAGGAGGACCAACCACAGCAGTTGCAGGACCTAACCAAACGGTTTGCGGAGCAAATGCAACAATGGCTGGAAATACTCCTGTGGTGGGAACAGGATTTTGGATATTAATAAGCGGAACAGGAACAATTACAACTCCAACATCTCCAACAACAACCATTATCGGGATGGGTGCAGGAGCCAATGTGTTTCAATGGGAAATAGATAATTTGCCTTGTCCTGCTTCTACATCACAGGTTACTATAACATCAGTAATTACACCCACAGCAGCAGCAGCCGGACCCAACCAAACTCTATGTTCAACTACAGCCACCATGTCAGGAAATACGGCACTCGTTGGAACAGGTTTATGGACATTGGTAAGCGGAACAGGAACAATAACTACACCTGCATCAGAAACATCAGGCTTAACAGGCTTAGGAGTTGGAGCCAATGTGTTTCAATGGACAATTTCCAATGCTCCTTGTCCTTCCTCCTCATCCCAGGTAACAATTACCAACACAGGAGGGCCAACCACAGCAGTTGCAGGACCTAACCAAACGGTTTGCGGAGCGAATGCAACTATGGCAGCAAATACTCCTATGGTGGGAACAGGACTTTGGACCTTAATTAGTGGAACCGGAACAATTACAACACCAACATCTCCAACAACAGGAATAACAGGCTTAGGCTTGGGAACAAATGTATTTCAATGGGAAATAGATAATCTCCCTTGCGCTCCAAGCACATCACAGGTAACCATCACATCAGTGGCTACTCCAACATTAGCCACGGCAGGACCTAACCAGACCATTTGTTCAGCCACAGCAACCTTAGCAGGAAATACGGCACTCGTTGGAACAGGTTTATGGATATTGGTAAGCGGAACAGGAACAATAACCACAACTGCATCAGAAACATCAGGCTTAACAGGCTTAGGAGTTGGAGCTAATGTTTTTCAATGGACAATTTCCAATGCGCCTTGTCCTTCTTCTTCATCTCAGGTAACCATTACCAACACAGGGGGACCAACCACAGCAGTTGCAGGGCCTAACCAAATGGTTTGCGGAGCGAATGCAACAATGGCTGGAAATACTCCTGTTGTAGGAACAGGACTTTGGACGTTAATAAGCGGAACAGGAATAATCACCACTCCAACTTTTCCAACCACAACCATTACCGGGATGGGTGCAGGAGCCAATGTGTTTCAATGGGAAATAGATAATCTTCCCTGCCCGGCAAGTACATCGCAGGTTACTATAACATCAGTAGCTACTCCAACCTTAGCGGCAGCGGGAGCGAACCAAATCATTTGTTCCACATCGGCAACCTTTGCCGGAAACGTTGCAACCTTTGGAACAGGTTTATGGACATTGGTAAGCGGAACAGGAACAATAACTACACCTACATCAGAAACATCAATAGTTACAGGTTTAGGAGCAGGAGCTAATGTTTTTCAATGGACAATTTCCAATGCTCCTTGTGCTTCTTCCTCCTCGCAGGTAACCATTACCAATACAGGAGGACCAACCACAGCAGCAGCCGGACCTAACCAAACCGTTTGCGGAGCAAATGCAACAATGGCAGCAAATACTTCTGTGGTGGGAACAGGACTTTGGACATTAATAAGTGGAACAGGAACCATTACAACCCCAACTTCTCCAACCACAACCATTACCGGGATGGGTGCAGGAGCCAATGTGTTTCAATGGGAAATAGATAATCTGCCTTGTCCTGCCTCTACATCACAGGTAACAATAACATCATCCCTTACACCAACAGTATCGGTTGCGGGGGCAAATCAATCTATCTGTACCCCTTCGGCTACTTTGTCAGGAAATACAGCTATTGCCGGCACAGGGTTATGGACATTAATTTCAGGAGCGGGAACCATTACTACTCCGACATCTCCGACATCAACGGTTACTGCCCTGGGGGCAGGAGCCAATGTGTTTCAATGGACCATATCGAACGCTCCCTGCCCGTCTTCCTCTTCGCAGGTAACGATAACAGTTAACCCGGCACCAACCATAGCGGCAGCAGGACTTAACCAAACTATTTGCGGAACGACTGCCACACTTGCCGGGAATACCGCAAGTATAGGTTCAGGACTTTGGACATTAATAAGCGGAGCGGGAACCATTACCGCATCCACCTCACCCACATCGGGGCTCACGGGATTGGGAACCGGAGCGAATGTTTTTCAATGGACCATTACCAGTTCGCCATGTGCGCCAACCACTTCTCAGGTAACTATTACTGCCAACCCGATTCCGGTAGTAACAGTTAATTCGCCATCTATTTGTTTAGGAACTGCTGCTACTTTAACGGCAACAGGTGGAACTACCTATAATTGGAGTGCAGGAGCCACTTCAACTGGAGTGAGCACTGCCACGGCCACACCTGGCACTTTAGGAACTATTACTTACACGGTAACTGGAACCACAAACGGTTGTTCGAATACGGCTGTTGCCACAGTTACCGTAAACAGTTGTACCCCGCCAACTGCCAACTTTGTGGCAAATGACACATTGCTTTGCAACAGCGGTTGTGTTAACTTTACTAATTTGAGTATAGGACCACCAACGACCTGGAGTTGGTCATTTCCGGGGGGGACACCTGCTACTGCCATCACCAGCGGACCTATTAATGTGTGTTATTCCGCCCCGGGAAACTATACTGTAACATTAATTGTGAGCAATTCGGGAGGGACGGATACGATGATAAGAACCGGTTACATACATATTGTAACACCTATACCTGTTACCATTACGGGAAATACGAGTATCAATGCCTGTGAAAGTACGGACCTGACGGCTCAACCTACAGGACTTTCTTATTTGTGGGGACCAAACATTCACCTTGCTTGTGGCACGTGCCAAACAGCCACTGTTTCTCCTAACCTAAGTCAACAATATTATGTTACCTACCAGGATGTGAACGGTTGCGTTAATACGGATACTACAGTGGTAAACGTTACTGCTCGTTATACTTATTTTATGCCGACAGGATTTTCTCCAAATGGTGATGGAAATAATGATATTCTTCTTGTGCAGGGCAGAGGTATTGATTTCATCAACCTGAAAATATTTGACCGTGTGGGTGAAAAAGTTTTTGAAACATCGGATTTGCTTGAAGGCTGGGATGGGACATTGCATGGTCTGCCCATGAACAATAATGAATTTGTGTATAAACTGGAAGTTACCTTCTGTAATGGTGAAATAGCGAAAGAGCAGGGAAGCGTAATGTTGGTGAAATAGAATTGCCGTTTTGTGATTTATTAACAAAATATTTATTAACAAGATTTGGTTATGCTGAATATTATGTAAACATTTGCCGACCGAAGATTTAACAACGATAAACAATATTAAAAAAACGATGGAAGAAGGAAAAGAAAAAAACGGAATTGAAAGAGATGAAATTTTTTCAAAATCAGTAAGAGCAGGTAAAAGGACTTATTTTTTTGATGTGAAAAACACCAGGCAAAATGAACTCTACTTAACTATTACCGAAAGCAAAAAAAGAATGAATGATGATGGGAAATTTATTTATGAGAAACATAAATTGTTTCTATATAAAGAAGATTTTGAAAGATTTGTGGAAGGGCTAACGGAAACATTGGCACATATCAAAACAAACTCTCCTGAAATTGAACCACGTCAATATCACGAAAGAAGTGAAACGCCTTTTGTGGATACGAAACAGGAAAATGAAATTCCTAAAACGGATAATAGTTTTACGGATGTGAACTTTGAAGATTTAGATAAATAAGCAAAGTACAAAGAATTCAGATGGAATAAAAAATCCGCTAGGTTAAAACGTAGCGGATTTTTTTATCTTAATGCTTTTTACTTCCTGCTTAATACTTCCTGTTTTTTAAATATTTTTACCTCCGTTCGCCTGTTTTCCTGGTGTTGTTCTTCCGAACATTCCTTATTATCCCCGCAACTATTCACTAAATTAGTTTCACCATAGCCTTTTGCTGAAATTCTTTTAGCATCAATTCCTTCCACAATTAAAAAGTCCTTTGCCGATTTTGCTCTGCGCATGGATAATTTCAAATTGTAATCGGCAGTGCCCCGGGCATCAGAATAGGAAGAGAACTCAATAAAATAGTCAGGATTTTTTTGCATAATATCTGTTATCTTATAAAGTGTTTTAATGGATTGGGGTAATATTAAATACTCGTCAAAATCGTAATACAGATTTTCGATGGTTGCTATTGTCTCATTTGTTTTGGGTTCCGTTTTTGGTTCCGTTTTTATTCCTGCTTTTGGAGTTGTTTTTTTATGAGTAAACGAAAGCTGCGTATCATCTACATATAATTCTCCTAATTTTTTCAGGTCGCTGGGCAAAAGTGTGAAATCGAATTTGCCGTTTTTATTCCGAGTAAATTCTTTTATAATTTTACCATTAGAATCCGTTAAAAATAATTTGTTACTTGATTGTATTTTGCTGTCATTTTCTTCTTCAAGAGCAAATAACATACTTTTGTCGCTTGGCAGGTTAACAAACTGAAAACCGCCTTTTGCATCGGTGCGGGTGGTTTTCAAAATCTCTCCTTTTTCGTTTACCAAATTAACCACCGAATTTATTAGCGGAGATTTGTATTCATTGGCTAATCTTCCTTTAAAATCAAATTTAAGTTCACTGTCTTCCACCGACATTTCTTTCATAGTAACTTTGTCTGAAGATAAAAACGTGAATTTAAACTGCCCTTTGTCTCCCGCATTGGTAGTTTGCATTTCTTCCCCTTTTTTATTGGTAATTGTTATTTTGGTATTTGCTTCCAGTTTAGGATTTGATTCATCCACCTTTACAAGAAAATTCTGGTCAGCAGGTAAATTACGGAACACAAAAGCTCCTTTACTATTAGTAGTAGTAGTGGCTATTATTTCCCCTTTATCGTTTACTAAATTAACTTTCTGATTTGCTAATGGTTTGGAAGGGTCAGTTCCGTATAGTAAATTACCAGCAAAAGTGGCATCATTAGCTACGGGTATCAATTCCATTTCATTGGGGTCAAGAGGCAAATCGTTGAAAATAAATTTCCCTCCTCTGTCGTTTATCACTATTACTCTGACAATTTTATCATTCGTGTTTGCCATATACACTTTGTCTTTGTCCACCAGTTGAGGGTTGGTTTCGTCCAGTTGTACTAAATATTTAATATCGGGATTCAGGTTTTCGAATTTAAAATGCCCGATGCTATCGGTGACAGTTGAATTAATTAATTTTCCATCTTCGGTTAATAATTTAATCTGCATATTTTTCAACGGGTCATTTATATTTTGGCTCAATAATAATTTCCCTTCAATTTGGATGTATTTATTGAGCGCTATAAAACTATATATATCGTCTGCACCTTTGCCCGAAGCCCTGTCGGACGAAAAATAACCCCTTGTAAAATCGTCTGTAAAAATAATTCCGAAATCATCGGTAGAGGAATTGAGCGGAGCGCCAAGATTAGAAACCCCGCTATATTTATTATTTACCATGGTTGCAGAAAAAACATCTAATCCGCCAAAACCGGTATGGCGGTCGGAGGCAAAGTACAATGTGCCATCTTTGCGAATAAATGGAAACAATTCTTCGTTCGCACTGTTTACCTCATCGCCCAGGTTTTCGGGAATTCCCCAGCCATCCGTTTCTTTGTGGCATCTGTAAATATCAAATCCGCCTTTTCCGCCCGGCATATCGGAAGCGAAAAATAACCACTGACCATCAGAAGAAACACTGGGGTGAGCAACAGAATAATCATCGCTGTTATATTTAAAGGGCTTCATGTCTTCCCAGTTATTTCCCACCATGGTGGCAGAAAACAATTTGGGACGATTAATAAATTTTAGATTTCTTTTTTTTACTTCATAATCTACGCGGGTAATATACATGGTATTTGTTTTTTCATCAAAACACATGGGTCCATCGTGAAAAGCAGTATTTACGGGCCATGGCATTAATTTAGGAGTTTTTGACAAAACCAAATTACTGTCTTTTTTACCAAGAATGGTGACATAGTATTCGTTCAGAAACGGTTGCTTGTTCCATGAATAGTTAAAGTTATTTACCAGGTCTTGTGTGCGGTCGGATGTAAAAATTAATTTATCTTTTACAATAGATGGACTGAATTCGGAATGAGAGGTATTTAAACCAGCAACGGGTGTAATGTCGAATTGCTGTGTTTTTTTTACCCAGATTTTAACATTGTCGCACGATTTTACCGACTCCTGCACTTCCCTGTCGTTGGGCACGGTATTCAAATACAAATTAAACTGCTGCTTGGCTTCGTCCGGTTTGTTTTGATTTTTCAGTACTTCGCCATAATAAAAATGATTAACAGGATTGATACCGGGAATAGTAATGAGGCGGGAATAAAACTGTTCAGCTTTAGCATAATTTCTGGTTAAACGATAGCAGTTGGCAATTTTTTCTAACGCTTCAGCATCTTCCTCTTTGTTCAATAGTTTTTTATAAAGCTCTATTGCCCGGGCATAATCATAATGGTCGTAAAATTTATTGGCACGTTTTAGTTGAGCAAAAGCCGTAGTAGAAATAATAATTAAGAATAATAAACCAGCTGATTTTATTTTTTTCATATCAATTGTACGCAATCGTTTTTTGTTGATATTAAAAATATAAATGTCGAGGTGAAAGCATTTTTGATTTAAACACATTAAAGTCGTAACTCAACATCAGTTCGTGAGTTCCTCTTCCCAGTTTTGCAATTTGACCAAACCCGGAATCGAAAGCATATCCTAATTTTAATTTTTCGGTAAGATTAACCTGGGCATAGATTACGAAATCCTTATTGGAACGACCGGAAACTCCAATCCATAATTTTTTATCCAAATAAAAACTCAAATTTACATCCAGATTAAAGGGCGAACCTTTAGCACCTTTTACACAAACGGATGGGTTAAAAACAAAATTGTCGCCAAACGCCCAGGCTTTTCCCGCAGTTAAAAAATAGTGGCGCGAAAAGCGAACATCGTCTCCGCTAAAATTGGAAACGGTGGTTAATCTTCCATTGTAAAGATGAGTGGCACTTAACCCAATGTATTCTGACCGGGTATAATAATAAATGCCGGCATCTGCCGTAGGCACTATTTTCGAAGTTTGTGTGTGGGTGTTATACACGTCTGCCTGGTCTTTATAGGTTATGGCATCCCAGTTATAGGTATAGTTATAAATACCGGCACGCAAGCCAAAAGATAATTTACCGTTTTTAATTTTTATGCGGTAGGCGTATGAACCCATAACGCCAATGCTTTTGGTGGGTCCTACCTGGTCGGCAATAATGGCACCGCCCAAACCTACTTTTCGTTTTGCAAACGGACCGTGAACGGTAATGGTTTCCGTTTTGGGCGCGCCTTCTATTCCGGTCCATTGGGTGCGAAGAAAAGTTGCAGCGCAAATGGCTTCCTTGCTTCCGGCATAGGCAGGGTTAATAGCCATTTGGTTAAACATGTACTGGCTGTATTGCGGGTCTTGCTGCGCAAACAACATCCCACCCCAGCCCTTTCCATAAAGGAGGGAGATGATGATGGTAAAAAGAATAATTAATTTTTTCATCGGTTGTGTTTTAACCCCGACTTCTCTCCAAAAGGAGAGGGGAGCCGGTGTGAATACTTGTATTATTAGTTCTATCTTTGAAGACCTCACCCCCAACCCCTCCCCTTGAAGAAAGGGGAGGGAGCCGAAGCGTGAAGTACTATATTTAAAATTCTAATTCCTAATTAATTCTCTAAATCTCCAATTCTCTAAATCCCTACTTCCCTAATGCGTTAACTGAACCCAGCCTTTCCAGGTGCCACTGGGAATTTCCACTACATAAAAATAAGTGGCATCGGGCAATGAAACACCATTATTATTGGTCCCGTCCCAAATTGTGCTCGAATTGTCATACCCCGATTTTTTCCACACCAAACTTCCCCAACGGTTGAAAATGGAAACCGTATTTTCAGGATATTCCTCAATATGGGTAATCCACCAGGTGTCGTTATTGCCGTCTCCGTTTGGCGTTATGCCGGTGTAAAACACCAGGGGAGACTGGCAGGGAACTGCATCTTCGTTAATTACCAACGAATCGGTAATGGTAAAAGTTCCGTCAAACACCCAATAATGATACACCCCCTGCACCAGGTTAGAAACCGTGCTGCTGCTATCTGCCAAAGGCGAAAACCAGTAATAATGAACTGTGCCGGTGCTGGTGAGCACTGCAATGGATGCAGAACCATTGTTGGCACCGATGCAGGTGGAGTTGGTATGAATGACATGAATGTTTAACGCATTATTATAAGGCTGCTGAAATCCCTGGGTAATGGTTTTAACCAAAAACGGACTTCCGGGAGTAAACGTTTCCACCATCGGTTCGCCCACGGTATAATCCAAACTCATGGTGGCGGAGGTATGTGTTCCGCCTGTGGTACCCAAAACCTGCCTCATGGGAGGATTATTTTGAATTTGGGCGTAAATGCCTGAACTCAAAGCTATTATTAAGGTAATTAGTATGTGTTTTTTAATAATCATTCGTTTTTTTAAGTATTATACACCACTTATTCATCATTCTTGTATGTTACAACAAACATGTTGTGCTATACAACAAACATGTTGTGTGATACAACAAACATGTTGTGTAATGCAACAAACATGTTGTGTGATACAACAAACATGTTGTGCTATGCAACAAACATGTTGTGCTATGCAACAAACATGTTGTGTGATACAACAAACATGTTGTGTGATACAACAAACATGTTGTGTGATACAACAAACATGTTGTATGATACAACAAACATCTTGTGCTTTACAACAAACATGTTGTATGCTCCTTTGTATGTATCATTCGTTCCTTTGTAAACAAAGCAATCTTTTACTTTTTAATCATCATATCAATTAAATTCTTTTGTTCTTCGAGTTGTTAATAATGCTCTATTGTTTTATTAACCTTTCAGTATGAAGCACGTTATTATCTATATCTATTAATCTTACAAAGTACATACCTTTCATAAATTGAAATAGTTTTTGTGATTTTGTTCATTGTTTTTTATTTTTGGGGTTAGTTATTTATTGTTTATTTTTATTGATTAAAAGTAGAAGTCATAGTTCCCATCCAGAAATAATCGGTTGAATTACGCGTAAGGGTAACCTCTGTTGTATTTCCTCCATTGTAAGGGTCGCCAAACATAATGTGGATGAAAACTATATTTTGAGCATTGGTATATAGAGTAGTTATGCCTGCTGCAAGTGCACTGTTAGATATATTAACACTTGTACCCGATGAATTGAGTGCTATAACATTGCAAACCATATTTGTACCGGCACCTGTCCTGTTTATTCTCCAGCCACCAGAAGTACCATCGCGTTCAAGACTTATTTGGTCAGTTAAAGCAACAACAGATCCCGCAGTTTGAACAGTAGAATATACTCTTCTGACAACTAGACCGGTGGAAGAAGGGGCGGAAGAATATGTAGGAGGTTGAGCAGTACCTGATTCAGAACCCAATCGCACCATTCCATTTACCTGCAAATTATTTTTAATTAGCACATTTCCATGGTCAAAATACCCTGCATAATTATTTGTTCCAAATTGCGCATCACCGTAAACACCCATATTATTGGTAGCTGAACCGTTAGAAGCTCCATAAATCCCGATACCATTTGTCCCGGTTGCAAAACTTACCCCCATGGTTCCTCTGTTTGAAAAAGCAGAACCAGTTGTTGTTCCCTGGATGGCATTAGAATAAGTGGTTGCACCTTGCGACCAGGTTACAAGATTATTGGCAACATCTAATTTTGAAGTAATACCCGATGTAATACCTATTCCCACATTTGTTCCTGTATTATAAATATTACTGGAGGCTTGCCATAAAGAGGTTGCAGAGTCGAATACCATTGTTTTCCATTTTGTACCTGCTGGCAGTCCTGCACCTGCAGCGCCCGGAGCAGCCCAAGCCAAGGTAGCATTAGCTCCTGAAGTTGTGCTTATTAAAGCCGAATTAGCAACTGTAGGATTGGAAACAGGTAATGTAATGGTGTAAGGACCTCCTGATGCAGCATTAGTAAACCCCGAAAGAATAGTAACAGAATTAGCTGTTTGAGAGTTGCTGAATATTAACTGCCCTGTGGTGTTAGCTGCCAAACCCAATTGGGCAGCACCGTTAACATGCAATAAGGAGGCGGGAGTTGAAATACCAATCCCTACCTTAGAACCTGATAAATCTACTGTCATCACATTATTGCCGTTACTAAGGAAATTAAATTTATCAGATGCATCCTGGTATTGCAAACCATACGTTGGAAAAGCCGCACTGTGTGCAATGACCATTCTGTCAAGGTTATTAGTCCCGTTTGCAAACATTTGAATCATAGGAGCAGCAACTCCTGAACCTGCCGGAAGTTCAGGGAAAGTAACAGAACCCTGTGGATCGAGGAAGTTGACATCGCCTGTGGCACCGTCAACCTGAAATTTTTCTGTTGCACCATTACCCACCGAAAGAGTAGTGGTAGGAGCAGTAGTACCAATGCCCACACCTGTTCCATTATCATAAATATTAGAAGTGGAAGATAAGGCAGTAGCAGAAGACCATTTTGGAACATAGTTGGTAGTGCCTCCGCTTAAGGTACCAGAAATTGCACCAGCACTTAAATTACCAAGCGCATCAGCAGAAACAATTCCAGAGCCACCTAATCCGGTAATCCGTGCACCTCCAACAACGTGAAGAGTAGCAGAAGGGGCAGAAGTACCAATACCTACTTTACCGTTTTCATCAATTGTCATTCTTTCAAAAATATTACCAACAGAGGTATTTCTTGTATAAAACGCTAACTGACCATCCCTTACATCAGAATTACTTGTCCTTGTTTCAATTCTTGCATTTTCGGTGGATGCAAAAGCAGAAATAAAACTGATTTGTCCTAATTTAGCATTTCCGGTTTGAGTAGAACCTTTTAATTCTAAACCTACAGGTGCATTATTAATATAAGTTTCGGCAGAAGATACAGTTAATGCTTTTGTCATTCCGGTAATATTTGGCGAAGTAGTTCCAATACCAACATTGCCTGAATTTTTAATTATCATTACTGCATCAGCAGCATTAACATTATTTCCCGCACCTCCACTTGTATTTAGTGCCAAAATCATATCCCCCCTTCCATTGCCAGCTGTGGCTGTAGTTTGGAAAAATAACCCTCCTTTATAAGTTTGATTGCCAGTTACTGTGGAAGATTTGAATCTAATTCCTGAAATTGTATTATCTGCTCCGTTTGTATTGGTGATAGAAAGTAATGTACCATCGGTAGAGGTGTTATTATTTTGATTTAATTCAAGCAAACTTGATGGGGTATATGCAGGTACTCCAATACCCACATTTGTTCCGTTATCGAAAATTTGAGAATTACCTCCTGTTGTTGCCGCAGTAAACTTAATAACATTGTTTATAGTACCATTGATATTAGCAGCACCTGTTGCTCCTGTAGAACCATTAGTTCCATTTGTTCCGGTTGCTCCGGTTGCCCCAGTAACTCCAGTTAACCCTAATAGACCTACGCCAGTTGCACCAGTTGCTCCTGTTGCACCAGTTACTCCCGTAGTTCCTGCTATACCATTGGTTCCGTTGGTTCCGTTGGTTCCGTTGGTGCCGGTTGCACCAGTTACCCCAGTAGTTCCTGTTGACCCAACAGAACCCGTTGATCCTGCAACACCTGTTGCACCTATTGAACCAGTAGCACCTGCTATCCCTGTTGCACCAATTGAACCAGTTGCTCCAACAGAACCTGTAGCTCCAACAGAACCTGTTGCACCAGCTACCCCTGTTGCTCCTATTGAACCAGTAGCTCCAACAGAACCTGTAGCACCGGCTACTCCTGTTGCGCCTGCCACTCCAGTTGCACCAATTGAACCAGTTGCTCCAACAGAACCTGTAGCTCCCGCTACCCCTGTTGCACCTATTGAACCAGTTGCTCCAACAGAACCTGTAGCTCCCGCTACTCCTGTTGCACCTGTTGAACCCGTTGCTCCTGCTACTCCTGTTGCACCAACAGAACCAGTAGCTCCAACAGAACCAGTTGCTCCCGCTACTCCTGTTGCACCTATTGAACCAGTAGCTCCAACAGAACCCGTTGCTCCTGCAACACCTGTTGAACCAGTTGCACCAACAGAACCTGTAGCACCTGCTACTCCTGTTGCACCTATTGAACCAGTTGCTCCAACAGAACCTGTTGCTCCTGCTATCCCTGTTGCACCATCTATTCCAGTTGCCCCTATTGCACCTGTAGGGCCAATTGAACCAGTTGCGCCATCTATTCCAGTAGCTCCTATTGAACCTGTTGCTCCAACAGAACCCGTTGCACCATCTATTCCAGTTGCCCCTATTGAACCAGTAGCTCCAACAGAACCCGTTGTTCCTGCTACCCCTGTTGCACCTATTGAACCTGTTGCTCCAACAGAACCGGTTGCTCCATCTATTCCTGTTGCCCCTATTGAACCCGTTGCTCCAACAGAACCCGTTGCTCCTGCTATCCCTGTTGCACCAATTGAACCAGTTGCTCCATCAGAACCCGTTGCTCCACCTATTCCCGTTGCTCCGATAGAACCTGTGGCACCAGTAACTCCTGTTGCTCCTGCAATTCCGTTAGTTCCGTTGGTACCAGTTGCTCCGGTACTACCATCAATCCCTGTGGCTCCAGTAGCACCTGCTGTTCCATTTGTTCCGTTGATACCATTTGTACCTGTTGCTCCGGTTACACCCGTATTTCCTGCTACACCATTAGTTCCGTTTGTACCATTAGAACCTGTTGCACCAGTAGCTCCTGCTATTCCGTTTGTTCCATTAGTACCCGTTGCACCAGTAACTCCTGCAATTCCGTTAGTTCCGTTCGTTCCATTATTCCCGGTTGCTCCGGTAATACCAACTATTCCGGTTGCTCCGGTAGCACCAGTTGGTCCATTAACTCCACCTGCAACGGCACCTGCCGTTTTTGCATACAATGCATAAGGAACACTCATCATTTGAGTTGTTCCCATAGAGATATATCCGCCTCCATCATTCACCTCAACTTCCAGGAATTTATTTCCAACTCCCCAATTTATGGTTGGAAAAGAACCTGTAATAACAGTACCATTTCCAATAACAAGTGTAAATAATCCATATACATTTGTGGTGGTTCCATGCGTTTCCTGGTAAACAATAGCTCCACCAACTGTTAAATCGTGCACAGAAAAACGAACAGTAAGGGGAGTTAAGGACATTGCGTTGCCTGAAATATTTCTGGCTACAGCCTGGTAATTTATTCCTTCGGGTGAAGCTTGTGCAAATGTTTTAATTGATAAAGTGGTTAATACGATTAGTAGTAGTAAAAGTTTTTTCATGACTAAGATTTTTTAAGATTATTATACTTATATTCTATAAATAAAGGTTTCAACAATTGATAGGTTGTTTTTTAAAACTGCTCTTTGTATCCATTTACCCCTTAAGATGCATTTGTATTAAGGAATGTTGCACATTTTAAACGATTTCTAAAAAAAGATATATTATACCCTTTTTGTTTTAGGTTATAAAAATAAGGTTATTTTGTTGAATAACAACCAGGATTGTTCAAAAAAAGAGGGGTTGGTGGATAATTTTTAAAAAATAAAAGCATTATATTTTCATTCCAATAACTAAAATATCATCTACCTGATCAAGATGACCACGCCATTCTTCAATGGTATTGTTTAAAATTTCTTTTTGATTATTTATTGGATTTTGATGAACGTTTAACAGTAAGTCTCTGAAATGTTTTGCCATAAATTTTTTGCCGCTAACGCCACCAAACTGATCGGCATAACCATCAGAAAAAATATAGACACAGTCTCCTTTCTGAAGTTGAATAACATGATTAGTAAATTTTTTTCTTTCCTTTCCAACAAATAAACCAATGGGAAATTTATCGGCTTTTGTTTGTAATAGTTCGCCTTGTCTAATAATGTACAATGGATTGTAAGCACCTGCATATTGCAATTCCAGCGTTTTAAAATCTATAGTGCAAAGTGATAAATCCATTCCATCTTTGGCTTGAGATTCTTCGTGACCGTGGTGTAAAGTTTCACTCACTCCGTCATTTAACCCATCCAAAATTAAAGATGGTTTTGTAAAATTATTATTGTTAACAACATGTTTTAATAGGTTGTAACCTACAATTGACATAAATGCTCCCGGAACGCCATGCCCCGTGCAATCCACAGCAGCAAACATTGTTTTCCCATCCTTTTCATCTATCCAGTAAAAATCTCCACTTACAATATCTTTAGGCTTATATAATACAAAAGAGTTTGGAAGTAATCGCTTCATCAAACTATCCGGTGGCAGTATAGCTTCCTGGATTCTTTTTGCATACTTAATACTATCTGTAACGTGCTTGTAAAGTACTTCCAACTCCTGATTTTGTGTTTCTATTTCTTCTTTTTGTCGCACTACTTGCTCTGTTCTTTCAATAACTTTTGCTTCCAACACTCTTTCATTTTCTCGTAAATCTTCTCTCATCTTCAGTAAGGCAGCTCCTAAAGTATCTTCATTACTCAGAGGTTGATAATGAGAAATAAAATTACCCGCACCTATTTCCCTTGCAAATTCAGTTGTTCGAGCCATGCCATCAACTAACCCATTTAACGCAATAGACATTTCCCCGATTTCATCATTTCTGTCTTTAATTCTTTCCTGGGGCAAAACCCCTTTACCCATCATTAATAATATTTTTTTTAACTGATGAATGGGACGGACAATGGAACGAACTGTAAATACTGCAATTAAAATTCCTCCAAACACCAAAATAATACCCAACCAGATAACAATTTTTTGTAAAAAACTAAATGAATGAAGCATTTCATTTGAATTGTCGAATGCGTTGGAATTTTGTTTGTCAATTAATAAACTAAGTTTTGAATTAATAACTTTAAATTTTGTTTCCAGTTCTTCAAATGGAATTTGTGCAAGAAATTTAATACTTGCATCATTATAGGTGTCAAATGAATTAAGTTGTGTCATTACATCATCCTGGTAGCTTTTGAACATTTGCTCCACCAAAACGAAAATAGAATCAATACTTTTCTGTTCGTTATTATTCCAGTGTATTGAATATTTTTTTATTTTGTCTTTTAACTGGGGGTAGTCTTCACCTATTAAAGTGCGTAATTTTTTTTTGTCGTGGGCTTCATCCCCGGTTTGAACATAAAACCATGTCGTAATAAATAATTTGGATTGAATAAGAAGATAATTTAATTCCTTGAGAGAAGAAACTGATGGATTGTAAATTTCAGTTACCTGGTCAGTTTTTTGACGGCTGTCAGTCAATGTAACATTAGTAAGAAGAGAAGCAACAATAAATAAAAACAGAATAATACCAAATCCTAATCCTATTTTTCTTCCAATGGTAAATCTTAATTTCATAAATCTATCTGTTCATTGAAAATTTAATTTCCAATTTCCTGTAATTTTTGTTTGTAAAGATCGGATTTTTCTTTTTCATTCAAACTAAAGTAAATTCCTGACATACCTAATAAAGTTTCTCTTCTTTTTGGTTCAATTTCATTCGCTTTTTCCATAAATGGCAGAGCTTCCTTAAATAATTTAATTGAATTATCCTGTATATCATTTAAGGCTACAATATCTATATCGTAATCTGATTGATTAATGAGATTTACTGCTTGATTATAGTATAAAATACCCATATTGTAATTTGCCGTATAATTATTTTTATCTATTTGGAGCACCTTTAAATAGGTGGTTTTTGCAAGATTTAAAAATTCAGTTTTCCCTTTTCTGTCTGTTTCATAAATTTGAGTATAAACAGAAGCTAATGCTTTCAAAAATTCAATGTCTCTTTTCCTGAAGCTTGTTTGAGAGGTATCAATTAACATATAGAATAATCTGAATTTATCAAAATTATCTATGGCGATTTTGTAATTAATAGAATCTAAACTTGTTGCTACATCATTATAAAGTGTGGAAGACAGGTACTTAATATTTTGAGTATTTTTTTGAATGTTTTCCCTTGAAGTATCTATTAAAAAAGACCTTTTAAAAGAATTTAATGCCTCTAATCTGCAAGGAGACTGCCTGTTTCCCTTTTCGCTTTTAATATAAATGGATTTATAAATAAATCCTCTTAAGTACCATGCTTCCCCATCATTAACAGACTCTGAATCTACAACAGCCTTATCTATAATAATTTTCGCGCTGTCCAGGTTACCTTGCTGAAGGAAGTTATAAGCAACAATAATCTTGTCCTGTTGGGCAACAGAAAGTACTGCTTGTAACAGCAATATAACCAGGATTATTGTTTTCTTATATTGTAACATTCTGTTTTCTTTCAACTATTTTTTAATGAACCGCCATTGTTTCCAGCAGTGAACCTACCTTCAATTTATGGTTTTCAATATTTTGTTTATTCAATTCGTATTGTAATTTGTTCTCTATAACCACAAAGTTTATCCCTGCACCCTGTTTGACCAATCCTTGCTTTTCTGTTATTATTAAAGTACTGCTGCTTTTTACTTTGTTTACCACCTCGCCCAGTTGAGCGGAATTTTCGGGAAGGATATAAACAATTTGGCATTGTGCGGCATCAGCGGAGGACGAAATGTTTTTGATTTCAATTTTCTGCGCTTCTACCATTTTTTTTGTCGCCATTTTGTTCAACTCGTTTATTAAAGTAATATTAGTTCCAAGTATACCAACTACAAAATTGCCTTGTTTGCTATCACTTGGCCAATCTATTAACTTGGTAAAATTATAAAGATAAAATACTTTAGTTCTGGCAACAGTTTCCTCCGACTGGTCGGGAAGAACCACCCAAGAGCAAAGAAAAAGGAAAGGTAATAATATGAATAAAAGTTTCTTCATTAACCAAATTGCCTGCGGTAATTTTAATACCGATAGCCTAAGTTTGCAAATATAGAAAATATTTACCGCTTTATATCAAAATTAAAGGTAACAAATGCCCCGTTCAATTAGTTTATTTAATTCTACCGCAGCTTTATGTACACCCTACAAACAATAAAAATTATCTACTTTTGCTGTCGCGAAACAAAAATGAAAGAAATAAACACATTGGATGATTTAGAATTGGTGAAATTATATAAGCAAACCAATAACAATACTATCGTTGGTATTCTCTTTCAGAGATATACTCACCTCATATTAGGACTTTGTATCAAATATTTGAAAAATGAAGAAGATGCGCAGGATTCAAGCATACTCATATTTGAAAAACTACTGGTGGATATTCCTAAATACGAAATACTGAATTTTAAAACCTGGCTCTATTCTTTCTGCAAATCTTTTTGTTTAATGCACTTGCGTTCCGCTTCTTCAAAATATAAAATAGACAACAAAATAGAAAATAATTTAGAAGAAATTATGGAATTGGACATAAAACTGCATCTATTAACAGAAGAAGATAATGAAACTCACCTTGCCTACATGGAAGAATGTATGGAAGGTTTAAATAAAGACCAGCGTGTATGCCTTGAATTTTTCTTCCTGAAAGAAAAAAGCTACCAGGAAGTAACAGAGGAAACAAGCCTGACAATGATATAATGTTAAAAGCCATATACAAAACGGAAAAAGAAATTTAAAAAACTGTATGGAATCAAAAATGGTATAATGCAAAAATACATGAGCAAGGAATTAAACCATAAAATGTTTTCACCTACAGATTGTCTTTCCGAAGGGATAATGTTTGATTATATTGATAACAAACTTACTCCCAAAGAACGCCACCTTGTTGAAAAAAATTTGCTCAGTTGCGAAATGTGCAGCGATGCTATGGAAGGTTTGGAAATGTTAAAAGACAGAAAAAGAATAGACTTCATTAATCAAAAAATAAATGAACGGATTGCCCCTGTAATTAAAAAAGAAGTTAAAGTCATTTTTATAAATTACCGGATGATTTCAGGTATTGCCGCAGGTTTGTTGTTGCTTGTAGGAGGTGTGTTTTTCTTCAACAATTTTATAGATAAAGAAATAAAACAAAATGATATTGCAGAGTTTAAGCAACTCCCTCCGGTAGTTTCTCCTGCTCCCGAAAAAACAATAACCGATTCTGAAGAAATTACCACTACAACAGGGAAAGATGAAATAAGCAAATTAAAACCCGGCAAAACAAAACAACAAAATCAACTTACCCTTACCAAAGAAGAAAAACCAAAACCTGATTTTAAAACTTCACTTGCAGAAGCAGAAAAAAATGCAGGCGATAATTTAAAACAGGAAATGATAACAAAATCGAAAGACGAAAAAAACGCGGAAAACATTCCTCTTCATTCTACCAATGACGAAACTGTCTTGCTCGAAACCGATAAAAATAGTGCTCCCAGTGAAGAAAATTCGCAAAACGCAAGTAAAAATGCTAACAACTATACTTCACCTTCGTTACCTGCTGCCCCTCCGCGTCAAAACGATAAGGAAAATAGAGTAACAATGGCAGATGCCAAAAAACGCGAAGCCAATCAAGAAACAAGTCGAAATGCCCGTTACCAAACCCAAGGCAAAAAAGACAAATCAAATAAAAGGGAAGAAAAACAAATGGCAGCTTCCCAAACCGCAACTGCTGCTCCGCAGGCAGCAACAGGCGGATATGAGCAACCCCCTTCTTCTCCTTTCACCATTTCTTCCGCTTCTGTTTTAATGCCCGATTCTCTTTCAGTAGCTGCTGAACCACAACCTCAATTTCCCGGTGGCAAAGATTCATTAAACAGGTTTATTAAAAACCATTTCAATTATCCTTCCGGTTATTACAGTTTTAAATCAACCGACCAAAACAAAATAACTCTTGAATTTACAGTAGACAAAACAGGCAAGGTGAAAAACCCGAAAATCAATAAAGGGATAAATACCGAACTAAATAACGAAGCACTGCGGGTTGTAAATAGTTTGCCAATTTGGATTCCTGCAAACAGCAACGGAAAATCAATATCCGCTACCTACCATCTCCAAATAAATCTGGACAGCAACAATCAAATTAAAAACGCTGACCAAAAATAGTTTCCTGCATACATATTAACACCCCATCTTTAATAACCTTTTCTTTTCTTCTTCCTGAAAACCCTTTTTGTATTGTAATTTTGATGAAACGATTTTTTATTCTCTTTCAAAACAAAGCACCATAAAAAAATATAGTACTTCATATAACGGCTCCCCTCCCTTTTTTTCAAGGGGAGGGACTAGGGGTGAGGTCTAACAGACAAAATGAATCTTCATAAAAATAAATTTTATTTTTCTTATTTCATTCTCCTTATTTCGTTAGCTATTTTTATTTCTTCCTGTGGCAGCACTAAAAAAGTCTCTTCTTTCTCCGAAAAAGAAAACAATTCATCTTCAACAAAAATAAAAACAAAATATGCGGAACTCTTAAATGTAAAAGAAAATAAAATTGACAATATAAAACTTTACACATTTATCAACGATTGGTATGGCGTTAAATATAAATATGGTGGTAAAACAAAAAAAGGAATTGACTGTTCTGCATTCACATCCGAGTTATATAATAATGTTTATAACAAACCCTTAAACGGAACTGCCGCCAGTATTTTTTATCAATGCAAACCTGTTTCAAAAAATAATTTAGACGAAGGCGATTTAGTGTTTTTTAAAATAGATAACGATAATGTTACACACATTGGAGTCTATTTGCAAAACAATAAATTTGTTCATGCAAGCACCAAAAAAGGCGTAATGATTGACGATTTGGACGAACCCTATTATAAAAAGTATTTTTATAAAGGAGGAAGAATAAAAAATTAATAAGTATTTTGTTTCCTCATTAAAAAAACATTTACATTTACACTAAGTTTACATTCTTAACCTAACCTTAACATTCATAATCATGAACAAAAACTCTACTCCCGTTTTCATTTTATTAATAGTAACACTTTTCTCTGCCCAAATAACCCTTGCGCAATGGAATTACAACACCTCCATAAACACCCCTGTTATCAGAAACAGCGGAAATCAAATAGCTTTTCGAATGAGTTCAGATGGTAAAGGTGGCAGCTTTGTTACCTGGAGAGATTACAGAGCAGGCTTGCCCGATATTTACATTCAATACTTAGATGCTACCGGAAACCGTTTATGGGATACTGCCGGAGTTTCAATATGCACCAACCCTGCCGATCAAAGCACTCCTTCCATTGTAGGAGATATGGCAGGTGGGGCTATTGTAGCCTTTTCCGATTGGCGAAGCGGCATCGAACGCGATATATATGCACAACGTATTGATTCTTCAGGTGTCGTTCAATGGACAGTGGATGGTGTAGTGGTTACCAATAAACCGGAAAGAGAGCATGACGAAAAAATAATAACAGATGGAGTGGGTGGTGCTATCCTGGTTTGGGAACAGCAAAGCGCAACCGGGCAATGGGACGCATGGGCGCAACGCATCAATCATGCTGGGGTTACTATGTGGGCAAACGGAGGCATTCCAATATGCACCCTTAACGCAAATCGAATAAATCCAAAAATAAAAAAAGATGGCAAAGGTGGTGCATATCTCGCCTGGCAGGATTTTCGCAACGGTACCGATTATAATATTTATGCCCAGCGAATAAGTCCTTCCGGTGCACTTTTATGGGGTAGCAATGGTATTGAAATTTGTAACGCGCCCGGAAACCAGGATAGCCCTAAAATAGACAAAGACTCCGCTTCAGGAGGTATTTACCTTGTGTGGGCAGACTTTCGCAACGGTATTGATTTCGACCTCTATGCCCAACGTATAGATTCAACCGGCACTATTTTATGGGCTAACAACGGTGTTCCCGTTTGCACCGCCTCCGGCACCCAAAGCGCACAAGATATTATGAGTACCGGGTTAATAAATGGTGTTATTGTAGCATGGAAAGACCTTCGTTCAGTAAACTCCGATATATATGCCCAAAAGTTAGACCCTTCGGGTGTACCACAATGGACCACAAATGGCATCCCCATCTGCAATTCCATTAACGACCAACTCAATCCTAACCTTGGAGACGACCTTGCAGGTGGTGCTATCATTACCTGGCAAGATTCCAGCTTTGTTGACTGGAATATAAAATCTCAACACATTAATACTAATGGTATCCCGCTTTGGGCTGTTAATGGTGTAGATATATCCACAGCCACCGGACATCAAACCAGTCCCAAAAGCGTTTCTGACGGAAATGGCGGTGCCATCTATGCCTGGCAGGATTACCGCTACCCGTCTAATATTTCCGACATCTATGCACATCACCTTTTTTCCGATGGAACTCCAAATGTAGGCATCACCCAAAACTTTTTCAACTCCTCCATTACCACCTTTCCAAACCCTTTTACAGACAACCTCACACTCACCATCAACTTACAGACAAACGAAAAATTCACCATCAATATCCTCAATAGCATGGGACAACCAGTACCCGCAATCCTTTCCACCACCACTGTCAACACCATCGGAACACACACCATCACTATCACCACCAACAAAAACGACTTCCCAAAAGGTCTTTATCTCATACAGTTAATCGGAAAAGCAGGCGTCAAAACAATTAAAGTAGTAAAAACGTAAATCTCAATCATTATTAAGGAAAAAAATAAAGCTAAAAAGATACGTGAAGGCAGGGAGATATTTTGAGAAGAGGCAGATGGTTGCCCGCCCAAGTATATCGCAGTTTGCATAAGCACATCAATCTTCAAAAGAAACAACAAACACAATTAGTCAATTAATTAAAAGCTGAGTTGTACAGTGCATTTCCACGAACTAATGCGCTATTGCAAAAGTGGTGTCCGTGTTTGGGTTTTAGAAGTGTTGGAAAAAATATCCATCAGTAAAGCACGTAGCCAAATTAAAACCCGAACAACTAAGTAAAATTAATCACGTAGATAATGACAAAACACAAAGCCTTATTAACAAATCAAAAAGTAGTGTATCGTCACGCAATAACGAAACTACTTCATTTTTAATTAAAAGTTTTGCAGTTCAGATTCTTGAAAAACAAGAACTTGTTTTTGAACACAAAAAATCAGTATTCCTTAACTTAATGACATTGCTCCCGAAAGGAGAGGGTTACGCTTCCTGACGGTTACTCCGACAGGAGTTGAATATACCAAGTTCAACTCTTTCAGAGTTGTAAAAGATGGGTGTTCTTCCAACCACCAATTTCATTGGGGGCTATTCACATTCAATCCCTACAGGATTTTAAAACAAAATCCTTAACTTAATGACATTGCCCGTAGGGACGATATATAGTAATAAATACAATGGTTTCCGTTATTTCGTCCCTACGGGACTGTAGCCCTAAATGAAGTGGAAAATGAGACTAGCAACTTGAATTATTTAAGTATTTTATTTCACATTTAGTACATGCAAGAGCTCTTTCCCCGAATAAGCTCTTACATTCCTTGTTTGCAAGAGCTCTTTCCAAGGATAAGCTCTTACATTCGCCAAAAGAGGTCTCCGATTCCCGAAATGAGGTCTCCGATTCCAAAGTTGATAAATCAAATCAAACAGGAGCTGTGGTTTTTATTTTTTTTAATGAAGATAAGGTTAGATAGTAAAATTAATTTTAGATATGCGGGAGAAATAAAAATAGAAAGAGGAAGAAAGTAATTACAATTGTTTTGGCGCTTGTTATATATGTAGGGGCGAAAGGAATGTCATTAAGTTAAGGATTTATTTCATTGCCCTTAACTTTAGCCAACGGTTAACAATTAAGCATATATAGTGGCTTTAGCCAAATTAAATAGTTTGGCTAAAGCCATTTAATAAAACCTTTCACAATATCCGTTGGCTAATGCCAACGGCAATGAATACAGAACAATTTTAACATCCTTAACTTAATGACATTGCTTTCGGGAGGGGAGGGGGAGGGGTGCTTTGTGTCAGAAAACAAATTACATTTGTAAACTAATTCAAAATAAGATTTCCTGATGAATAAATATCTGCTCAAAGAACACCTTTTGCTGCTTAATAAAACAAAAAGCAAAAAACCAATGGTATATGTGTACAAAGGGTTTTCCGTTCCTTTTTTAAAACACTTAGCCACCAGTATTCCTCACCTTGATAATTTGAATGGTCTCGATGCTTCTTCTCTTATCGACCTGAAAAAAATAAATGCAAATGCAGGGAGCACATTATCCAAACTCAAAAAAATGAAGCTGGATAAAGTGTTTATTATTTTCGAAGAATTTCTGCTGCTGCCTGCTGCCGTTCTTTCCGAATATCCCGTTACGTTTACCATCATCCACAATAATTTTTACGACTTTTATCCTAATCAAACCAGTCAGCAGTTTCCCGACATTGAAAGCAGCCTGAATAGCGAAATAGAAATAGAAGAAAACGAAACCTTTATCCGGTTTTATGCAGATTGTCGCGAAATAGCAGGTTGCAACTGCATTCAGTACCTGGACCATGAACTGGATGTAAGTGCAGCGCGTATTGAAACTATTCCATTTTTTGATGCCGATGCCGTTCAGCTTCCCGATTTCAAAACAGATGTTTCCACAGCAAAAAACACCATTCAGTTCCAGGCTTCTGATAGTTCTTATTTCGATTTAAAGTTTGGATTGTTTACTCACGATGTGCCCAAAGAAGCAAATATACTGGTGGATGAAAGCATTGACCACCTGCCAAACGACCTGGCAGAATTAAAAATGCTGTACAAAATTCTTTCTGAAAGCGGTTGTGCCATTTCGCTGTACCGCCAGCAAAAAAAATACGATGATTATTGTCGCCCCGAATTAACTACTATGCTGAAAACACATTGGGGCGAAAAAGCGGAATTTAAAAAACTTAATATTTATAAAAGCCCTGATACTTCCAAAGAGTTGGTCGAACATTCCCAGGGAGCTATTGTAGAGCACATCATTCAGCAGGTGGAAAAAGCACAGCAGGATTTGTTGTTTGAAGACGTTTTTTTAACTGCCCCCACCGGTGCCGGCAAGTCTTTGCTGTTTCAGTTGCCTGCCATTTATCTTTCAGAAAATAAAAAATTAAACTCTGTTACCATTGTTATTTCTCCTTTAAAAGCGCTGATGTACGACCAGGTAAATGCCTTGAAAAATGACCGCCATTTTGATAAAGTAGCGTTTGTAAACTCCGACCTTTCGCTGGTGGAGCGACAGGAAATAATTGATAAAACATTAAATGGAGAGTTTTCTATTTTATACATGTCGCCCGAATTGCTGCTGGCATACGAGATTCAAATGTTCATCGGTTCCCGCGAATTAGGATTATTGATTATTGACGAAGCGCATTTGGTCACCACCTGGGGGCGCGACTTCCGCATTGATTACTGGTTTTTAGGAAACTATATTCGCAAACTGCGCAGTGCAGGCACGCTGAAAGGCAAAACAAAAAACAAATTTAAAACCTACCGTTTCCCGGTAGTGGCGCTTACTGCCACTGCGGTGTATAATGGCAAAGACGATATGGTGTTTGATACCATCCGAACCCTGAACATGCAAAATTGCAGAACGTATATAGGCAGAATAAAACGAGAAGAAATTAATTTTGTATATACCAAACTGGAAACAGGTAAGCATGATATTGACAAGGAAGTAAAAACAATGGCGCGTATTAAAGAATTTGTAAATGAGAACAAAAAATCCATTGTTTATTTTCCATGGGTAAGCCAGATACGCCACCTGATCACCTCATTGAACCCGGATATAAAGCAGAAAGTGAGAAGATATTATGGAGATGTGAATGCTACCGAAAGAGCCGAAACCATAAAAGATTTTAAGTCAGGGAAAGTAAAAATAGTGTTAGCTACCAAGGCATTTGGTATGGGTGTCGACATTTCCGACATTGAAATTATCTATCATCATGCACCTTCGGGTTCCCTGGCAGATTATGTTCAGGAAATAGGAAGAGGTGCCCGCATACCCGGTATGAAAGGCATGGCAATGCTCGACTTTAATCCCAAAGATTTGAAATACACCAAAGCATTGTTCGGGCTTTCTTCTTTAAAACAGTACCAGGTAGATTTGGTATTAAAAAAAGTAAACAAATTATTTCTTCTTCTTAAAAAAAGAAACCTGCTTGTTTCCATCGAAGATTTTAAATGGATATTCAGCCGCGACAGTGACCCGGAGCAGAAAGTAAAAAGTGCCATGCTGTTAATAGAAAAAGATTTATCAGCCAGATACGGTTACAATGTATTGATGATAAAACCCAAAAGCATGTTCTCCACGGTGTATGGTTCGGTGGATGATGAAGGGTTTGATACGCTGAAAGAAAAATACGGAGCATTTGTTCAGGAAATAAAAAAAACAAAATACGGACGGGCAGGTACTAAATTAAAAAACGGTGCGATAGTGATGCGGGAAGAAAAAGAAAATAAAAAGAATGTAAAAATAACACTTGATAAACTGTGGGAAAATCATTTTCCGGAAGAAAGTTTTCCGGATGTAAGAAAAAAGTTTTTTGACAAACGATTGTTTACCTATGCGGAACCACTAAAGAAATTAAGGGTTTCGTTTAATGCTCCTGTGGAGACAACATTTACCAAACTTGAAAACGGAATTAATTTTATAGGCGGAGTGTTTGCTGCACTGGGAGGAAAAATGTTTCGACAGGAAGATTTGAAACGGCAGTTTCAGACACGAATAAAAAACGAAATTACCTGCATTAAACTATGCGAATTGCTGCTTGGCTCGTTTGCAGAGAAAGATGGTTTTGGAGGCACCGGCAAGCCCGGGATGAGCACCGGAAACTTTTTACAAGCCAAATCTTTTGGTGCCATGCAGTCGTTCCGTTTCGATGCCATTGCGTTCAGCAAAGTAAAAACACAGTTGCTTCGTACCTTTCAAATTTCGTTTGATGCCATCAGCGAAGGCTCTTTGGAGTACATCGGTTTTATCCCGGCAGATATGGAAAAGGCAAAAGAAAAAGTGAAACTTATTTTTTTATTAGAAATATTCGACCTTTCGCTTTACGAAATATCGGGCGGGGAGTCGCCACAATTAATGATTCGCATTAACGACCCGGTGAAAGTAGCAACGCTGGTGAAAGAAAAATACATTAACAATGTAGTAACCGACATTGAGCGCAGACACCACCTGTCTATGGATACGATGAATTATTTTTTCACGAGCACGTTAAACAATACAGAACGATGGGATTATATTGAAGATTATTTTTTAGGAAAAGATGTGAGTGTGGCGAATGTGGAAGAAGAGCTGGAAGTAGAGGAAGGGGAATAAAGACTGAACTGAATGAAATTCTATTTCAACCAATTTGTTCATTCCTGGTAAGCAACTTATTTGTTTGAGTTTTTGTAATAATTGCGAATAACCACTTTTTGTAATTCGCGTTTTAGTATTAAATCTGTAATGATAGAGGAAAATGGTTCAGAAGAATTTTCGGCTACTGCGTTTTTTATTTGTACATCACTCACATCTATTCGATATAAAATGCACATAAACTTTTGTTGGTTTGCAACGAGGAGTTCATTGATGTGAGGTTCTATTTGTTCAAATAATTCTTCGTAAGCATTGTATCCGCTGCCCGAAAACTTTATTTCCATTCCGAACATTTCAAAATCTTTGATGATTTGTTGAGCGGTTTCCTTAATCAAATCGAGTTTATTAATGTATGGAGAAAGATCATTAAAGTTCATTGTGTTTATATTTAAACAAATGCCTGCAAGTCGTAGAGCTTTTTATACACATTGTAATTGGCAAGTAAGGCAGCATGTGTTCCGCGCTCAATAATTTCGCCCTGCTGCATCACAATAATTTCATCAGCATGTTGAATGGTGGAAAGCCGGTGAGCAATAACCAGCGAAGTTCTGTTTTTCATTAATTTATAAAGAGCATCCTGAACCAAACGTTCACTTTCCGTATCCAAGGCAGAAGTAGCTTCATCAAGAATTAAGATAGGAGGGTTTTTTAAAACTGCGCGAGCTATGCTTATCCGCTGGCGTTGTCCCCCGCTCATTTTACTACCCCTGTCGCCAATGTTGGTATGATAACCATTTTGCATTTCCATAATAAACTGGTGGGCATTAGCAATCGTGGCAGCTTCTATCACTTGTTGTTCGGTTACGTTTTCAATTCCGAATGCTATGTTATTATATACAGTGTCGTTAAACAAAATAGATTCCTGGGTAACGATGCCCATAATGGAGCGCACATCTTTTATGCGTGCCTGTTTTATTTCTACTCCGTCAATTAGTATTTCCCCTTCCGTAGTATCATAAAATCGGGGAAGCATATCTGCCAGTGTAGTTTTTCCCGAACCTGATTGTCCTACCAATGCAATGGTTTTTCCTTTTTGTATTTTCAAATTAATTTTATTGAGCACCCATCCCACTTCGCCTTCGCGGTAAGCAAACGAAACATTGCGGTATTCTATTTCTTTTTCAAATCCTTTTAACGATTTCGGATCAGGAACATCTTTAATAGTTACTTCGGCATTTAATATTTTATCAATCCGTTCGGCAGATGCTAACCCTTTTTGTACGCTGTAATAAGCAGAAGTAAAAGATTTGGCAGGGGGAAGTAGTTGCGAGAACATAATAAGATAGGTAATAAATATAGCGCCTTCCATTGATTTTTCTGACAAAACCATCAATCCGCCCACATAAAGAATAACCACAAAAACAGTAACCCCCAGGAACTCGGAAAGAGGCGAAGCCAAATCTACTTTGCGCAACACCTTTGTAGAAATGGAAGTGTATTGATTGTTTTCATTTCTAAACCTGTCGCCTATTTTTTTCTCGGCATTAAATCCTTTGATGATGCGCAATCCTCCAAGCGTTTCTTCCATGATGGAAAGCAATACTCCCATTTTTTCTTTACTCACAGTTGCGTTTCGTCTCAAACTTTTTCCTATTCTTCCTATCAGGATTCCAACAACGGGAAGTAAAATAAAAGAAATGATAGTAAGCTTTATACTGAATGCAACCATCATAAATAAAAAGCCAACAATGGTGATGGGCTCCCGGAATATCATTTCCAGCGATGCCATTATGCTCCATTCTATTTCGTTCACGTCCGTTGTCATCAGCGACATAATATCGCCTTTTCGTTCTTCTGAATAATAAGATAAGGATAAATCCATGGTTTTATCAAATATTTTATTTCGCATATCGCGCACGACTCCATTACGGATTGGAGAAATAAAATACATAGCCATGTATCTTGTCAGGTTTTTTAGAAAGAAAGTAATGATGATAAATAAACAAATCCAAATAAGTACCGGCATTTTACCTACTTCAATAGTCTGTTTTGCGAGCATATAATTAATAGCATCAAGGATTTCTGTGGTAGAAAATCCAAAATGACTTTTCCCGCCTCTTACAATGTATTCCATCTTCGAATTGTCTTCAGAGAAAAGTAGTTGAAGAAAAGGGATAACCAGGAAGATGGAAAAAGTAGAAAACACAACCGAAAATAAATTGAAAACAATATTTAAAATACCGTATCTCCAATATCCTTTTACGTAACGAAGAACCCCAAAGAATTTTTTCATTCCGCAAATATACGCTTTGCAGCTATTTAATTGTTAATTTTGAATTCCTAAATAAATATAAATGGACACGAAACGACAATTAAAAGTATCACGACTGATACAAAAAGAACTGGGAGATATATTTCAGAAAGAAACAAAAATTCTTTTTGGCAAAGCATTAATAACCGTTACACAGGTGCGCGTCAGCCCCGACCTTGGGGTAGCAAAAGTGTATGTCAGCCTCTTTAATGTACCCGACACCAAAGCCCTGTTGAAACTAATACAGGAACATACCAAGGAAATACGGATGAAACTTTCGGACAGGATAAGAAAACAGGTTCGCATCATCCCTAATCTTGTTTTCTTTTTGGACGATTCGCTCGATTATGCGATGAGGATAGATGAACTGCTTAAAAAATAATTATTTTATTGTTAAATGGCTAAATTGTTATTTGGTTATATGTTTGTATTGTTAACCTCTATTTCTTCTTGTCTATAATGAATATGCTTTTTATTTCCTTTTTAAAGAAACAAAAACAATATAACAATACAACAATATAGCAATTGAATCTCCCCTTCTTCATAGCCAGGCGATACCTGATTTCTAAGAAATCGCACAATGCTATTAATATTATATCCGGTGTTTCGGTTATTGGTGTCTGCATTGGTACCATGGCATTGGTTATTGTTCTTTCTGCTTTTAATGGGCTTACCGATTTGGTGCAATCACTTTATAATTCGTTCTCTCCTGATATTTCCGTAACTATAAAACATGGAAAAACATTCAATCCTTCTGCAAATGAAATTCAATCGTTAAAAACAATGGAAGACATAGCTTATTATACTGAAGTGATGGAAGGCAATGCGTTGTTAAAGTTTAATGACAAACAATGTATTGCCACTATTAAAGGAGTGAGCAATAGCTTTCGGAAAATGAGTGGTTTCGATACGTTGATAAGAGAAGGAAGTTTTAGTTTGGAGAAGAATAATATTATCATTGGTAAAGGAATAGCCAATATCCTGGAAGCAAGCCCCAAAGAATTGTTTAAACCTATTTCTATTTATGCTCCAAAGAGAGGGAATACTAATTCATTAAATCCTGAGGATGGAATGAACGAAATGAAAGCCTATCCGGCAGGGGCGTTTACAGTGAATGACGAGTTCGATTATAAATATGTTATTATGGATATTGATAAAGCCCGTCAGTTGCTGGATTATACCAATGAAGTAACTGCTATGGAATTAAAGCTTTCACCAACTGCAAATAAAGAAGAAGTGCAGCAACATATTATTTCCATTCTTGGCAATAACTATGTGGTAAAAAACAGGGAGCAACAAAATGAAATGCTTTACAAAACCATGAAATCGGAAAAACTATGGGTGTTTATTATCCTTGTGTTTATTTTAATCATTGCCACTTTCAATGTCATAGGTTCGTTAACCATGCTGATTATCGAAAAGAAGAAAGACATTGTAATCCTGAATAATATGGGAGCGGATGTAAAATTGATAAGGAGAATATTTTTAGTGGAAGGGATATTGATTACTACAATAGGTGCATTTCTTGGATTAGTGTTAGGTATGCTAGTGTGCTGGTTACAAATAAAATTTTCATTGGTTAATCTTTCGCAGGGTTATGTGGTAGATGCCTATCCGATAAAAATACATTCATTGGATATACTCCTTATTATATTTATAGTACTGCTTATTGGTTTTTTTGCTGCCTGGTACCCGGTAAGATTATTTACAAAGAAAAACTTAATTAAAATAGTTTAAGTTATATTTGTTCGCAATAATAATATGAGCACAACTACAGGCTTTACTTCCAAACTTACTTCCAGCGATGGGATAAATTACACTAACATTGGTTTGATGTTAATCAGTTTAGTTGCTGCCTACATTTTACCATTCGAAGTGTTTTTGTTTTCCTATGCTGTTCTTGGACCGTTGCATTACCTCACGGAAATTTCGTGGCTGGACAAAAAAAATTATTTTGTAAAATCTAAAAAAGACATTTGGATTTTTGTCATCCTTGTTTGTATTATTACCATAGGCATGTTCGATGATAAATCAAAAACCAATGCTTTTCTGGGTAGTTTAATTTTTTCAGGGTTTGTGTATGCACTCATTATTTTATTTGTAGAAAAACTTAGTATAAAATTAGGATTAGTTTTTCTTACGTTCCTTGTTTCGGTTATCTTTAATTTTAATAAATATCCTGATTTCCCGTTTATGCTGTTTGCGGTATGGATGCCAACTATTATCCATGTATTTATATTTACAGGAGCATTCATTTTATATGGAGCATTAAAGTCAAGAAGCAAATCGGGAGTTATTTCTTTATTGGTTTTTATTGGCTGTGCCGTTACTTTCTTTATCTATATGCCCGAAAATTTCGGAATAAGTGTAACTAATTATGGCAAAAAAGCGTATTCGTTTTTCAGAATTGTAAATACTTCATTATATAATCTATTTGGCTTTGGAACTTTGGAAAGGGATGATGTGGCATTATATATTAGTCCGAAGGCAGTGGCAATAATGCGCTTTATTGCATTTGCATACACTTACCATTATTTGAATTGGTTTTCAAAAACAACAATAATTAAATGGAACCAGGTTTCAAAAAGAAGAATGACAATAATTATAGTATTATGGATTGCCTCGGTGGTATTATATGCAATAAGCTACAAAGTCGGGTTTTATGCTTTATTCTTATTAAGTATGCTGCATGTGTTTTTTGAATTTCCCCTCAATCATTTTACCTTTATTGGAATTGGCAAAGAGCTAAAAGCAATTTTCAGGAAGTAGCATTCCGTTTTATCCCCACAAACATAGTAGAGAGGCTTGCAATAATAAACAAGTGGGCTATGTCTAAATAGGTAAAGTATTCATTGATTGAAACTTTGGTTCCGTTAATAATGGCAGTAATAAATAGAATAACAATTCCCCAGCCAACCAGCTCATTTCCTTTTTCTTTTTCTTTATATTTAAAATGAATAACCATAACCGGTATTAAAGCAATTGCACTATCAATAACCACAACAAGAAAATTGCTAAATACAATTACCGCAACTGAAAAAAGAATAACCTGTATAATAGAACTCATTTTCCAAATTTGTTTGTTTGGCGAATCTTTTAAAACGGAATGGAGAGTAGCCTGCTGAGCGCAAAAGGCGGAGAATATATTAAACCATTGCATCGGGAACCAAAATGATTTATAACCCATTCCTTCGTGAACAGTAAAAAATGCGTGGGAACAACTTCCGAAAAGGGGTGCCAGGCTCAGGAATAAATAAAACCGCTTCCAGTTATCAATGCTTTGATTTGACAAAGAGATTTGCTTTAGCCTGAAATAAAAATAAAAGCATAAAGCGGAAATAATTAAATCGGTAAAGCTGGTAACGGGTTGGTGAACTGCTATTCCCCCAATATTTATAGTAGTATCAATTTTTGCGTAGTCAATCATTCGGCAAAAATAATAAATTGTTTAAAAAGTCAGCACATATATATAAGTCATTCCTATACTATATAATATTACTTTTGCAGTATGACAAAAGAATTTTATTTAAAACACCACACCTTTCATATCAAAGCAATATTTATTGCCCTTAAAGATATTTTTGAAAGAAACGAATATGCCGACAAGGCAATTGAAAAAGTAATGCGTGCCAATAAGTATTGGGATGTGCGCGAGCGCGGCTTTGTTTCAGATGTTACGTATGATATGGTTAGAAACTGGAGATTGCTGTTTACATCATCCGGTTTGGAACCGGAAGCTAAACTTTCAGATAGAAACCTTTGGATGATTTTAGGAACCTATCTTGTTTTTGATGGTTATGCTTTGCCCGAAAGTAATTACTTCAAAGGTTTAAATGAAAAGAAGATTGTTTCTCAATTAGAGAAATTTCATAAGATTAGAAAAATAAGAGAGTCCATTCCGGATTGGTTGGATAAGCTGGGAGAAAAAGAATTAGGTAAGGATTGGGATAAAACCATTCGTGCGTTGAATCAAAAGCCAACTACTGTTCTTCGTGCAAACTCATTAAAGACAAATCCAAAGGAATTGCAAAAAACGTTAGAGGAAGAAAAAATAACAGATGCTTCGCTTATTATGTGGTCCCCGGATGCTGTCGAATTAAAATTTCCGAGGAATGTATTTCGAACGGAGGCATTTCATAAAGGGTTATTTGAAGTACAGGATGCTTCTTCGCAAATGGTTTCCGAATTTTTAAATGTTCAACCCGGAATGCGTGTGGTAGATGCCTGTGCAGGTGCCGGAGGAAAAACATTGCATCTGGCAGCATTAATGAAAAACAAAGGACGAATTATTGCTCTGGATGTAAAAGAAAAAAAATTACTTGAATTAAAAAAACGGGCAGCAAGAGCTGATGTGAGAATTGTTGAAACAAGAGCAATTGATTCTTCAAAAGTAGTTAAACGATTAAAAGATTCAGCTGACAGATTATTGTTAGATGTTCCTTGTTCTGGATTAGGCGTCTTACGCAGGAATCCGGATAGTAAATGGAAATTAAATCTGGAAGAGATTGAACGAGTGAAAAAAATTCAAAGAGAAATTCTCTCTAATTTTTCCGACATAACCAAAGTGGGAGGAAAGATGGTGTATGCCACATGCAGTATATTACCAAGCGAAGGAGAAGAACAGGTAAAATGGTTTTTAGAACAAGTTGGAGACAAATGGGATTTGCAGGGTGAAAAAAGATATTCTCCCGAAGCGTATCATGCAGATGGATTTTACATGGCACTCCTGGAAAGAAAGAAATAAATTATCATGAATAAATTGTTTTTTGTTTTATTGAAAAAAATTATTTTTTAGAAAAAAAATTCTGTTTTAAAAATTAAACTGGGAAAAATAAAAAATAATTTTAATAATTATTTTTCTCATCGCATGAAAAAAATAATTCTGTTTCTTCATATCAGTTATAAAAAATAATTTTAATTGAAAAACAACGATGCCCTGCACTATAAGTAAAATCAATATGTACAAGGGTGAATAAAATAAAAACGGTTTATCGCAAGGAATAAAAAAATTAAATAATGACTGAAAAAAAAAACTGCAAGAAACCACAGCCACTGTTATCAACAAATTTGTGTTAATAAAATAAGGAGTATAAATAATTTTTGCATTAATATTTTATCGTACTTCGTGTCATAATAATTAAAACAAAAAAACCATGGCTAAAAAAGCAGCAAAAAAAGCAGCTCCTAAAAAAGCAGCGAAAAAATCAGCTCCTAAAAAAGCAGCTAAGAAAGCAGCTAAAAAAGGAAAAAAGTAAAGAAAAGGGCTCGCAAGAGCCCTTTTTTTTTGCACACCATTTTCTCTTCCAATTACTTTCCAATCAAACCTTCTTAACAACACCTATTCCAGGTAAATCATTCAATGTAATTTTCCCTTCAGTAAAAGTTATTCCATCAAATAAATTATTTTTAATTAAAAGAGATCCGTCCAAATCTGCATAATCAACCAGCGGTGAAAGTTGTGCAGCGGCTGATATTGCGCACGATGTTTCACTCATGCAACCGATTAATATTTTCAAATTTAATTCTCTCGCCCGTTTAATCATTTTATTTGCTTCAAACATTCCGGTGCATTTCATTAGTTTAATATTAATGCCGTGAAAACAATCTTTTACTTTATCAATATCAGCATATCGCTGTACACTTTCATCTGCAAATAATGGCAAGGGGCTCCTTTCATATAGCCAACGTGCATCATCCCAATTTACTTTTGCTAAAGGTTGTTCAACAAATAAAACATTCTTGTTTGCTAACCATTCCATCATTTCCAAAGCAATATATTTATCTCTCCATCCCTGGTTTACATCAATGGCTATCGGTTTATCCGTAACATTTCGAATGTTCTCAATAATTGCTTTATCGTTTTCTCCGTTTAGCTTTACTTTGAAGTATTTATAATCCGAGCCTTCCACAATTTTTTGTTTTATTATTTCCGGTTCATCTATTCCTAAAGTATAGGTTGTATATGGAGTTTTGTTTTTATCGCAATCAAATATTTTCCAGCAAGGTTGGTTTTGCAACCTCCCGTTTAAATCATGCAAAGCAATATCTATAGAAGCTTTTGCAGCAGTATTGGCAGTTTCAATCAAATTTACTTCTTTTAAAATAGATTCAATTTCAAATGGATGTTGAAACTTGCTTAATAAAACAGATGCTTTATTTAAAAATGATAAAACTGTTTCATGCGACTCTCCTAAATATGGTGGCATACTCGCTTCTCCATAAGCAATAATTCCTTCATGTTCCAGTTGTGTTAATACAATAGGAGTGGAAGTACGAACGCCATGTGCAATTTTAAATGGACGTTTGAAATATAAAGTATGGAGTTCAAAAGTTAGTTTCATAGTTTTTTAAAAAAACGAAAGTAACAGAATATTGAACAGATTCTTTAAATAATATTCCAATTGTTGATTATTTAAGAAAATAAGAATCTGTTAACTATTACATATATATTATATCTTTGTCGTGGAAATTAAACATTCATAAATATGAAAAAAATAATCTTATTATTATTCACTCCTGCTTTTTGTTTATTGATGAGTTGCGGAGGTTCTAAAACAAACGAAACGAATCCTGGTGTTTCTGGAATGCGAGAGGTTCAGTTAAAAATTAATGGCAACCAACTTTCCGTTATGGTTCCTGATTATACTAAAGGGAAATTGGAAGTGGTGGAACAATCCTGGGGAGCAACGGAGATTAAGGTAGGAAAGGGTTTTCAAATTTCTATTTCTGAAGCAGAGGGCGACATTGCTCTTACAAAAAGCGATATTGCAGGGAATGACGTAAATAAATTTAAACGTTTTGTTAAAGATGAGCCTGCATTATTGTTTTGGGAATCACAAATTACAGTTCCTGAATTTCATTTTTATTTGATTAATAAAATAGGAACGACATCTTATTTAATAGAAGATATCAAAGGGGATATGTATGATGAAAAAGGAATTCAGACAATGATTGATGCTGCAAAAACATTAACGGCATCTGTTTCTAAAGCTAATTCCTGATTTTATTTTCGTTATGAATAGAAACCATTTCTGCTTCTTGGAATGGTTTTTATTTTTTTCGGTCGTGTTACAATCTATTAAACTATGCAAACAATAAAAAATTATATCAATGGTGAACTTATCGAACCGATTGGCAAAACCTATATCGATAATTACAATCCAGCCATCGGAAAAGTATATTCCCTGATTCCTGATTCTGATGAGCGCGATGTGGAACTGGCTACAGACGCTGCATTAAAAGCTTTTCCAAAATGGAGCACCACACCAAAAGAGGAGCGGTCAGCTATATTATTAAAGATAGCTGACCTCATAACAAAAAATTTAGACAGGCTTGCTATTGCTGAATCGGTGGATAATGGGAAGCCGGTTGCATTGGCTAAACTAATTGACATTCCCCGTGCAGCAAGTAATTTTCATTTTTACGCAACCGGCATTTTGCATTTTGCTTCCGAAAGTCATTCAATGGAAGATACAGTGATTAACTATACTTTGCGGAGCCCCGTGGGCGTGGCAGGTTGTATTTCTCCCTGGAACCTGCCTTTGTATTTATTCACCTGGAAAATTGCTCCTGCCCTGGCTTCTGGAAATTGCGTGGTAGCCAAACCATCCGAGATTACCCCAATGACTTCTTATCTTCTTTCTGAATTATGCATCGAAGCCAGTTTGCCAAAAGGGGTTTTAAATATTGTTCATGGCTTTGGTCATAAAGTAGGGGCAGCTATTTCAGCTCATCCAAAAATACCGCTTATTTCATTTACTGGAGGAACAAAAACAGGTGCAGAAATAGCCAGAGTGGCAGCCCCTATGTTTAAAAAACTTTCTTTAGAACTGGGAGGAAAAAATCCCAATATCATTTTTGCTGATTGTGATTATGAGAACATGATGAAGACAACATTACATTCTTCGTTTTCCAACCAGGGACAAATTTGCCTTTGTGGTTCACGTATATTTGTTGAGAAATCTATTTATGAAAAATTCAAAAATGATTTTGTGGAACGGGTGAAGAAAATGAAAGTAGGCAATCCTTCGGATGCGGAAAGCCGGCTGGGTGCTGTTGTTTCAAAGCCGCACATGGAAAAGGTGTTATCTTACATTGAATTAGCAAAACAGGAAGGAGGAACAATTCTTTGCGGTGGCAACCAGGTGAAACTGGATAGCGAATTTGCTGATGGATATTACATTGCTCCCACCGTTATTGAAGGACTAACGTATAATTGCAGAACCAATATGGAAGAGATATTCGGACCGGTGGTAACTATTATGCCTTTTGAAACAGAAGAAGAGGTAATGATGTATGCCAACAGCACTCAATATGGTTTGGCTTCTATTCTCTGGACAGAAAACCTAACCCGCGCTCATCGTATTGCCAATAATTTGCATACAGGTATTGTTTGGATTAATTGCTGGTTGCTTCGCGATTTGCGCACTCCCTTTGGTGGAGTAAAAAGTTCGGGTGTTGGGCGCGAAGGTGGTTTTGACGCTTTCAACTTTTTTACAGAGCCGAAGAATGTTTGTATAAAATTAAAATAACTACAAAACATCGACAACCTTCTCCAATTTAATTCCTCTTGAGCCTTTAATTAAAATTGCAGAATTTTTAATATCAACCTTCTTTAAATACTCTTTTGCTTCTTCGCTGGTTGCAAATGTTTTTGCTGTGGTGTTTTTTCCTGCTTCCATAAAAAACGAACCCACTAATATTACATTCACAATATTTTTTTCCTTTAATAAACTCACAATTGCATGGTGTTCTTTGGCACTATCATCTCCTAACTCCAACATGTCTCCTAAAATAACCATTTTGCCTGGTTTATCCATTTGAGCAAAGTTTTCTATGGCTGCCTGCATGCTCGAAGGGTTTGCATTATAAGCATCAAGCAATAACAGGTTATGTGTGGTCTGCATTACTTGCGAACGATTATTGGAAGGAACATAATTTTCCAGTCCTGCTTGTATTTGCGCTTCCGACAGGTGGAAATAATTGCCAATACAAGCTGCTGCTAAAATGTTTTCAAAATTATAGTTTCCTATTAATTGAGTTGTAATTGTTGGCTTATCATCCATTGCTGTTGTGTCATCCTTTGTTTTATATTTCAACTTTACAAACGGATTGCTTTCTATCCATTTTCCAATAAAATCATTCTCACCTTTTGTTCCATAAGTAATTTGAGTTATTCCGGTGGAAAGTTTTTTCAGCAACTCATTATCCGTATTCACAAACAGTTTCCCGTTTTTATCTTTTATGTAATGATACATTTCGCTCTTCGCTTTTATCACCCCTTCGTATCCTCCAAACCCTTCTAAATGCGCCTTTCCAATATTAGTTATCATTCCAAAATCGGGTTCAGCAATGTTACATAGCATCGCAATTTCACCCTGGTGATTAGCTCCCATTTCTACAATTGCCATTTCATGTTCGCGGGTAATACTTAATAAAGTAAGCGGAACTCCGATATGATTATTGAGGTTTCCTTTTGTTGCCTGCACTTTATATTTCCGGCTCAATACTGCATTCACCAATTCCTTTGAGGTGGTTTTACCATTGCTCCCGGTAATACTAATAACGGGAATGGTTAATTGTCTTCGATGGTAATTAGCTAATTCCTGTAACGCTATCAATACATCATCCACCAGCAAATATCGCTCATCTGATTTACCTGCCTGTGCGGCAGGCAGGTATTCTTCCTCGTCTATTACAGCTAACGAACATCCCGCTTTTATTGCCTGTTCAGCAAATCTGTTGGCATTAAAATTATCGCCTTTTAATGCAAAGAAAATAGAATCAGGTTGTATGTTCCTGGTGTCGGTGCAAACAAGAGGGTGTTTCAGAAAGTGAGTGTATAATTTTTCAATCATGGTTTATTATTTCAATTCATCGGGAATGATACAAACCGGAACAGGAACCATTTTATGCTGATTTGCTTTATTCATCCGGGTAAAAATATCCAACACTATTTTTTGCCTGTCGGACAAAACAGAGAAATCGTGAGGGTTTGCAATAAATTTCATTGCCCATTCCAACTCGTCATAAGTAGCTCCTATCTGGTCTTCATCACTTCTTCCATCGTGAAACAAGCCATCGGTAGGAGGCGCCACAAGAATAGAATCAATAACTCCTACCTCTTTTGCCAGTGCATACACTTCCGATTTCATCAAGTCGGCAATCGGACTTATATCTACTCCGCCATCTCCATACTTGGTAAAAAAACCAATTCCAAAATCTTCTATTTTATTGCCCGTGCCCGCCACCAGCAATTTGTAATGACAGGCAAAAGCAAATAGAGTTGTCATTCGCAAACGCGACCGGGTATTTGCCATTGTCAGCCAGTCGCGCGTTTCTTCGGGCAACGCAGCATTAAGGGAGTGAAACGGTTCGGTAAGTTCCACTTCCTGCGAAGTAACATTAGGAAATTTTAATTTCAGCCAGATACTATGTTCATGCCCTCTGTCGTATTCTGCTTTATGCTGATGAATGGGCATGTTCAAACACATCACCTGTTTGCCCGTCATGGCGCAAAGGGTGGAAGTGAGTGCAGAATCTATGCCCCCGGAAATGCCGATTACAAAACCATTGGTGCCGCTCTGGTCTGAATAATGTTTCAGCCAGTGAACGATGTGTTGTATTGTTTCTTGTTTTTTCATTGTAAAAAAAATCCCGATTTCAACTGTTGAAACCGGGATTAAAAGTAATCATTATTTTTTTTTAGAATAAAATACCCACTGTAAGCACTATTCCGTTTGATTTTATTGTTTGCGGCAATGGGCTTATGGTATAATCAACTTGTTGACTACTGTTAAGAGTAGGTCCGTTGGTTTGTTTTTCCAATGTTGGCGAATCTTTTTTGGTAACAGAAGTAAATCCTAAATTATAATGTAACCCTACTAACAGAGAAGTGCTGCCCGAAAGATTCATTTCAACACCTGCACCAAGATGCAACGAACCTACATACACATTCATTTCCTTAGATATATCTATATTTGATTTTGTGTCCGAACCGCCACCCTGGGTGGCAGAAGTTTTAAGTTCTGTTACTCTGTCCGTGGCTTTTGCTTTCCACCTGAATGAATTGTTGACACCTACCTGGCCAAAATACGTCATCATACCTATTTCCTTTGTTTTTAATTTGATACCAAACGGAACAGTAACATAAGTGGCTTTATATTCTCTTTCATTCAATTGATATTTATTATGCGTTTTGTCAAACGCAGGATCCGGGTGCAGGTCATTAAACGAACTTGCAGAATAATCTACAATTACATCATCCGTTTTGGAGTACCAGTAGCTTACCGTATTAGTTCCCGGGCTAAGTATGCCGGTATTTGCATATTGTACTTTACCGCCCGAAGTATTGATTTCAATACCTGTTACAATGGATGCCACTTTTGCAAGCCGGAATTCAATAGTTAACCCCCCTCCTATTTTAGCTACTCCATTTCCATTTTTAGAAATAATTTTTCCATCGGGCTTATACCAATCTATGGCAGGAGTAACTATCAATCCAAAACGAACATTTTTTATTTCCTTTTCAGAATTATCTTGCGCAAAAGCCAGGTTACCTGCCAATGCAATTGTTGTTATTATTAAAATCTTCTTCATATTTTTTCTAATTTTGAATTTTTTAAAAATGATTTGTTTGCTTTTAAAATTACAGGTACAATATTAAGAATAATTTTTAACCTATGAAAAAATCTCTTGCTTACCTCCCTATTCTCCTGCTGCTTATTTCCTGCGGTCATGATAATTTAAAGGTAGATGTGTCCAACGTGGAAGTGCCCCAAATAACCATTAACAGGCTGGAGCAGGATGTCTTTAATATGGATACCCTTCATCCCGATGCAGCTGTATCAACTTTAAAAAAGAAATACGGCAGCTTTTTTAATTCTTATATAAGCGGTGTTTTAAATAATGGGGGAATGCACGATTCGTCAAAAGCAATGAAACTAAAACTTTTTATTACCGACAAAGATATGCGCCAGGCTTTTGCCGATTGCCAGAAAGAATTTCCTTCTACCGATAATTTAAAAGAAGAATTCTCCCAATCGTTTAAATATTTCAAACATTATTTTCCGGCTAAACATTTGCCTGAAGTAGTAACCATGATGTCGGGGTTCAATTATTCCATCGTTACCCTGGACAGCACCCTGGGCATAGGCCTCGAAATGTACCTGGGCACAAAAAACAAATTTTACCCCATGCTGGGATTGCCGCTTTACAAAATAAATTTTATGACCAAAGAAAACATTTTGCCCGATGCCATGCGCGGATGGATGCTCGATGAGTTTCCCTACATGATGAATAAAAACGATTTTCTTTCCCAAATTATTTACATGGGAAAAATAATGTACCTCACCGATGCACTTACCCCGGCATTACCAGATACCTTGAAAACACAGTACACTAACAGGCAAACCCAATACTCCACACAAAACGAATTTAATATGTGGAGTTATTTTATTGCCCAAAAATTATTGTACACCACCAACCAGGCAGACATCATGAAATTTACCACGGACGGACCTTTTACCTCCGCCTTCAGCAAAGAAGCCCCTCCCAGGGTGGGCTTCTGGATAGGCAGACAAATTATTAAACAATACCTGAAAACCAATCCCGGAGTTTCTTTACAACAACTCATGGATGAAAAAGATGCACAGAAAATATTAACAAGGGCAAAATATAAACCGGTGAAATAAAACCTCACCCTTAATCCCCTCTTCGAAGGAGAAAAACAATTTAACAATTTAACAATAAAACAATTTAACAATAAATCAGATGAAACAATCCGAAATTAAATTTACAGTAACGCTTGACGAAAACAATTTGCCCGAAAAAATAGACTGGAGCGCAGACGATGCCAACGAGCAAAGCACCAGCAAAGCAGTAATGATAGCACTTTGGGATGCAAAAGAAAACAATACCCTGCGCATCGACTTATGGACCAAAGATTTCCTGGCAGATGAAATGAAACAATTTTATCACCAATGTTTATTATCCATGGCAGACACTTTTGAACGCGGCACCAACGAAACCGAAGCCGCCAAAGAGATGAGAAGTTTTGCCCAGCATTTTGGCGAAAAAATGAACCTGATTGCAAAAAAAGGATAATCCTTTTTGGTCGTTATCCTTCATCTTGGAAAAACCAGTTTTAATTTGGCTTTCATCTTTTTTCGATTTAAGTTTTTTAGGATTGACTTTCATTTTACTTCTGCTTCTTACATATCAAATTTTTATACTCACTTCTTAATTGTTCTCACTGCCGGAAATGCTCCATTTCCAATCGGAAATAGGATTTTTGCGATAGCAAAAACGTTTTTTGCTATCGCAAAAATCTCTTTTCCAATCGGGAATGGCTTTTTTGCTATCACGAAAATGTTATTTCCGATAAGAAAAACCCCATTGCCAATCGGAAAACACTGTTTTGTTATCCGAAAACAGTTTTTCCTTTTTGAAAACAGGCTTTTACAAGCAGGATTTTCATTGAAACAAAGGCAAATAATTTAATTTATTCAATCAAAGAACGAAAAACGCTTATTTATAAGTGTACTTTAAAATTTTGTGAAATTACCCCCGCTTTTGAAAAAAAGCGGGATTGTTTTTGGGAATACTAAAGATTCCATCTTTTAAAAAGGTGGAAACTTTTTGTGTTTAAAAAATAGATTACTTTTACGAAGAATTAAAACAAAACACTGATGAAAATATATTGTTGTACTATAACTTTAGTTTTAATTTGGTTTTGCCCAACAAACCACATTTCAAAAAACAATAGGAGCAAACTCAAGAATAGAAGAAGCTTATTCTGTGGAACAAACAACAGATGGCGGGTTTATTGTTGCCGGACAATCTAATTCCCCAACATATGCAAATGGAATTTGCTTAGTCAAAACAAATTCTGATGGTGATACATTATGGACAAAAATTATTGCCCAGGGAAATTATTCCGATTTTACATATTGTATAAAACAAACGTCAGATGGTGGTTATGCGATTACTGGAGCAACAAATAGTTTTAATATTCATCATTATTATGAAATGAATTTGATGAAAACCGATTCATTTGGAAATTTCTTTTGGGAAAAAATTTATGCTGCCCCCTATAAAAGTTGGGGTATGAATCTAAAGCAAACCTCTGATGGAGGTTTTATTGTTACCGGACAAGCAAGTTTTGACTCTATCAATGAAAATGCTTTTCTGGTAAAAACAGATGCCAATGGAGACACTTTATGGACAAGAAATTTTGGGGGCACTTATTTCAGATGGGGTTATGATGTTTGTCAAACGAGTGATCACGGATATATTGTGGTTGGCAATAATTATAACACCAGCGGAAGTAGTAGTGATTTAATTTTAATCAAAACAGATTCAACCGGGAATTTGCTTTGGTCAAAAACGTATGGCGGCACTTCATTTGATGCCGCATCTTCCATCAAACTGACTACAGACGGGGGCATAATTGCAGGTTATACCAATAGTTTTGGTGTTTATGGGTCAGATGTTTTGTTAATGAAAACAGATATAAATGGGAATGTAGTTTTTGCAAAAACTTTTGGAACCGGCTCTGAAAATTATGCACTTTCTGTTTCTATAACAAACGACCATGGGTATTTTTTATGCGGATATACTTGCCCAACAATAGCTGAAATATATGACCCTTATGCTATCAAAACAGATTCTATTGGAAACCTGGTGTGGTCAAAAACATATGGTTGGACGTATATAGACCAAGTCCAATCTGGACAACCAAAAACAGATGGAGGTTTTATTCTTGCAGGTAGTATTAGGAATTATGCTTTGGGGGATGCTATTTACTTAATCAAAACAGATGAAAATGGTGCTACCGGATATTTTTTGGAACAAAATCCGGTAACTGTTGTTGGAAGCCCTTCAATAACTATTACAACACCTGTTGCGATTACTGGAAGCGGAGCGATTGTTTATTCCATAGCAGATTCTTTGATTCATACTACAAGCGGGAGTCAGGAACTTCCGATGTGTCACCATACTGGTATAAATGAAATCAACAATCCTCAATCACCATCTTCCCCAACCCCTTCACCTCCCAAACCACCGTTACTTTTAATGAAGAACAAAAAAACTCTTCTTTAACAGTAACTGATGTTTTAGGAAATAGTATTCAACAATCCATCCTCCACAATCAAAAATCTGCAACAATAGATATGAGCAGTTATTCAAAAGGAATTTATTTTGTAAGAATAGAAGATGAAAATAAAAATGTGATGAACAGTAAGCTGGTAGTGCAATAAAGTAAAAAACTTATCTTTGTAAAAAATAAGTCGCATGAAAATCTCGGAATTAATAACAATAGACAAAGAAATACAAAACGGAACGCCTGTATTTAAAAATACACGTGTACCAGTTCAATCTTTATTTTGGCATATCGAATCAGGAGTAAGTATTGATGATTTTTTGAAAGATTTCCCATCTGTTGCAAAAGAACAAGCTATTCAATTATTAACTTTTTCAGAAAAAATATTTACTTCGCCTGAATTAATTCAACTTTATGAAAGTGCTGCTTGATGAAAATTTGCCGAAAAAACTAAAAACGCATTTCATACCTCATCAGGCATTTACAGTTTCAGACATGGGATAGAACAGCAGAAAAAATGGTGAGCTATTAAAACTTTGCTTGAAAATAATTTTAATGCATTCCTTACTTTTGACCAAAATATCGAACATCAACAAAACTTCGCTAATTATCCAATCAAAGTCATAATAATTATTGCCCCTATAAATACTTATGAGGTATTAAAAAATCTGGTATCAAAAATAAATGAATGTCTGAATGATACTCTTCAGGAAATAAAAATCATTCGTTGAGGTGCTTTTTTCTCCAAAAACCTAAAAACTTCCTCAAATCACCCCCCAAAATTAAATTTTTCTTTAAATTTTGCCGTAAAGCTTATTTTTTTACCTTTGCGGTCTTTTCTTAAAAACTTAGATAAAATGCAAACCAGAAAAGAGTACATTATTCAGTTTGTAGCCTTAGGCTTTGGAGAGCATAAGTTTGAGTTTGAAGTAAAAGATAAGTTCTTTGAGCCCCTGGATTATTCAGAAATAAAACAAGGAGATATTACCATAATTGTCAACCTGCTCAAGCAATCATCCATGATGGTGCTGCAGTTTGAAATTACCGGAACAGTAAAAATGATGTGCGACTTATGCGCTACCGAGTTTGATATGCCCATCAATGGCAATCAAAAACTGATAGTAAAAGTAGGCGGTTCGGACGAGGATAATGAGGATGATGATATTATTACCATTGCAGCAAACGAACACCAGCTGGATTTGTCGCAATATATATATGAGTACATCACTTTGTCGTTACCCATCAAGCGTACACATCCGCCTGACGCAAAAGGAAAACCAACCTGCGACAAGGAAATGCTGAAAAAGGTAAAGAAATTTTTAACCAAAGAAGAAAAAAAAGAAAAACCAATCGACCCGAGGTGGGATGGTTTGAAAGATATAAAATTGAATTAGGCAATAGCGAATAGGAATTAGTAAATAGAGTGCAAACAATAAAACAATCTAGGAATACAACAATTTAACAATTAACAATAAAACAATTTAATCATGCCACATCCCAAGCGAAAATTATCAAGATCCAGAAGAGATAGCCGTAGAGGACAGGACAAAGCGGTAGCATCTACCATGTCCACCTGCTCTAATTGCGGAGCTCCAACCTTATATCACCGTGTTTGCGGTGAGTGCGGTTACTACCGGGGAAAACTTGCAATGGAGAAAAAAACTGCTTAATTTATAGTACAAATTTCAGATTTCAAATTACAGATTCAGTAACTAGAAATCTGTGATTTGAAATTTATTAATTATTCAAATTTCGTAGTAAATATGAAGATAGGTATAGATATTATGGGCGGTGATTATGCACCCGAAGCTACTATTTCGGGCGCGGTGCAGGCTTATAACGAATTACCCCGGGAGGCAAGAATAGTTTTAATAGGTGATAAAAAACTGATTTTAGAAGGACTTGCCAAACACAATGCGGATGCGAACAATTTTGATATTGTGGACGCGCCCGAAGTAATAGGAATGGGCGAACACCCTACCAAAGCTTTCTCTCAAAAACCCAACTCCAGTATTGCAGTTGGGTTTCATCTTTTAAAAGAGGGAAAGATAGATGCTTTTGCCAGCAATGGAAACACCGGAGCAATGCTTATTGGTTGCATGTTCAGCATCAAAACCATAGCAGGAATCATTCGTCCGTGTATCACCACTCTCCTTCCAAAAGAGCATGGCGGAGTAGGTTTAATACTGGATGTAGGGATTAATGCCGACTGCAAACCCGATGTGTTGTATCAGTTCGGAGTGCTGGGTTCTATCCTTGCAGAAAATGTGTATGGAATAAAAAATCCGAAAGTAGGTTTATTGAATATTGGCGAAGAGCCCGAAAAAGGAAACCTGGTGGCGCAGGCAGCACACACCCTGATGAAAGATTCGAAAGATTTTAATTTTATTGGCAATGTGGAAGGGCGGGATGTGTTTAACGACAAAGCGGATGTGATAGTGTGCGATGGGTTTACAGGAAATGTGGTATTGAAACAAGAAGAAGCATTTTACGAATTAATAAAAAGAAGAGGAATAAAAGACGAATATTTCGAACGATTTAATTACGAAATATATGGCGGAACTCCTGTGTTGGGAATTAATTCCACCGTTATGATTGGACATGGAATATCAAACGATTTTGCAGTAAAAAATATGATAGTGCTTACCAAAAGTGTGGTGGAAGCAAAATTGGGGGAGAAAATAAAAAAAGTATTTCAATAATTATTTATGAAAACTACCGCTACTATTACCGCTGTTGCGGGTTATGTGCCAGATTATATACTTTCTAATTCTGAATTGGAAAAATTAGTTCCCACTACTTCCGAATGGATTGAAACCCGTACTGGCATCAAAGAACGAAGAATATTAAAAGGCAAAGGGCTGGGAACATCTGATATGTGTGTGGAAGCAATTAATTTGCTTTTGAAAAAAAGAGGAATTGCTGCTACCGAAATTGATATGATAATAGTTGCCACGGTTACTCCCGATTTTGTGTTTCCTGCCACTTCCAATGTGGTTTGCGATAAGGTGGGTGCCACTAATGCTTGGGGCTACGACCTTTCGGCTGCCTGTTCGGGTTTTGTTTTCGGATTGGTTACCGGTGCCCAGTTTATTGAAACAGGAAAATATAAAAAAGTTATTGTGGTGGGTGCTGATAAAATGTCGGCTATACTTGATTATACCGACCGTTCCACCTGTATTATTTTTGGTGATGGAGCAGGTGCGGTATTGTTAGAGCCAAACACTGAAGGATATGGAGTCATTGATTCTATTCTTGGCGTGGATGGTTCGGGTAGAAAATACTTACATCAAAAAGCTGGTGGTTCGGTAAAACCGCCTTCTCATGAAACAGTGGACGCAAAAGAACATTTTGTTTTCCAGGACGGGCAACCGGTATTTAAAAGAGCGGTGGTGGGTATGGCAGATGTTTCTGCGGAAATAATGAAAAATAATAATTTGAAATCGGAAGATATAAACTGGCTGGTGCCTCACCAGGCAAATAAACGAATTATTGACGTTACTGCCGAACGAATGGGGTTGCCATCAGAAAAGGTAATGTTGAATATTCAGCGGTATGGAAATACTACGGCTGGAACTATTCCGCTTTGTTTATGGGATTACGAAAATCAGTTAAAAAAAGGAGATAACGTAATTATTTCTACATTTGGTGCAGGATTTACCTGGGGAGCGGTTTATGTGAAGTGGGGATATGACAGCAAATAAGTAATATTTAATAAGTAATAAGAGCAGTAGCGATTTGTAAATTCGTATTTATTCGTAATTCGTAAAACTATATAAGATGATGAAATTAAATGAAATTCAGGACTTGATTAAGTTCGTTGCCAAATCAGGCGTTAGCGAGGTTGAAATTGAAATCAAAGATTTTAAGATTATTATTAAAACCCCAGCCGGAAAAGGAAAAGAACAATCGGGTGCACAACAGGCATCACCCATGGTGCAAACTATTGCTACACCAGTAATTCACCAGGTAGCTGCTCCGGCAACAGAAACTAAAGCTCCGGAAGTAAAGCCAACTGCTGCGGCAGACGATGCAAAATATATTACTATTAAATCTCCAATGATTGGAACATTTTATCGTTCGCCTTCGGCAGATAAAGGACCATTTGTAAATGTTGGTGATGATATTACAGCAGGACAAACGGTTTGTATTATTGAAGCGATGAAATTATTCAACGAAATTGAATCAGACATTAAAGGCAAAATTGTGAAAGTATTGGTGAACGATGCTACTCCTGTAGAGTATGACACGCCTTTGTTTTTAGTGGACCCTGCCTGATGTGCTAATTTTTTGATGTGCTGATGTGCTGATTCCGTTCTGAAATTAGCACATCAGCACATCTACTAATCTTCTAATTAAAAAACATGTTCAAAAAAATATTAATAGCAAACAGAGGAGAAATAGCATTGCGGATTATTCGTACATGCAGGGAAATGGGTATTCAGACAGTAGCCGTTTATTCTACTGCTGACAAAGAATCACTTCATGTGAAATTTGCAGATGAAGCCGTTTGTATCGGACCTCCTCCTTCCAAAGAATCTTATCTAAATATTCCAAGTATTATTTCAGCAGCCGAAATTACCAACTCTGATGCGATACATCCGGGTTATGGTTTCCTTTCGGAGAATGCAAAGTTTTCCAAAATTTGCCAGGAACATAGCATAAAGTTTATAGGTGCTTCTCCCGAAATGATTAATTCGATGGGCGATAAAGCATCAGCAAAAGCAACTATGATTGCAGCTGGTGTGCCATGTGTTCCGGGTTCTGAAGGACTTTTAGAAAGTGCTGCACAGGCAATTGAACTTGCTCCGAAAGTAGGTTATCCCGTTATTATCAAAGCTACTGCCGGTGGTGGTGGAAGAGGGATGCGCATTGTTTGGAAAGCAGAAGATATGGAGGCATTATACGATTCGGCTTTCAAGGAAGCAGAGGCCGCTTTTGGAAACGGTGCAATGTATATGGAAAAATACATTGAAGAACCTCGTCACATTGAAATTCAAATTGTAGGCGACCAGTACGGAAAAGCCTGCCATTTATCTGAAAGGGATTGTTCCATTCAAAGACGTCATCAGAAATTGATGGAAGAAACACCTTCTCCGTTTATGACGGATGAGTTGCGCGAAGCAATGGGGGCTGCTGCTATAAAAGCTGCAATGGCTGTGAAATATGAAGGGGTAGGAACTGTTGAGTTTTTGGTGGATAAACACCGTAAGTTTTACTTTATGGAAATGAACACCCGTATCCAGGTGGAACACCCAATAACGGAAGAGGTGATTAATTATGATTTAATTCGTGAGCAGATATTAGTTGCTGCCGGTGTTCCTATTTCCGGAAAAAATTATTTTCCTCAACTACATGCTATCGAATGCAGGATAAATGCTGAAGACCCGTTTAATAATTTCCGTCCGTCACCAGGCAAGATTACAAACCTGCATACTCCCGGAGGACATGGTATTCGTGTAGATTCACATATTTATTCTGGATATACTATTCCTCCCAATTACGACAGTATGGTTGCAAAGCTGATTACTGTTGCCCAAACAAGGGAGGAAGCAATTGCCAAAATGCACCGTGCTTTGAGCGAGTATGTAATAGAAGGAGTAAAAACCACCATCCCTTTTCATTTAAAATTAATGAAAGACGAAAACTTTATCAAAGGAAATTATACTACTAAGTTTCTGGAGAGTTTTGATTTAACGGAAGAAAAGTAGTTCATTAGTCATTAGTTGTTTCCGCAAAAAAATTTAGAATTTGTAGTAATATGAAAAAATTATTATTTATTCCCATCATAGCTTTGTTTTCCTCTTGCGGAAATAACAAAGGGGAAGTAAAAAACGCAACAGTATCAAAAGACACCACTCTTCAATATTTTGGAGACAGCATTACCACTGAAAGGTGCTGTGGCTGCTGAACAGCTTTCAATTATGATGAAAGGAAAAGACTCCATGAAAGTGAAACTTACCGGAACCATTGAAGCCGTTTGCCAGAAAAAAGGTTGCTGGATGGATATGGCAATTGGCAATAACCAAACAATGAAAGTTCGTTTTAAGGACTATGCTTTTTTTGTTCCTAAAGATGCTTCAGGCAAAACTGTTTTTATAGAAGGCGTTGCTAAAACCGATACCACTTCGGTGGCGGCTTTGAAACATTATGCCGAAGACGGTGGTAAATCGAAGGAAGAAATTGCAAAAATTACTGAACTGGAAATAAATATTGGCTTCGAAGCAAATGGCGTTATTATTAAAAAATAAGTTTTTTGTAATAATTACTTTATTGTGTTTTGTTGTATTGCTCTCACAATGCAGTAACAAAGACAAGAACCTATCCAAAGAAACAACCCAAAAAGATACCGCCACCTGCTCGAGCAAAAAAATAAACCCCAATGGCGATAGCGAGCTTGCATTGTTGATGCGTAAAATGCTTCAATCATCTGCAAGTTTAAAGGAAATGATAAAGCAAGGCAAGCTTCCTGATAAATTTCCGGAAGAATTTTTGAAAATACATACTGCCAAACCAACTGATTCCGAAACCAAAAAAGCAAGTTTTGATGGGTTTGCCGCCAATTACCTGGATAATCTAAACACGCTTTATCATTCCCCGAAAGAAGAATTGACCCAAAATTACAATGCGGTGATTAATTCTTGTGTTAGTTGCCATTCTGAACATTGCCCGGGCCCCATTAAGGCAATTAAAAAACTTACGATTACCAAATAACAATGTTGGTTTTTGCCAAATACCAAATGGTTTTTATCAAAAACCAAATGTTATTTCGTAAAAAACAAACGTTATTTTGGAATTAACAAACCTTTTTAAAGGTAATTAAAACCAAACAATAAATTACATATCAATATATTACAAAAAAACCCTTTCAAATTAATGAAAGGGCTCCTTTTGATGTTATAATTATTAGGCAGGATTATCGTATCAAACTAATTTTTCCTTTAGACTCATATCTTTTACCATCTTTTCCTTCAGCAGTTTGATAATAGTAATAAATTCCCTGCTTGGCATCTTTTCCGTTCTTATCTTTTCCATCCCATTTTGCTCCAATTTTGTCGCATTCGAAAATTATGTGTCCTTTGGTATCAAATATTTGCCCGGTCATTTTAACAAGATTATTGCCATTAAAAGGAAAAAAGTCGTTTAAGCCATCACCGTTTGGCGTCAATTCTCTGGGAACTGCCGACATGGACGAATTGCCCGTTACTTCTATTTTTACGCTATCCGTTTGCATTTTCCCTTCTGCATCCATAGATGTGAGCGTTACAGTGTATATTCCTGGGTTTTCGAAAACGTGAACAGGATTAGCGGTCTTATCTTCTTTTTTGCCATCACTGTATTTCCATTTATTTACCGTTCCCTTTCCGGTATTAGATAAATTTACAATTAAAGGAACTGTTCCACCCACCGGACTTGGAAAAATGGAAGCAATCGGCTCGCCTGAAAATGTATTAATAACGGATTGTCTTTTTTTCTTGTCTTTATTAAAAGGCTGAATAGTCACTTTTGTTTCCTGCATTTTTTGTTCGACAGTACCTATAGTAGCAGAAGATTTTGGAATTTCCTTGTTTGTTTCACTCGCCAGACTTTCTGATTTCAAAGCTTTTGCGGTTTCGGTTGTGTTTTCAGCAATTGGTTGCACCACCATTTTTTCAGTTGCAGTAGAAGTTGTTGCAACTTTGCCGGGGCTATTAGCTGTTTCCACCTTTTTTGCTGAATTCCCAGTCCAGTGCATTACCCCAACAGTTCCAATAACTGTAGCCACTGATGAGACAATAGCAACAATAGTATTAGTACCAATTTTGTTTATAATTGCTTTTCCGAAAAAACCAAGTCCAATGCCTTTCAACCCGGTTTTTATATTGGTCCACACACTGGTACTTACCTCCGCTTCAAAATTCTCAAAAGAATCCTTGAATAAATCTTCTATACTTTTCTTTTTCATAAATATTAATATTGCGGTATAATTTTCTGTAAATATGCTTTTGCCCTTGAATACTGCGATTTAGAGGTGCCTTCTGTGATTCCTAACATATCTCCTATTTCTTTATGCGAATAACCTTCAATGGCATGTAAGTTAAAAACTGTTCTGAACCCTGTTGGTAACGACTGTATTATCTTTAATAACTCTTTCACTGCAAACGTTTCGCCCAGTCGATTAGGGTCTTCTGTCATGCTTTCAACAGAGTCAATCTCCACATTTGCATCCAACTTTTTTGCCTTTCTTAAACTAGTAAGTGCTGTGTTTACAATTATTTTTCTAATCCACCCTTCTAAAGAACCTGTTGCTCTGAAAGAATCAATTTTATTGAAAACGTGTATAAAACCATTTTGCAAAACATCTTCTCCTTCTTCCTGACTATCGCAATAACGTAAACATACCCCCATCATTTTTTTGGCAAATTTATCGTACAGTGCCTTTTGAGCCAGTGCGTTTTTTTTTATACAGCCTTCTATTATTTCCTCATCGGTCATAAGGGTGTTCATTTATTAAGACGCAAAGTAGCGTCAAAAGGTTGCACCAAGGTACAATTATTTATTTATTTATTAACAAAATTTTATTTTTCCATAAAACAATAGCAATTTTGAGGCATGACAAAAAAATATCACAGCAGAAAAAAAGGAGTGAAGAAAAATTTTCTCTTCGAAGAGGTTTTAAAAGTGCTTTCCAAGAACACCAATAAAACGCTTAACTACAAACAGATTGCAGCAGAACTGCATATTACCGAACAGTCGCAACGTTTATTAATTTCTGATATTCTTTTGGAATTAAAGAATAACGATACTATTTCAGAACCCGAAAGAGGTAAATTCAAAATAAAAACAATCGATAAATTTATTTCAGGAAAAGTAGATATGACCAGCAGCGGAATAGCCTATATTGTTTCTGAAGAAACCGAAGACGATGTATTGATAAATCCAAAGAAAACGCTCAACGCCATGCACGGAGATATTGTGAAAGTGCGTTTATTCGCTAAACAAAGAGGAAAACAGGAAGGAGAAATTTTAGAAATTATTCAACGTGCCAAGACAGAATTTGTAGGAACAATACAGCTTTCACAACGGTTTGCTTTTTTAGTACCAAGCAGTAATAAAATGCATGTTGATATTTACATTCCGCTGGAAAAACTGAAGGGAGCTAAAGACAGGCAAAAAGCAATAGCACGGATTACAGAATGGCCCAAAAACGGGGTGAATCCGATAGGGGAAATAATAGATGTGCTTGGCAATGTGGGGGAAAATACTACCGAGATGCACGCCATATTAGCTGAATATGGTTTGCCGTATGAATTTCCAAAAGATGTGGAACGGGCAGCAGATTTAATTCCTGTAAAAATTACGGAAGAAGAAATTGCAAAAAGAAAAGATTTCAGAAACATTACCACCTTCACCATCGACCCTGTGGATGCTAAAGATTTTGATGACGCACTTTCAATTCAAAAATTAAAAAACGGGAACTGGGAAATCGGGGTTCATATTGCCGATGTCAGCCATTACGTAAAAGCCGATTCAATGATAGATAAAGAAGCAGTTTCCAGGGCAACATCAGTTTACCTGGTGGATAGGGTGGTACCCATGCTTCCTGAAGTATTATCAAACAATGTGTGTTCACTGCGTCCTAAAGAAGAAAAATTATGCTTCTCTGCAGTTTTTGAAATGACGGATGCCGCAGAAGTTATAGGCGAATGGTTTGGAAGAACGATAATAAACTCGGACCGAAGATTTACTTATGAAGAAGCTCAAACCATAATTGAAACCGAACAAGGCGAGTTTAAAGAAGAAATATTAACCCTCGACCGTTTAGCAAAAATATTAAGAGCAAATAGATTCAGGAAAGGAAGCATTGCTTTCGAAAAAATGGAAGTGAAATTTCATTTAGATGAAGTTGGAAATCCAACCGGTGTATTTTTTAAAGTTTCAAAAGATTCCAATCAATTGATTGAAGATTTTATGCTTTTGGCAAATAGAAAAGTTGCTGAATTTGTTGGTAAGAAAAAAGGAGACGAGGGACAAGGAACGAAGGAAGATAAAAAATTAGATTCTCAACGACCTTTTGTTTATCGAATTCACGACAAACCCAATCCTGACAAACTGAATAGTTTTGCGGAATTTGTTGCTAAGTTTGGGTATAAGTTAAATGTAAAAAATGAAAGAGGAGTTGCCGATTCCTTGAACAATTTATTAAAAGAGGTGAATCAAAAAAAGGAAGCGGGAATGATTGAAATGCTGGCTATTCGTACCATGGCAAAAGCTGTTTACACTACGAAAAATATCGGACACTATGGATTAGGGTTTGATTATTACACCCATTTCACGTCTCCCATCCGACGATATCCCGATGTAATGGTACATCGCTTATTGCAACATTATCTGGATGGAGGGAAGAATCCGGATGTAGATAAATTAGAAGAGCAATGCAAACATTCATCGGATATGGAAAAGTTGGCAGCAGATGCAGAACGGGCTTCTATCAAATATAAACAAGTTCAGTTTCTTGAAGATAAAATCGGAGAGGAGTTTGACGGAATTATTTCGGGGGTTACAGAATGGGGAATTTTTGTAGAATTGATAGAGAACCATTGTGAAGGTATGGTGCGAATTCGTGAATTGCGTGATGATAATTTTTATTTTGATGAAGAAAATTATTGTTTACGTGGGCGTAAATATGGTAAGGTGCTTACTTTAGGAGATCAAGTTCGGATTGAAATAAAACGTGCAGATTTGGTAAAAAAACAATTAGACTTTGCATTAGTTGAAGTGGTTGATAAAAATAGCTCAACTAATTCACATCAAGAAAAAAAAGAAATTATTTCCAAAAAGAAAAATTTTAAAGAAGAAATGAAAACTGCAACTCAAAAAAATAAAAAAAATAAAAGCGATTCTTCAAAAACTGAAAAGGAAATTCCTGACAAGCCTGCTTCACCAGATAAATCATTTAAGGATGAATGGGGGTTTGAATTATGAGATATTGTTTTGCAGAAAAAAATCAATTAGAAAGCAAAAAACTCTTTACAAAAATGTAAAGAGTTTTTTGACTTAAACTTTATTAGCTATTCCGTTAATCAAAATGGTTACATCAAATTTAACCGTTTTGTCAATTCATCTTTATATGAACCGCCAATAGGAATTAATTTTTTATCGTTTTCTAAAATTAAGTTGGGTTGCTCTATCGCAACAATTTTATCCAAACGAACAATAAATGAACGATGAACACGAATAAAATCCGCTGACGACAATTTTTTTTCTATTTCTTTCATCGTAGAATGAATAGTATATTTTGCTGTTTCTGTATTAATGATCACATAATCTTTCAGTGCCTCCACAAAATAAACGTCAGTACTATTAACTTTTATTAATCGTGAATTGGATTTAACAAAAATCATATCTTTATCTTTCGACTCTTTGTTTTCAACAATAGAATATAAAAAATCTCTTTCTTTTTTTAAATCCGTTTCTTTTTCGTGTTTGTAAATTGCCATTTCAATTGAAGTATGCAAATCAATTTCTTTGAATGGCTTAATTATGTAACCATAGGGCTCGGAAACTTTGGCTTTGCTCAACGTGCTTTCATCGGCATAAGCAGTCAGATAAATTACCGGAATATTATATTTTTCCCGAATTTGAGTAGCCGCTTCAATGCCAGTCATATCGCCTTTTAGCATTATATCCATTAAAACTAAGTTAGGTTTTAGTTCTTCTACAATCCGGATTGCATCTTCACCGTTAGAACAAATTTCTACAACAGTGTATCCTAATTTTTTTAAACTGTGTTGAATATCCTTAGCAACTATGCTTTCGTCTTCAACAATAAGAATGTTTGATTTTGACATTTTAGATTCGATTTTTGGTTTGATTATTTTTAAAAATTATTGTGTATTTCGTTCCGTTTTTATTATCCACTTGTATGTTACCGTTTAACTGGTTAACTAAAGTAATTACCAATTGAAGTCCTAATGATTCAGTATTTCTAAAATCAATATGGCCAGGTAACCCTATTCCGTTGTCTGCTATTATTAATTTTAAGTTCTCTTCTTCTATGTTCATCTTAATGGTAATAGTGTTTTCATCATCTTCCTTTCCCGGAAATGCATACTTAATTGCATTCGAAACAATTTCATTTATGATTAAACCCGTTGGAATTGCAAGGTCTAAATTAAGAAAAATTGTTTGAATATCGAGAATCAATTTTACTTCGCTATAAGAATTAGAATACGTTTGAATTAAATTTTGAGATAAATTGATAACATATTCCGAAAAATTAATGTTTGAAAAGTCTTTTGTTTGGTATAAACTTTCGTGAATAAATGCCATTGACTTAATTCTATTTTGGCTCTCTTTTAATATATTTAACGTGTTTTGGTCCTTTACATAAGAAGATTGAAGATTTAAAATACTGGAAATAACCTGTAAATTGTTCTTTACGCGATGATGAACTTCTTTCAAAAGCACTTCTTTTTCTTGCAATGATTGATGAATTTTTTCGTTTGCTTTTATTTTCTCGGTAATGTCATGTCCAATTCCTGATATTTCAACTACTTTATTATTTTCATCAAAAATAGGATTTAAAAAAAATTCGTACCAAAAATTATTTCCTGCTGCATCCACAAAATTTGTTTCAAAATACTGCGGAATTCCGGACAAAGTTACATCATATTTTTTTATCCAGAAAGAATTATATTCTTCAGTAGAAATCATGGAGTCTTTCATCATCGATGTTCCGATATGAATTTCCACTCCATATTGCTGTTTAATAAAAATTTTAAAGTTGCGATTAAATGATGTTAAGCAAGAATCTTTATCTGCTGTCCACACCAAATGAGATCCGGACTCAAAAACCGCTTTTAGTTTTGCGGCTTGTGTCTGTTGTTCTCTTTCTATTTTTTTTCGTTCGGATATATCCTGAAACACAGAAATAAAATGAGAAGGATTTCCTGCTTCGTCTTTTACCAGCGAAATGGTTAAATTGGCATGTACTATCTTACCGCTTTTATGAAAGTATCTTTTCTCAAAAGTGGTTTTATCAACTTCTCCACTCACTAATTTGTCCCTGAAATCAATGGATAATTTAACATCTTCAGGTACGGTAGTATCAGCGAATTCCTTTTGGCAAAGTTCTGAATTTGAATAACCCATGATAATACATAACTGTTCGTTCACCTGTAAAAATTGCCCTTTGAGACTTACTTTAGCAATTCCGATGTAAGCCTGATTGTAAATTGCCCTATACCTTTCTTCACTCGCCCGCAATTCCTGTTCAGATTTTTTTGATTCTGAAATGTCCCTTGACACACCCATTGCTCCGATAATTACACCTTCCTCATTTTGTAATATTGATGCTGAAAGAAAGGAGATAAATTTTTCTCCGTTCTTTTTGATATTTACAACTTCTCCTATATATATCCCTTTTCCTACTAATTCATTTTCTTTAATGTGTGTTCTGTCGGTTGGGTTTGCATACAGCATTTGTACCGATTTACCCATCACTTCTTCCAATTCATATCCGAATATTTTCTGTGCGGCAGTATTAAACTCGGTAATGTTTCCGCTCTTATCAGTAGCGCATATCATATCAAGTGAACTTTCAATTAAAAGTCGGGTGTAGTTTTGATTGCTTTGTAAAATGCGCTCGGCATTTTTTCGTTCCGCAATTTGATGCTCCAGTTTTTTATTCGTTTCTTCTGCTATCTGTGTTAATAATTGTTGTTTTAATAATTGTTTTTGAGTAGAGATATTATGCAAAACTACCAAGGTGGCATTCAGGTTATTGTAGGTAAAAAGAGTTGGTTTTGATTCTATATCTACAATGTTTCCTTTGACCGTTATCATTTTTATTTCAGTAAAAGGAACCTGCTCTCCATCCTGAATTCGTGCAATGCGGTTCCTTTCAAAATTATGAAATTCAATAGGAATAAAATTAAAAACAGACTTAAATTGCACTTCTTCTGTTTTCGCTTCTAAAATTTCCAATGCAGATTTGTTCGCAAATTCTATTATACCTTCAACAAGAATAAATATTCCATCCGGGGAATTATCTATCAAACTTTTATAATTTTCCCGGCTATTATTTAATTCAATTTCATATTGTTTTTTATCGTTAATATCAGCAATAAATCCTTCTAAAAACATAAGATTCCCCTTGGTGTCAAATACTCCTTGCCCTTTCTCCCAAACCCATTTTATTTTGTTATCAGCCGTAATAATTCGGTATTCCAATTCGTAAATTTCCTTATTTTGCAATGCCTTTTTCAACTTTTTATTTCCCCTGTCATCAGGATGGATAATATCATTGAATGCTCTTTTTTTATTGTTCACAAAATCTGCTGAATTATATCCTGTGAGTTTAAAAAATCCATTACTTAAAAACTGCATGGTAAGGTTATGGTCCAAATTGCACCGATAGGCTATACCGGGAAAATTATTGGATAAGACAGAAAATTTTCTTTCGCTTTCGTGAATTTTATTTTCCGATTCTTTTTGAAAAGTGATGTCACGTATAGCTGAAACTCTTGCGGGAAAGCTATTGTAAATAATTTGGGTTCCTAAAATCTCTGCCCAAAATTCTTTATTCCCTTTTCGAAACATCTTTATCTCGTAAGGGTTGGAATCTTCGTTTTTTATTTTTTCGATTACAGTGGAGTGAAAATCAGGATGAATAAAATCAAAAATGGAATGCCCGATAATTTCATCTTCTTCAAATCCACATATTTTATGTACCGCTTTGTTTATTTCTACCACTTTGCCATTTTGATGTATTGCTATTCCTTCAAAAGCAGCATCCGACAATTTCCGGTATTTCTCTTCGCTTAATTTTAATGCGTCTTTGGTTTCTTTTTTTTCTGTTGTATCAATGGCATGGATAATCACTGCTGTTATTTCTTTGTTTTCAAAATGAGGGGAAGCACTGGCAGAATAATAAGCCATTCCATTATCATCGCCCCAGCTCATCAATTCAAATTTTTGTGGCTTTCCTTTTTTGAAAACATTTTCGATTGCATTTCTTATTTTTTTTTCCGAAACTTTTGAAAAGAAACGGTAAGCAGAAGTTCCAAGGATGTTTTCATTTTTATCTCCTTTCAAATATTCATTGCTGTCTATTATATTCCCTTTTTTGTCAAGTAGCAGGATGATGTGGTCAGAATATTTTAAAAACGAATCCCATTTAGGTTCCTTAGCAGGCAATGGTGATTTTGATTTTTGTTCTGTTCGTGTTTTTTTAAGCACATCTGATTTGCTCCGAAGTTTTTTTACTTCAGCTGGCTTTTTCGTAGTTGCTTTTTTAGACGTTGGCATTAGTGCACTTACTTTATACTTGGTTCCGAGGACACTGTTTCAGGAATAACTTTTATACCGTCAAACCGAACTTCAATGTCGTTATTAAACAATATTGTTAAAAACAAATAACCTGATTCATCAAAAAATTTCCATTCGCCTTCTTTACTTCCACCTGCATATTTTCCAACTTGCTTTTCTCTGCCATTTGGATAATAGAATTTATGTTCTCCATCGGGCACCCCATCCACAAATTTTCCAACAAAGCGCAATTTCCCGTTACTGGTGTAATAATGTTTCCATTCTCCGTCAAGCTGGTCTGCTTTGTAATTTCCTTGCTCTTTATAGTCCGGAAGTTCAAGCACCCAGGGTCCTTCTTTCTGACCATCCACCAGTTCTCCTTTGGTAATTATTTTTGCGCTGTCAGCCATTTTGTCTTCATAATCAATCATTATCCCATCCTGCAAATTATTTCTATAGGTTTCTTCCCGCCACAAATTTCCCGATTCGTAATACCATTTCCAGGGTCCCTGGGCTTTTCCCTTTTTGTCATATTTCCCTTTTTGTTCTATTTTTCCGTTCGGATAATAAAACACCCATTCGCCAATTCGTTTGCTGTTTAAGTATTCTCCTTCTGCTTTAATTTGTCCGTTTGCATGATATTCTTTCCATGGTCCTTGCTGTCTTCCTATTGTATCTAAAATTCCTTCGCCTGTCAACACCCCGTCAGCATACACTTTGGCGGCTATCACTTTTCCTTCTTTCGAAAATATCCGATGAATGCCTTCCGCTACTCCGTCTTTATAAGTTCCCGTAAATTTTACTATTCCCCCTTCGTAATATTCCGTTCTTACATCCAGTTTTGCAAGTTCTGGTGCATTTTTTTGTACCACACCGTTTATGTATTTAGTAGTGTTCTGTAAACTTCCGGTGGCAGAATATTCTTTAAAGTAACCATTCATCTTATCATCGCTATACGTCACTTCATTTTTTATAATCCCTGTCGGGTAAAATTGTTTCCAAACCCCCTGCTTCAAGCTATCGGCATCTCTTCTGTTCATTTTTTCTTCCCTCTGTACAAAACCCATTTTATATTGAGTCAGCGTAATAATAGTGCTGTCGGGTGCAAATTCAAATCCCGGACCTTCTTCTTTTCCGGCAACAAAAGGAATGGTTTGTTTTACTTTTCCGTTTTTATAATAATATATAGTATTGCCTTGTTTCACATCATTCACAAAATTTTCCGACATCATCAAAAACCCTTCTTTAGTGTCGTAGGTTTTTCTCAACCCGTTTTTCTTGCCTTCTTTATAATTGTATTCAAACGCGAGCTTTCCTTTTTCATTATAAAATTTCCAGATACTATCCAGTTGAAAATTTTTCCGGTTGCCTTCCGATTTTATTACTCCTGTTTCCGAAAACGTTTTCCAATATCCATCGGGTTTGCCGTCACGCATAGTTCCCTGGCTCGAAACTTTGCCATTGTCGTAATAAAACTTATTGTACCCGTTTGGATTTGTTTTTTTATCCGTTTGAGCAACCATTGCCAAAGGCAAAAACAAAAAAATGAACTTAAATAGTCGTTGCATATTTTTTTTCTTCTTCACAAAAATAAACAATTTATATTTAAAATGGCTTTTTGGCTATAAGGTTAACTATTTTGGGGTAATTTTATTTTCCGCCTCTGCCCATTCCAGGTTTTGGCAAATGAAGTATATTTACTTTAAAAAATCCCGTTTTTTTGGAGCAGGCACATCTCCGTTTCATAGTAAAGAGTCCTCCCGCCCACACGCGGTATCTTTTTTTTATTATTTTTCCCTGCGGGGCAATGGCAAAAAAAAAGGATACTTCGCGCGGGTCGGGGCTAAAACGAAAGTTTATCGCTTCTAATTACCTTGAAGTACATTCCCTGAAAAAACAAATGACCCGCTCGGGCAACATCACATTGTTATTACTCCTTTTTATTTGTAAAATACTGTTAATCATGTTTATATACCTGTCATTGGCTTTGCTTTTTTCTTTTATAAAGGCATTTTTGCCCTCCGGGAAGCTATTTTTATAACTATTGGAGCCGCTCCAACAACTATTGGAGTTGTTCCAATAATTCGGGAAATAACTTTTCCGGTTGCCTTAGATAACAATAGTGGCGAACTAAAAATCAAAAAACGCATTACGAACGAACTTCCCGATGCGCAGCGTGAGGGATTGTAGCGAAAATCCTTTTTTGTTGCGTTGCAAATGGCGGGGGGCAAAAAAGATTGAAGCGGAAAGCCCGACCCCCGATTCTTCATCGGGGGGCACGCCCAAAATAACCTCTGGACTGACATCATTGTTTAAAGTCCTTTTGGAATTTCCTCCAACTGGGTTTTAAAATACCCTCGCAACTCGTATTATATTAGTAATTTTGCGACCTGTATTTAAAAGGTTTGAACACCACATAAAAGTACAGGCGCATAGAAAAAACAAATTGAAAATTTAAAAACGAGGTCTATGTGTTTGTTTAGTAGAAAAAATATGCATTTATTATTATAATCATAAATTCGTAATTCGTAGTGTTAACCAAAAAAGACATCCGCACCCTTTCTTTAGAAGAACTAAAAACTATTTTTACAGAAAACGGGGATAAAGCATTTCGTGCCAAGCAGGTGTATGAATGGTTGTGGAAAAAGTCTGCCCGCACATTTGATGAAATGACTAACCTTAGCAAACAAACACGGGAACTTCTGAATACTCATTTTGTTATTAATGCTGTGAAAGTGGACGATATGCAGGTGAGCAGTGACCGTACAATTAAAAATGCTTTTAAGTTGTACGATGGGAATATAGTGGAAGGGGTTCTGATTCCAAGTACAACTCGTATGACAGCTTGTATATCCTCACAGGTGGGATGCAGTTTAACCTGTAAGTTTTGTGCAACAGGAAAACTGGAACGATTGCGAAACCTGAATGCTGATGAAATATACGACCAGGTGGTGATTATAAAAAAACAGGCAGAAGAAAAATACAATACATCATTAACCAACATTGTGTATATGGGTATGGGCGAGCCATTACTTAATTATGCAAACATGATGGAAAGTGTGCAAAAAATTACTTCTCCCGAAGGGTTGAATATGTCACCTCAACGCATTACAGTGAGTACTGCGGGAGTGGCAAAGATGATAAAGAAATTAGGAGATGACGGAGTGAAATTTAATTTAGCTTTGTCGCTTCATGCGGCAAGTGATGTAAAGCGGAATAGGATTATGCCAATAAATGAAAGTAATACACTGGAAGCACTGGCAGAAGCATTAAAATATTTTTATGAAAAAACCGGAACGCGGGTAACGTACGAATACATTGCATTTAAAGATTTTAATGATAGCCTGGAAGATGCTAAAGATTTGGCAAGGTTTTGTAAACACATTCCCTGCAAGGTAAATATTATAGAGTACAACCCGATAGACCAAGGAGAGTTTCAGCAAACTACTCCTGAACGGCTGGATGCTTTTGCAAAATATTTAGAAAGTAAAAACATAATAGTAAACATCCGAAGAAGCAGGGGAAAAGACATAGATGCTGCCTGCGGACAATTAGCTAATAAGAATAAAGAAGGGTTTGAGAAAAGAAAAATGAAAAAAGTAGCGAATAGTTAATAGCAAAAAGGCAATAGGGTACAACCTTTTCTATTGCCTTTTCGCTATTGCCTGTTGCCTAAAAAAGCATGACCGTTAAAGAAATAAAAGCACCGATAGAAAAAGAAATGGAGGAGTTTGAGCACAAGTTCAAATCGTCTATGAAAAGTTCTGTTCCGCTACTCGATAAAATAACTCAATACATTGTAAAAAGAAAAGGCAAACAGATGCGCCCCATGTTTGTTTTTCTTTCTGCAAAGGTTTGCGGGGAAATGAATGAATCCACTTATAGGGCTGCATCATTAATAGAATTGCTTCATACCGCAACATTAGTTCATGATGATGTGGTGGATGATAGTAACGAGCGCAGAGGTTTCTTTTCGGTAAATGCACTTTGGAAAAATAAAATAGCTGTATTAGTTGGAGATTTTCTTTTGTCAAGAGGATTGCTTCTTTCTGTAGATAATAAAGATTATCATTTGCTTGGGATAGTTTCCAATGCCGTAAGAGAGATGAGCGAAGGAGAATTATTGCAAATAGAGAAAGCAAGGAAATTAGATATTGATGAGGAAGTGTATTATGAAATCATCCGAAAAAAAACTGCATCGTTAGTTGCTTCCTGTTGTTCTTGCGGAGCAGCATCTGTCAGTACCAATGAAGATGCAATAGAAAAAATGCGTGCCTTTGGCCAAGCAGTAGGAATGGCATTTCAAATAAAAGATGATTTGTTTGATTATGGAGATGGAACCAACATTGGCAAACCAACAGGAATAGATATTAAAGAAAAGAAAATGACTTTGCCCTTGATTTATGCTTTAAATAAAGCGTCTTTCTTTGACAAAAGAAAAATAATTTACATTGTAAAAAACAATAATAACAATCCGAAAAAAGTAGCAGAGGTGATAGATTTTGTGGTAAAAAGCGGGGGCATTGAATACGCAACCGAAAAGATGATTGAATTTAAAAATAAGGCATTGGCAATCATTTCCGATTTTCCAGAATCGGATGCAAAAATATCTCTGATAGGATTAGTGAAATACACAACAGAACGAAAAAATTAATAATTATTAATATGAAATCAATTATCATTTTAAGCTTTTCTTTTCTTTTATTAATTTCCTGCAATACTACAATACAAAACAATGAGAAAATAAAAGAACAACCAGATTCAGCAAAATTAAATTCAAAAGAAATTGTTTCCGAAAAACCGAAGGATATCCCATTTAAAGAAGGAGAAAACCTGGTAAAGTATGATAACGGCAAATTAAAATTTCAAGGGTTTATGAACAATGGCAAGCGGGAAGGATTATGGAGAAGTTTTTATGAGAACGGAGCAAAATGGAGCGAAACAACTTTTTTAGAAGGAAAAAAAAACGGAAAAACCACCACCTGGTACGAAAATTCTCAAATGCGATATGATGGATTTTATACCAATGATGTAGAGTCCGGCAAATGGACTTTTTGGGACGAGAAGGGGAAAGAGATTCAAACCAAAGAGTATGACAGAAAATAAATCAGTTACTGTATTAATCTACCTTAACGAAAAGATGATACATTTGCACCCTGATTAATACCCAAATGAAAAAAAAACTTCTTATTACCTCGGTTATTTTATTATTTATGGCTTCCTGTACTTTCGAAAAAAGAGAAATTCCTCAACAGGGTTTCAAGTGCGATTCTCTGGTTCGTCTCAACCCTGTAATTGATTCTATTATTGTGAAAAATTGTTCTACAACTCCCGGCTGTCATATACCGGGAGGAACAGGCAATGGAGATTTTACGACTTATTCAGGATTAAAAGCCAAAGTGGACAATGGTTCTTTATTGAACAGGGTGGTTATCTTAAAAAATATGCCTGTATCCCCTCCCCTGTCTGATGCCGATATAAATCGAATTCATTGCTGGATAATCCAGGGAGGTTTGAATAATTAATAGTTGCAGGCACAGTTGTTGCCATAATAATACCAAATAATTAAATTTAAAAATCAAATGAAAAAACTATTCATTATCCTTCTTGCTACTTCATTAAGTACAGCCCTGTTTTCACAAATTTATCTTGCAAAAACCTGTGAAATCAGTTTTTATTCTCACTCCCCTATTGAAGATATTAAAGCGGTGAACAAAGTTGCCAAACCAATGCTTAACACAGCTACAGGTGATGTGCAGATAAAAATTGTAATGACCGCATTTCAGTTTGATAGACCGTTGATGCAGGAACATTTTAATGAAGAATACGTGGAAAGTGAAAAATTTCCTAATGCTATTTACAAAGGTAAAATAAATGAAAGTGTTGATTATACCAAAGATGGTACAACCAAAGTAACTGTAACAGGAAAGTTTAATATACATGGTGTGGAGAAAGAAAAAACCATTGATGGAACCATTACGGTGAAAGGAACAGAAATAACCTTGTCTTCAAAATTTAATCTCCATGTTGCTGATTATAATATTAAAGTACCCAGCCTGTATGTTACCAATATTGCCGAGGATGTCGAAACCAAATTAGAAGCCACACTTGAACCTTTTAAAAAGAACTAAAATTATCAACGTATGATTTTCAAAAAACAAATTATTCTCATTCCCTTTCTTGTTATTGGTATAAACACATTTGCCCAGGACGATATGCTTAGCATGCTTGATTCCGCCAATGCAAAAAAAACGCATGAAAAAGTAGTTACTACATTTAAAGATGCTAAAATTATTAATGCTCAAACCACGGAAACGGTGAAAGCAGGAACAATGGCTTTTAATATTAACCACCGCTTTGGAAATATTGGTGTGGCAAGTAATGGGGGAGCACATACGCTTTATGGTTTGGATAACGTGTCTGACATTCGCTTTGGTTTCGATTTTGGTTTAACTAATAATTTAACCATTGGGATAGGCAGAAGCAAACAGGCAGAACTGGTGGATGGATTTTTCAAGTACAGAATAATGACACAAACTCAAGACAATCACATTCCGTTTTCGCTGGCTTTATACAGCGATGCGAGTTACAACCCGCAAGCGGCTTCTGTTTTTTATACGGGTATGGCAGAGCCTACAACTGACAATCCATTTAAACAATCAGAAGTTCATCGTTTTTCATACACAACACAATTAATCCTTGCGCGTAAATTCGGCTGGAGATTTTCAATGGAATTGCTACCTACTTACCAGCACAGAAATTTTGTTCTGGCTAATATTAACATGGATAATGCGGCAGTTGAAACCAACGACCTTATTTCATTCGGTGGTGGTTTCCGGTTTAAATTTACAAAGCGTATCGCTTTTATTTGTGATTATTTTTATACCCTTTCTCCATACCGAATCAACAATAAAGCTAATCCTTTTTACAATCCTTTGGCAGTAGGTATAGAAATAGAAACAGGAGGGCACGTATTTCACCTCAACTTTACCAATGCTTCAGGAATAATTGAAAACAATTTGATTCCAAATACTACAGATAGTTGGGCAAAAGGAGGTTATAAATTCGGATTTAATATTTCGAGAGTGTTTAATGTAACTCATCCGAAGAAAAAGAAATAAAGAATTTAGCTCTGCTTTTTTGCTTCAAACTTCGCTTTCGAAATAATTACACAGGTAAACCGACTGATACAAGTTAAATCTCCTGCTTCATTATATATTTTTATTTCCCAGATGTGATTCATTCCTTTGCAGTGTATAGGTTTGCAAATCCCCGTTACTGTCCCTTCAAAAACTGCTTTTACATGGTTGGCATTAATCTCCATCCCCACTCCAATAAACAATTCGGGATTTACTATTAACCAGGAAGCAATGCTACCCAAGGTTTCTGCCAATGCAACAGAAGCCCCGCCATGAAGCAAACCAAATGGCTGTTTTGTCCTTCCATCTACTGGCATAGTTCCTTTAATATAATCGTTACCTATTTCAGTAACTACTATATTTAATGATTCCGAAAGCGTGTTGGGTGTCATCCATTCCAACTCGTTTATGGAAGGGTTTCCAAACCAAATTTTTTTATTTTCCATATAATTCTCTTTATTTATAAGGACAAAAATAGGTTTTATTAACACATCCTTCATGCCCTATGTCAATAAAAAGAGTACTTTTGCAGCCCGTTAATAAAAAAGAATAAAAATAAAGAATGAAAAACATTAGAAACATTGCCATTATTGCCCACGTTGACCACGGTAAAACTACTTTAGTTGACAAAATATTACATACTGGAAAACTTTTTCGTGAAAACCAGGAATCAGGTGAGCTGATACTGGACAACAATGATTTGGAGAGAGAAAGAGGAATTACTATTCTTGCAAAAAACGTTTCTGTAAGATATAAAGGAACTAAAATCAACATTATAGATACTCCGGGCCACGCTGACTTTGGGGGAGAAGTGGAACGTGTATTGAACATGGCGGACGGTGTGGTTTTATTGGTGGACGCATTTGAAGGAGCAATGCCTCAAACCCGTTTTGTTACGCAAAAAGCTTTGGCACAAGGTAAAAGAGTGGTTTTGGTTATCAATAAAGTGGATAAACCAAACTGCCGTCCTGACGAAGTTCACGACCAGGTATTTGATTTGTTTTTTAACCTGGATGCTACCGAAGAACAATTGGATTTTAAAACCGTTTATGGTTCTTCTAAACAGGGATGGATGGGACCAGACTGGAGAAACCCAACCACGGATATTACTTATTTATTAGACACCATCATTGATTTTTTCCCTGAATCGCCAAGAGTGGAAGGTACTTTGCAAATGCAAATCACTTCTTTGGATTATTCTTCCTTTGTTGGTCGTATAGCAGTTGGGCGGGTGTTGAGAGGGCAAATAAAAGAAAACATGCCGGTGTCGCTGGTAAAACGCGATGGCTCGGTAGTGAAATCAAGAATAAAAGAATTATTTATCTTCGAAGGATTAGGCAAACAGAAAATGACTGAACCTATTCAGTCTGGAGAAATTGTGGCCATTACAGGTATCGAAGGTTTTGAAATTGGCGATACTATTGCTGATTTTGAAAACCCGGAAGGATTAACTCCTATTGCTATTGACGAGCCAACGATGAACATGTTGTTTTGTATCAATAACTCTCCTTTCTTTGGTAAAGAAGGAAAATTTGTTACTTCCCGCCATTTAAGAGATAGATTATTTAAAGAATTAGAAAAAAATCTTGCATTACGGGTTGAAGAAACCGGCTCTGCCGACTCTTATTTAGTTTTCGGACGTGGTATTCTCCACTTATCAGTGTTGATAGAAACTATGCGCCGCGAAGGTTATGAGATGCAAGTGGGTCAGCCACAGGTTATCATCAAGGAAATTGACGGAGTGAAATGTGAGCCGATAGAAATTTTAACGGTAGATGTGCCCGAAGAATCAGCCGGAAAGGTGATTGAATATGTGAGCCAGCGCAAAGGCGATATGTTATTGATGGAGCCAAAAGGCGATTTGCAACACATAGAATTCGAAATTCCTTCTCGCGGAATTATTGGATTACGTAATAATATTTTAACTGCTACTGCTGGAGAAGCCATAATGGCACACCGTTTCAAAGCTTTTGAACCGTGGAGAGGACCTATTCCTCACCGTAATAATGGCGTACTTATTTCGGGTGAACAAGGTACTTCTATTGCTTACTCTATTGATAAATTGCAGGACAGAGGTAACTTTTTTGTGGAAGCTGGCGACCCTATTTATACTGGACAAATTATTGGTGAAAACAACCGTCAAGATGATATAGTAGTGAATATTACAAAAGAGAAAAAACTAAGTAA
>JANYDQ010000173.1 GCA_025363555.1 Bacteroidota bacterium | reverse complement strand
CAAATGTATTGACATAAGCAGCACTTGCATCATCTCCTATTTGAATAGTATTTGTAATACTTGCACCCTTGATTCCTATTTGGGCGACATTTGTACTATTATTCATAGAAGCGGAAGCCCAAGTTGCTGCACCCACTGATTGCAAAATAGCATCATCAACGCTAAAGGTCATATTATTCAAAAATCCTCCGCTTACAAAATAAGTTGAAACAGGGGTTATGGTTCTGCTTGTAAAAAATGTGTGTTTGATACTGCTTGCTATGGCAGTAGATGTTGTGGTAATATTAATACCCCAATAGTTTCTATTAAAAACCACATCCTGAATACTAAAACTACTTCCGTTGTTAATAGTAACAGCAGCAGCCACTGTAGTGCCATTCCACCCCGCGTCTTCAATTAACGAATTGCCGGAAGCCATTAACGTTTTCTTAGATGCAAAAGAGAACTCATATATTCTGTTTATTGCTTGTGTAATTGTTTTTTTCATTTGTTTTTTGTTTAGGTATTGTTTTTATGCTTCGTTTTTTTAAGTGGTTTCTGCTCCACTTGTTTTTTTTATACGGTAAAGGTAATAATAAAATGTCAGGTTCGACAACACGTTTCTCCGCATTACGCCTAACTTGTTTATACCCGATACAAACCTTCGCTTATCTCTCCATTTTTGGGTAGATAACCGAATGTTTCGTTTCGCAAATTTTTGTCAAATGTAATCATTTTATAAGTCATCAAATGGGCTTTTTACATTTTGTAAACTTTTGGTACTCACGTGTGTGTATATCTCTGTTGTTTTACTACTGGTATGTCCTAATATTTCTTGTATATATCTTAAATCTGTTCCTGATTCTAACAGGTGGGTGGCATAGCTGTGTCGCAACCAATGAAGCGAAACCGGCTTTTTAATTCCAGTTTTTTCTACAGCTTGTTTTAATACCAATTGTAAACTTCTTTCGTCATAAGCTTCTCCTTTGGTTTGTCCTTCAAACAAAAAAAATGTCGGTTTGTAAAGTTTATAGTAGTTGCGTAGCATTTCAACTATTTTTATGCTAAGTGGCGCTATTCTGTCTTTTCTTCCTTTGCCTTGTTTTATTATTATTAAATTTCGCTTGCTGTCAATATGTTGCGGCTGTAATTTTAATAGCTCACCACATCTCAATCCGCAACTATATATTAAGGATAGCATAGTTTTATGTTTTATATTACTATGTGCATTTAAAATCAGTTTTATTTCTTCTTTGCTCAATACATTAGGCAATAATTTCGGTCGCTTCGGGCGATGTACCAACTCTACCTTAAAGGATTTACTTTGAATTTCATTAAAAAAAAGCTTAATGGCATTTACCACCTGGTTTTGATACGATGCTGACAACTTGTTTTTTAAAATATAATTGTTGTTGAATAGTATTACATCTTCGTTTGTAATTTCATTCACCGGTTTATCATTAAAATATTTCAAAAATGTTTGCAATGCATCGGTATATGTTTTAATTGTGTTTTCGCTGTATCGTTTGCTTCGCATCCATTGTATGTATTTTTCAGCTTTTTGTTTTGCTTCGTCTGATAGCAGAAATGTTTTTATACGTTCATTATCTTTTTTAATTTTTTCGGGCATCACTCCCTCTCCTTTGGGGAGGGGCATGGGCGAGGCTTTTATCTCTTTTATCCGTTTATCAAAATAGATGCTTAATAAATCAAGGTTATTTTTCCAATCAGGTACTATCCAGCAATATTGTTTTTTATCCCACCGTGAATGCCTGAATGAAAGTAAAAATTGTGTATCCACTGCACTTTTAGGAAGTTTTAGCATAAGTTGCTTTCCTTTTGTTTCTATACTTACATTAGCAGTATTCTTATCTTCTGGTATCCTTTCATTGTTATTTTTTGCTATTGTTTTATTATCACTTTTCATTTCTTCATCAGCTGGTTTACTCGCACGCACATCGGCTAATTCTGCTTTTTCATTAGCTATTTTACTCATCATTACCTCAGCTAATCCGAATCTATTCCTGTTTTCTTCCGCGTCCAATGTCATTAAGTTAAGGAAAACCCTTAAAGGGTTAAATATGAATAGCCACGGGTGAAACCCTTGGTAAAAATGGCATGATAAATCCCAACCCTTAAAGGGTTGAATGAAATAAATTAACGCATTGTCAGGGATTATATTGAACCCTTTAAGGGTTGTTGATTATTTATTCTGTTCTGTTTCCCCGAATTTCATTCGGGGCTATTCAAATTCAAGTCCTTCGGGCTTTTCAAGGCAAAAATCATTTCCTTAACTTAATGACATTGGG
>JANYDQ010000164.1 GCA_025363555.1 Bacteroidota bacterium | reverse complement strand
TTTGTGGCAGATAATCCTAATAGAACCATTGCACACGCCAATACACGAAATAAATTTCGGATTGGATTTGTTGTAATTGTTTTTTTCATTTGTTTTTTGTTTAGGGTTAATTTAATAATTGTTTAAAAATGTACAGATAAGGAAACTTACTATTTTACGAATCTGTGTTTGTTATTTGTTTTGTTTTTAATTTTGGTAATGTGTTTTTAATTTGTTTTCTGTGTATCTGTTTCTTTCGTTTAGGTTGGTTTTAAAGGGTTAGTATTGGTTATTTCTAAATTATTTGTAGTGTTAATAAATGTGTTTATAAAATGCTATTTACTTTGGTTTTTGCTACCCCAATTAGCTGTACCCGTTTTTTTGGGGATTGCAAAGGTGTACCATTTAGTTGACAAAAACAAATTTTTTTTATAAATTATCTTGTTTCTCTCTGTAAATCATTGTAAATTAATTGAATTAAAAAACTTCTTTTATTCCTAATTGTGCCTCAATAGACTTTGTTCAGCCGTATATTCTTTAATTGTAAAATCTTATCTGTAAAAAATTAGTGTATCCTTTCTTCCTTAAAGACGCTATCTGCTTCAAAAAGGTTGCATGGGGGATAAACTATTTTTAAACATAAATTATTTATTTACTCGTTCTTTCTTCTTAAAAGTATTGATTTGATAGGATTTTAAGAAAAAGACAGCGACAGAATTAATTTTTTTACAGCTTGATTTTTTAATTACTTTTTGGATATTTGGTTATTCGCCTTTCGTTTGTACTTACAAGAAGAAAAATTTGTAACAGCCTTGAAGGCATTTTCGAACATTTAATAGATGTGTAGGATGTTCTTGATTACCCTGACTGAGCTACTTCTGCAATGCGAGACGCAGAAAGCCGATACGACATTGTGGAAAGAGTGCAAAAAGAAGCAGGCATACAAATTGAAATTATAGATGGAAATATTTTTTAGTTACTATCTATAACACAAAAAGCCCCCCTCTTTTGCAGGGAAAGGAAGGCTTCAATCAATTTTCAAGTTTCGGGCTGCACGAAACTGAAAGTAGGCTGACTACGGAACAATGTTGTCCAAAATCGTGATCCACGCGGTATTGTTTTACTTATCCGAAAGTTCCAGTTTGTTATATATAAGTTTCAGTTTGTTATCGGAATGTTTCAGTTTGCTATCGGAGAAGCTTCAATTGTTTATCGGAAACCTCCCGTTTGTTATCCGAAAGTTCCAGTTTGTTATCTATAAGTTTCAGTTTGTTATCGGAATGTTTCCGTTTGTTATCGGAAAGTTTCCGTTTGCTATCGGAGAAGCTTCAATTGTTTATAGAAAACCTCCCGTTTGTTATCTATAAGTTTCAGTTTGTTATCGGAATGTTTCAGTTTGTTATCGGAAAGTTCCAGTTTGTTATCGGAAAGTTAACGATGTTCAGGGAAGTAATGATATTTTATTGTCTATTAAATTGTTTGATTTTTTAATACTGTTTTGGGTGTTTTGTCATTCGCCTTTCGTTTGTACTTTTATTAGTTTGCCCTGTTTTTTAAAATGCACCGAATAAAACAGGAATTAATTCATCCGGGTTTATTGTGCTTAAAATTAATTTAAAATTCGTTTTGGTCACTTTTTGACCATTTCCAATGTTATTCACACTATATTTGAAAGCGATGTAACCGTGTTTGAATACGAAATGATTGCATTTGAACACCGCATCATCTTACTACAGAAATAATGTGATCGTGTTTGAACATGAAGCAACCGTATTCGAATGTGATGCAACCTCGTTCGAACACGATGTAATCTTAACACAGAAATGATGTAACTGTCTTCGAAAGTGATACAACCGCGTTCGACCACGATGTCACCGCGTTCAGAAATTATGTGAAAACGCTACCTTTTGGTCTAATTGCATATAATTCAAGGAACTTTTTTTTCTGATGCCAAAGGTAAATGGTGTAAATAAGAGACAAGCTACGGTTTGCTGATAAAGAAAAACGGGAGTAAGGGTTTAGAACCACAGACAGGATAGGTACGTTATTGTTTTGTTAATATTTGCGAATGTTATTACATTCGAATCCCTACGATTCAAACGAACGAAATATTTTAAATATCCTTTCCACCTAAAAATAATTTACGAACTTTGAATTCTGAAAATAAAAAACAAATGAAAACACTTTATCTTATCCGTCATGCCAAATCAGATTGGGCAAATATAACATTAGCCGATATAGACCGACCGCTGAATACAAGAGGATATACGGATGCTCACACTATGAGCGAACTGGCGAAATCAAAAAAGATGGTGCCGGACGATATTATTACAAGTCCGGCTATACGCGCCATTACCACTGCCTTAATTTTTGCGCGCAACTGCAATTTTAATGCTTCGCGCATACGCATTGAACCTTTATTATATCATTCGAACACGCAAAACTACCTGGATATTATTTCGGAAACAAATAGTAAAACAGAGGTATTGTTTTTATTTGCCCACAATCCGGTAATAAGTGATTGCGCTAACAGTTTACTTAAAACCAAAATGGACGAAATGCCAACCTGCGGAATAGTTGGTATAACAAGCAATTGCGATGACTGGGAAACATTTGTAAATGCTGATTGCAAATTAATTTTATTTGATTTTCCAAATAATCATTAAAAGGAAACTGCTGTACTTTAAAAATTTGAACATGTTAAATTAGTGTTATTATTTTAATTCGGATACCTTTGTATTAAAATATTCCTCACTTTTATTTTCTAAAAAATAAAATCTATGAATAAAAAACAACAACGAAAAGAGCTGGAAGTAACATTGGTTAAAACCATTGAAGATTTACTGTTAAGCATAAACCCGGAAGCAGCCAGGGATGTACTCGAAATTACGTATGGTGCAGCGAAAATACTGGCAAAAAAGTTTTACAAAGCTGTAAAACATACGGAAGAAAAAAAAGAGACCCCCGTAAAGAAAAAACCAGTAAAAAAAGTCGGTAAAGCCCGGGCTGCTAAAACAGCAAAGCCGACAATAAAAAAGTCGAAATCGAAAAAATAATTTGAATACTTTTGTGGCGTTAGTGAATGTGATGTATGAAAAAACAAAAGAGTATTTTAATTAATCGCGAGCTAAGCTGGTTATCTTTTAACGACAGAGTATTGCAGGAAGCACAGGATGTAACAGTGCCACTGATTGAAAGATTAAAATTTCTCGGCATTTTTTCCAATAACAGGGATGAGTTTTTTCGCGTGCGTGTGGCAACACTTACCCGCATTGTAAAGCATCAGAAAAAAGCAGAAGAACTGATGGGCGAACACCCGGTGCGACTGCTTAGTACTATCCAGAAAACAGTTATTGAGCAGCAGATAAAGTTTGAAACTATTTATCAAACGCTGCGAAAAGAACTGGAACAAAACAATATTTTTATCATTAACGAAAAACAATTGATTGCTGAACAGGGAGTTTTTATTAAAACTTTTTTTCGGGAAAAAGTATTGCCTTCTCTTTTTCCTATCATGCTGGACACGGCTTCTAAATTCCCTTATTTAAAAGATAAATCGGGATACCTTGTCGTGAAACTGGGTAGAAACCACAAATCAAAAAAAAGTAAATATGCTTTGATAGAAGTGCCAACCGATGTACTTTCAAGGTTTGTGGTATTACCAAAAGACAATCATAAAAGTTTTATTATTTTGCTTGATGATGTAATCAGGTATTGCCTGGAAGATATGTTTACCAATTTTGAACATGACTACATTAAAGCGTATAACATAAAGCTGACAAGGGATGCAGAGTTGGATATGGATACTGATTTATCAAAATCGTTTGTAGAAAAAATTACAAAAGGATTGAAAGACCGGAAAAAAGGACAACCGGTGAGGCTAGTATATGACAGTGAAATTGCTCCTGACCTACTCGCTTTTATAATGAAAAAAATAAAACTGGGGAAAGAAGAAAACCCGATTCCGGGAGGCAGGTATCACAACTTCAAAGACTTTATTAACTTCCCCAATGTTGGTTCGCATGAATTAAGTTATAAAAAAACACCCCCTCTTACACATCCTGATTTTAAAGACCAAACCAGCCTTTTAAAAATAATAAAAAAGAAAGATGTATTGCTTACTTATCCCTATCAATCGTTCGACCACCTCATTGATTTGTTGCGGGAAGCGTCTATAGACCCAAAGGTGCAAAGCATAAAAATTACCCTGTACCGGGTGGCAGAAAATTCGAATATTGTAAAAGCACTTATCAATGCGTTGAAAAACGGAAAAACCGTAATTGCCGTGATTGAACTCCAGGCAAGGTTTGACGAAGAGTCGAATATTTTCTGGGCAAACAAACTACAGGAAGAAGGTGCCAACGTTATTTATGGCGTACCGGGACTAAAAGTGCATACCAAATTATTTTTAATTACACGAAAAGAAGGAGGCCAAACAAACCACTATGCACACGTGGGAACAGGCAATTTTAATGGAGTTACAGCCCACATCTATACCGATCATAGTTTATTGACAACGGATAAACGGATTACAGAAGAGGCAGATAAGTTGTTCCAGTTTTATACTGATAATTTAAAAATAGGAACGTATAAACATTTACTTGTTTCTCCTTTTACGATGCGCAAACAGGTTACGCATCTTATTAATAAAGAAATTCAGAATGCGAAAAAAAATATTCCTGCTGCCATTACCTTGAAATTAAATAACCTGGTGGACCCTGATATTATAAAAAAACTTTACGAAGCCAGCAGCGAAGGAGTAAAAATAAAATTAATGGTGAGGGGCATTTGCTCACTGGTGGCGGGCGTAAAAGGGTTGAGCGATAACATAGAAGCCATAAGCATTGTGGACAAATTTTTGGAACACAGCAGGATGTTTGTATTTCATAATGGCGGAGATGAAAAATATTTTTTATCTTCGGCAGATTGGATGGCAAGAAATTTCGATCATCGTTCGGAAGTGGCAGTGCCGATATATGATAAAAATATTCAACAGCAGTTAAAAAAAATAATGGACATACTTTGGTCAGATAATACAAAATCGAGAATACTAGGCAGTTTGCAAAACAACGAATATCGTAAAACAGAAAGCACTGCCACAGTGAGGGCACAGGAGGAAATTTATAATTTATTTAAACATAAAAAGAATTAACTCCGTTTGAAATTCGCAGCAATTGATATAGGGTCAAACGCAGTAAGACTGCTGTTTTGCAATGTTTACGAAGAAGACGGCAAAATTACTTATAAAAAAGCAGAACTCATCAGAGTACCTATTCGGCTGGGTGAAGATTCGTTTCTGAACGGAAAAATTTCTCCGCAAAAAGAAGAAAAATTTGTAACAGCCATGAAGGCATTCAAACATTTAATAGATGTGTACGATGCCCTGGATTACCGTGCCTGTGCCACTTCTGCTATGCGAGACGCAGAAAATCGCTACGACATTGTTGAAAGAGTACGCAAAGAAGCAGGAATTAAAATTGAAATTATAGATGGAAAAACAGAGGCAGATATTATTTATTCCAACCACATTGAAGAGCACCTGGATAAAAGTTCTAACTACCTGTACATTGATATTGGCGGGGGAAGCACGGAGATTACACTCTTTTCCAAAAACAAAGCAATGGTATCACAGTCGTTTAATATTGGAACCATACGTATGCTGCACAACCAGATTGATAAAGAGTACTGGAGCTATTTTAAAAACTGGATAGCGGAAATAACAAAAGGATATAAACCTTTAATAGCGATTGGTTCGGGAGGAAATATTAATAAATTATTTAAAATGTCGGGACGTAAACTGGATAAACCCATTTCGACCGGAAAACTAAAAAACCTCTACGAAGTGCTTGAATCCTACACTTATGAAGAACGCATTCAAACTCTTGGTTTAAATCCGGACCGGGCAGACGTAATTATTCCTGCATCAAAAATATTACTGACTGTATTAAAAAAAGCAGACATCGAGAAAATCATTATTCCTCAAATTGGTTTATCAGATGGCATTGTACATCAGCTATACGAAAAGTATAAAGAGAAAAAAGGAATAGTAAAAGTATAATTGACTGTTTCTTTTTATTCCTGCATTCGGCTCACCATTTATTTTAATTTCTGCACTGGCTACCCAACCCTGCAATCAAAATAAATTCATTAGTTTTGTACCCGATATGAATATAGAAGTTTTAAAATCGAAGATACACAGGGTTACGGTTACACAAGCCGACCTGAATTACATAGGAAGTGTTACCATTGACGAAGATTTGATGGATGCCGCCAATTTAATTGAAAATGAAAAAGTGGACGTATTTAATTACAACAATGGCGAACGCCTTACCACTTATGTAATAAAAGGAGAGCGCGGTTCAGGTGTCATTTGCCTGAATGGTCCCGCATCTTTAAAAGTAAGCATAGGGCATCAGATTATCATCGTATCGTATGCTTCGATGGATTTTGAGGAAGCAAAGAATTTTAAGCCAAGTGTGGTTTTCCCCGACAGCATTACTAACAAGCTCCGATAAGTTTTGAAAAAAAAAGCCATCAACTTATTAAAAATTCTTTTCTTTTTGGGATTAGGAATTTTACTGGTATGGCTTGCTTTGCGCGATAAAACCGCAAAACAGATTGATGATATTATTGTTTCCATCAAACAAGCTAATTATTTCTGGCTTTTTGTTTCCGTGTTTGTCAGTGCGCTTAGCCATTATTTCAGAGCCGTGAGATGGAAAATATTATTAGAACCTCTTCACCACAAACCAAAAACTTCCAACGTTTTTTTTGCAGTAATGGTGGGCTACTTAGCCAACTTTGCCATACACCGGATCGGTGAAGTAACCCGTTGCGGAATACTTTCGAAGTATGAAAAGGTGCCTTTTACAGAAGGTTTCGGCTCTGTTATAGCAGAACGGGCGTTTGACCTGGTTTGTTTAATACTTATTTTCTTTATGACATTTGCTTTGGAATTTCAAAAAATAAAAGGGATAGCAAACGATTTAATTTTTACTACTGTTGCTGCAAAATGGGACTCCTTAATGCAAAACAAACTGCTGTTAATAATCCTTGCAGTGGTTTCAATTGCGCTGATAGCGGGTTTCCTTTATTTCAGAAAGAAAATAAAGAAATTGGTTTCCGGTAAAATAAAAGGATTTGCCTCCGGCATTTGGGAAGGATTGCTAAGCATAAAAAATGTGAACAAACCATACCTGTTTATTTTTCAAACCATATTAATATGGCTGATGTATATCCTGCAGGTGTATGTTGTTTTTTTCGCTTTCCCGGAAACCGCTCATTTGTCGTTTGTAGTTGCAATGGTTATTACTGTGTTTGGAAGTATTGGTATTATAGCTGTTCCGGGCGGAACCGGTGCCTACCAGATTATTGTTATTCAAATTCTCATGACGGTATATTCCATTACGGAAGCTCCTGCTAACGCTTTTGCGTGGTCGGTATGGGCTTCTCAATTTGCATTGATATTAGTATTAGGCCTTATTTCACTGGTGCTATTACCTGTGTTAAACAAAGAAAGTATAAAAGCAAACTCCACTATCTGAATTCTGAAGTGTGATTGTTACTATTGAATTAAAAACATAAAACATAAAATCATTATGGTTCCATACACGCATAAATTACCGGCATTAGAAGTTATCAATGCGAAAATACTTACACAGGCAGAGTTAATAAAACCAATCATCTTTTGGGGATTTAAAGGACAACGCACTGTATTTACAAATGGCTGTTTCGATATTCTTCATCGCGGACATATTGATTACCTTGCGAAAGCAAGCGATTTAGGAGACAAATTGATAGTGGGCATAAATACTGATGCTTCTGTAAAACGTTTGGGTAAAGCAGGTTCGCGCCCGATACAAGATGAAAGAACACGCGCCATGATAATTGCTTCTTTGCATTTTGTGAGTGTTGTAATTTTATTTGATGAAGACACTCCGCTTGATTTAATAAGTTTTGTAAAACCCAATGTGCTTGTAAAAGGTGCTGATTACGATGCTGACGAAACGAATACTCAAAGCAAAAAATACATTGTTGGTTCTGATATAGTAAGAGCAAATGGTGGCGAAGTAAAAACGTTGGAATATCTGGAAGGATTTTCTACTTCGGCAATTGAACAAAAAATAAAATCTGGTCAGTAAATATAATTCTTAAAGAAGTATTTTATTTACGTTGTTTTATTCCTGCCCTATCCATTAATCGGTTTCCGATTAATCTTAGTTTTATATTCTTTCCTCTTTCCATTTTAACCATCCCCCAATTAAGAAAATTAACATACAAGTATGTCAATTGTTAAATTATTATTACTTTTGATAAAAATTATAACTATGAAAAAAACACTACTTTCCATTTACTGCTCGGTTGCTACACTTTTAATAAGTGCTCAAACATTTACTAATTCCACAGGCGGAGCTATTACCGATAACAATGTGTACACTGTATTTCCAATTGTGGTCAGCGGTTTGCCAACATCAACCAATATAACCACATTTGGTTTGGAATATGTTACCATAAATGTAGCACATCCCCACGATGCTGATTTGAGAATAAAACTACGTTCTCCAGCAGGTACGTTGCTAGTGCTTTCTAACTTCGCAGGAGGCGCAACAGGAGCAAATTACACAAATACTGTTTTTGATGATACCGCTTCGATTAACACGAATGCGGGTACAGCACCGTTTACAGGAGTTTATAAAAACTATACAGCAACGGATGCCCTGGCTAATATAAACAATCCAAGTCAAAACCCAAACGGTACCTGGACCTTGGAAATTCGCGACCAGAATGCAGGAAATGCTGGAAGTGTTATCAACTGGAGTATTCATTTTAGCACCCAACCTGCGGGAAGCTTAAATTTTACCAGCAGCAATTTGCCTATTGTCTCCATAAATACCGGAGGGGTCGCAATCCCTGATTACCCAAGGATACCTGCCCACATGGGCATTATCTATAATGGACCCGGAATCAGAAACTATATGAACAACCCGTTTAATAATTACAATAATAATATTGCTATTGAATTAAGAGGTTCCAGTTCCCAATCGTTTCCTCAAAAATCGTATGGCTTTGTAACCTATGATACGAGTGGTTTAGTTCAAAACGATACCATGTTACTTGGTTTTCCTGCCGAGCACGATTGGATCTTATATGCCCCTTATGATGATAAAACCTGTATGAGGGATGTATTGACCTATGACATAGGAAATAAAACAGGACATTATTGTACCCGGACGAAGTTTTGCGAATTGATGCTGAACGGTCAGTATCAGGGAATTTATGTGTTGATGGAAAAAATAAAAAGAGATGCTAATCGTGTTCACGTTTCTAAAATGGATTCGACAGATGTAGCAGGTGATTCGTTAACTGGAGGATATATTATAAAAATAGATAAGACAACAGGAAGCGCTACAGGCGGTTGGAATTCGAATTATGTTTCTAATCCTACCAGTCATAATATTTATATTCAATACGATTACCCGGGTTCTTCCATTATGCAGGCACAGAAAACGTATATTCAGCAATATGTTGATTCATTTGAAACAGCTTTGAGCGGTCCCAATTTTCAAGACCCTACAATTGGTTATAGAAAATATATTACAGAAAGCACATTTATAGATTATTTTATAGTGAATGAGATAAGTAAAAATGTGGACGGTTACCGATTAAGTTCTTACTTTCATAAAGACAGATACAGCAAAGGCGGCAAACTAAAAGCCGGACCTTTGTGGGATTTTAATCTTGCCTTTTGGAATGCCAATTACTGTAACGGAGATTTAAGCACAGGTTGGGCATACCAGTTTAATAATGTTTGTGGTTCCGATGGTTATCAAATTCCATTTTGGTGGGATAAATTTATGCAGGACACCATGTATGTTAAAGAATTAAGATGCAGATGGAATGAATTAAGACAAACCATCCTTAGTATTCCTACTCTAAACAACTACATTGATTCTACAGCAGCTTATTTAGGAGAAGCAGAAGTTCGTCATTTTACAAAATGGCCTATAATTGGAGTTTACACCTGGCCCAATCCAAGTCCTATTCCTACAAGTTATGCAGGAGAAATTACAGCAATGAAAAATTGGATTGCGGCTCGTCTTGCATGGATGGATGCAAACCTGCCCGGAACCTGCACTCCATCGGTTGCTAATTTTTATTCGCATGATACTATTATGTGTGCCGGAGATTCTGTGAAGTTTCATGATAACAGCACCTTGTATCCAACCTCCTGGTCCTGGAATTTCCCTGGAGGTTCTCCATCCACTTCTAATTTGCAGAACCCGAAAATATTATATACTTCAGCAGGGACTTATAGTGTAACTTTAACTGCAACTAATGCTGGAGGTACCGGTGCCCCTGTTACTTTTACAAGTTATATTACTATTAATGCTTTGCCGGTTGCCGTTGTTCCTTCAAATATTACTGCTTGTGTTGGTGATGTTGTTCAATCTTCCATCTTTTCAAGTTCAGTGGCGGTAACCTCATTTTCCTGGACCAACACGAATACAACTATTGGGTTAGCCTCATCCGGAACGGGAAATTATTCTTCGTTTACAGCGGTTAATTCAACAGGGGTTCCTGTTACTTCTTCAGTATCAGTAATACCAACTGCAAACGGTTGTATGGGTGCTCCCGTTGCTTATACTATTACTGTTAACCCTCTTCCAGTTATTTCTGTTGATTCTGCCACTATCTGTAACGGAGCAACGGCAACGCTTACGGCAACCGGGGGCACAAGCTATTCGTGGAGTGCTGGTGCAACTTCTTCAGGAGTAAATACCGCAAGTGCTTCTCCAGGTTCAACCACTACTTATACAGTAACAGGAACCGACAACGGATGTTCTGCTACTGCAGTTTCACAGGTTACTGTTGTTCCCGGTCCTTCTGCCCCAACTATTACTATTGCAGGAAACGTGTTAACATCCAGTGTTGCAACCGGCAATCAATGGTATCTGAACGGTACTTTAATAGCTGGTGCTACTTCGCAATTTTATACTGCGTTTGTAAACGGAATGTACACGGTTACGGAAACTTCAGGAGGTTGTACCTCAATAGAATCGGCTCCGGAAGCTTATTTTTCAGTTGGAATAACAAATTTCGAAACAGGTAATTCTATACTTGTTTATCCTAATCCATTTTCAGATAATTTTTCTGTAACATTTTATTTAAAACATTCTTCAACAGTAAAAATTGAAGTTACTGATGTATTAGGAAGAGCCATTAAAACGATGGAAGAGAAAGAATTTCAGGAAGGGAAAAATAATATAGAAATTAATTTTTCGAGCGGTGAGTTGAGTGAAGGAATTTATTCTCTGAAACTGATTTCATCCGGTGGAACCATTGTTAAAAAAATTACCAAACTTAAATAGTTCAACCCAACTTATTTCAAAAAAGAAAGGCGACCGGTTGGTCGCCTTTCTTTTTATTTTTTTAATTGTCCGCCTTTATAATTTTCGGTTTTAATTATTTTTCCATCCTCATCCATTTCTTTCCATACTCCTTCCTTTTGGTCATTAACATATTTACCCGACATTTTTATTTTACCATTTTCAAAGTATTCATGATACTCACCCTGCATTTTATTATCAACCACATTTACATCTGTATTTATATTTCCATTTTTATAAAATGACTTTTCAGGACCTTCTATTACACCCATTTTATAATTGTATTCCATATTCACTTTGCCTTCGGGGAAATACCATTCTGTTTTTCCATCCCGCTTTCCGTTTACAAAATGTCCTTTCTCCTGAATTTTACCATCGTTATAATATAAATTCTTCACCCCATTGTACACTCCCATTTTATATTCTATTTCTGAACTTAACCGCGCTCCCGACTGGTAAACCAGGCATCTGCCATTAAGCGTATCGTTTACATAATTATCTTTTTTATTATAAAACCCCGATTTATCAATCGTTAAACTAATACCATTCTTTTTTCCATTTTTATATTCATCCATATTACTGATAATACCATTGATGTAATACCCTATCCAAAGTCCTTCTTTTTTATCATTTTCGTAATTACCATACCAGTCTATCTGTTGCCCTTTTTCTTTCCATATTCCTGTTTTTTTTTCTGACGAATCTGTTTTGTTGGTATCGGAAGGTAAAGTCATTGCTCTTGAAGAATAGCTTATTGATAATACAGTAAGCAGCGATAAAATTATTTTTTTCATGATCCTTTTTGTTTTGAATTTTGGGGTACAAAATTATTGTTTTAGAAAATTGATAAACAAAAATAAATATTAAAATTTGTTAAAGAGAACAGTGCATATTATTATTGAAATTAATTCCTTTTATCGCTCTCCAGCCGCCCTGCTCTATAACCATTTTCGTTTTCTAAAATAAAGAATAAGAGAAAGAATAATAGTTATCATAATTCCCCAAACAATAAAATATCCCGACTTTGTTTTTAGTTCGGGCATATTTTCAAAATTCATTCCATACACACCCACAATAAAAGTTACCGGAACAAAAATGGTAGTAATTATGGTTAACACTTTCATTATTTCATTCATCCGGTTACTCACACTGGAAAGATAAATGTCCATCATTCCGGAAAGTAAATCGCGGTAGGTCTCTACTGTGTCTATTACACGAACGGTGTGATCGTGTACATCGCGCAAATAAATATCGGTGCTTGGTTTTATTAATTCCGTTTCGCTTCTTTCAAAATTATTAATGAGTTCTCGCATGGGCCATACTGCCTTCCGGACGTAAATCATTTCTCGTTTCATGTAATGCAGTTTTTGCATGGTATCTTTTGTTGGGTTAGTAATCAAATCCTCTTCCAGTAGTTCTATTTTATCGCCAACTTTTTCAAGAATAGTAAAATAACAATCTACCACTGCATCTATCAAGGCATAGGCTAAGTAATCAGCTCCCATTTTTCTGATTCTGCCTTTACCGGTGCGAATCCGATTGCGAATCATGTCGAAGGCATCACCGCCATGAACTTCCTGGAAAGAAATAACCATACCCTCCACTAATATCACGCTCAACTGCTCGGAACGAATTTCGGCATCGTAATAAAGCATTTTCATGATGGAGACCATATACGTATCAAAATCCTCAAACTTGGCTCTCTGGCTGGTGTTTACCACATCTTCCAATGTCAATGGATGGATACCGAACTGTTTTCCTATTCGCTCTACCAATTCAACATTATGTATTCCATCCACATTTATCCATTTTACCATTGCCGGATTAATATGATTCATACATTCATCCAAATCAAAAAAATCTTTTTCAATAACACTGGTTTCGTTGTATTCAATAAGTGTAATTTTTACTTTCTCCGAATGGTTTTCGCCATAATAAACAACTGTTCCCGGAGGTGCGCCTGTTTTATTTTGTAAATCGTTCATTGTATCAAAATGTGATTATTCATTTTCATTATCACTTTCCTCGTCCTCACTTTTTTTGTTTTTATTTCCTTCCACCACTATTACTATTTCTCCTTTAATTGTTTTTGTTTTAAAATATTCAGCCAGTTCTTTTAACGTTCCGCGTTTATTTTCTTCAAACATTTTAGTCAGTTCGCGCGACACAGAAGCTTTTCTGTCTTCGCCAAAAAATTGCATAAACTGCTCCAATGCTTTTATTAACCGATGCGGAGATTCGTAAAATACACATGTGCGCTGTTCATTAATCAACGATTTTATTTTTGTCTGTCTTCCTTTTTTTTGAGGCAGAAAACCAACAAACACAAACTCATCGCAAGGCAACCCCGAATTGACCAATGCAGGAACAAAGGCAGTTGCACCAGGCAAACATTCGACTTCTATTCCTTTGGCAATACAATGCCTGATTAATAAAAAACCGGGGTCGGAAATACCGGGAGTGCCTGCATCTGTTATCAATGCTATCTTTTCTCCGTTTGCAATTCGTTCGGAAATCATCTCTACTGTTTTATGTTCGTTGTGCTGATGATGTGCAAACATTTTCTTATCAATGTTTAAATGCTTTAATAGTATTCCTGATTTGCGGGTGTCTTCTGCCAATATTAAATCTACTTCTTTTAGAATGCGGATAGCCCGAAGGGTAATGTCTTCAAGGTTTCCGATGGGTGTAGGGACGATGTATAGTTTCATAAACAAAATTGTTTTCGAACGAATAATGTATTTTCCCGAATAACGAAGGGCTGCTAATTTGTTATTCGTTAAGATTCGTTATTCGTTGAGATATTCACCAAATTTAATAATCAATAAAAACAAATTCTGAAATTCGTTCAAAGGTAATGTTTCTGCTCTATCATAAATATCGTGATACGCTTTTATTCCTCCCATTGTATAGATAAAACCCGCACGAATACCTTTTTCCGAAAACCAGTAATGGTCGCTGTTGGCAGCTTTGCCGCGTATTTTTACGTCTTTAATAAAATTGTTTTCGGCATTTATTTGTTTTAATTTTTCAAACTCTTTTTTATAAATGCTTCCATTCACCATTGTAATGCCCTCTTCGCCTGTACCCATAATATCCATGTTCAATAAAAATTTAATTTGTTTTAAGGGAAATAAAGGATGTTCAGTATAATATTTTGAACCCAGCAAACCTACTTCTTCCCCGCAAAACGCGATGAAAGCAACGGAACACTTGGGTTGATGTTCGGGCTTGGAATAATACCTGGCGAGGTTAAGCAACATGGCGCAACCACTTGCATTATCATTTGCCCCGGGAAAATAAACATCTTTTCCCATTTGCCCTAAGTGGTCGTAATGAGCAGTGAAAACAATAAAGGAATCAGGGTGTTCGGAGCCCTTGATGTAACCAATTACATTTTGAGATGGATGAGCAGGAAGGAATTTATTTTCGATGCCGATAATGGCATGATAATGCCCTGTATCTGTTTTTAAAGATTCGGAATAAATTTGAATTTTAAAAGTTTCTAAAGTTTTTTGAGATTGGTCCCAGGTTAATTTTTTAACAAATTCAACTACTCCGCGAGTTTCAAAGCAATTCGATTTCACTTTTTTAAAATACTCCAGCTTTTTTTTATCAACCACATTTCTATCATCCACTAAAATAATGGTGTTAGGCGGTGATTGAATTTGCTTTTTAAATTTCTTAAACCCTTTGTGCGAGCCGGCATTGGTTGAATCAAAAATAAGCAAATCAAACCACCCGCCCATGAGCGAAGAGGATGGGTCTATTAAAAAATTAACTGCCGGAATACCATCAAACCGGTAGGCTGGAGGTACTTTTTCGGGTGAAAGTTTAGCATATCGATCGGGAATAAAACCAAACTTCATAATACCCGGAAAAGTATTGACCGGGAAAGTGAAAGATTGATAATAATCACTGCCAAAACTTTTCAATTCAAACTTTGTAAATTCTGTTTTAATGTAATTAGCAGCAATACTATCTCCGCCTTTTACATACCCGCGCCCGTGCATACTTTTCGAAGCCATTGTATCCACAATTTTGCGCGCATAATCATACGCATCTCCTATTTTTATTTCTTGTGAGAAAATAAAGAGGGGAATAAACAGGAAAATAAAAAACAGGCAGCTTTTATTTATTGAAATAAACATAGAAGTTTTAAATAAATTATTTAAACACAAATCTTATAAATCCATCTTGATATTGATTTTATCAACTTTAACACGTACTTTATATAAACCCCAAGGTTTCACCCAAAACTTCCCAAGATTTGACGAAACTTGCGAAGATTTCATCAAACCTTGCAGGTTTTGATTTAAACCTTCGAAGTTTTGATTTTAAGCTTTTCGGCTTTTAAAAAAACCTTCCGTGTTTTAATTTAGAACCTTTCGATTTCGAACAAAACCTTTGCGATTTTTAAATAAAAGAGCAGAGAAATGAAACAAAAGAGTTGGCCTTTCATTAAAAAGAAACAAGGTTTGGCAAATAAACAATGAACTTTGTTTAAATTATCTAACTAAACCGTCTGTTTACTAAATCAAGAAAGCGGATTACCGTATCATTTTCCATATCCCACTCGTACAATAATTTCAAACTTAAAAAATAAGTCATCGCTTCTTCGAACGATTCGGAAGTATTTAATTGTTGAATTGCAATGGCATACTCCTGCCCATTTCCCCTGAACAATTCGTTTGTAAATTGAAACTTATCGTTCAGTCCGATAGCGGCTTTTATATCTTTAATGGCAGGCTGTGTAACCTTGGTTACCTTTTCCATTTTTTTCTCTTCTTTCTTTTCAGGTTTTTGTTGTGCACTCACCGGTGGCAATTCGCCTCCGAACAAATCAGGTGCAGAAACTTTCTCAACAGGTATTTCTACTTGCCCTTTCATTTCTTCCCTAGCCTTTTCTTTCTGTTCTGAGCCATCCGTCTTGTCTATTTCTCCAGGAAGCGAATTCAAATAATTAAACAAGATCGACTTTTGGTACAGCTTTTCAATTTTACTAAGAATAGATTCCAGCTCCAGTTGAGGAATGTATTTGTTTTCTCCGATATTATCCGAATGCTCTTTAATACTATCTATTAATGCTGCTATTTCTTTTCTTACCTGGTATTTCGACATTGCTATTATATTTTTTTTGGTAAAATTTTATACTGCTTTTTTGATTAATTTCGTTGCTCATTTATTTGCAATAAAATTACAATAAATTTTTCAGTAATTAAAAAATGTTTTTAGAAAACAACATTCATTCTCATCAACGAAAAGGTTCCATTGAGGCAATTTGTGGTTCTATGTTTTCAGGAAAAACGGAAGAACTGATTCGCAGAATGAAACGCGCACAGTTTGCAAAACAAAAAGTAGAAATCTTTAAACCTGCTATTGACAATCGTTACGATGAAATAAAAGTAGTGTCTCACGACAGCAATTCCATTCATTCCACCCCGGTTCCTTCTTCGTCTATCATATTATTACTGGCAGAAGATATACAGGTGGTGGGAATAGACGAAGCGCAATTTTTTGATTCGGGATTAACAGAGGTCTGCAATCAACTTGCTAATAATGGTGTTCGCGTTATAGTTGCAGGTCTGGATATGGATTACCTCGGCAAACCATTTGGTCCTATGCCAGCCCTGTTAGCCATTGCAGAATATGTTACCAAAGTGCATGCTATCTGTATGCGTTGCGGAAATCTTGCCAATCATTCTTATCGAATTACCAATGAATCAGCACTGGTACTGCTTGGCGAGACCTCTAATTACGAACCACTTTGCAGAGATTGTTTTGCGGAAGCAAGAAAATAATTTATGAATTATACCATATATCAAATATCTGAAGTTATTAACGGAGAAATTATCGGAAACGATAACCAGGAATACATTATTAAAAAATTACTGATTGACAGCCGACAGTTAAGCAATACGGAAACCTCCCTCTTCTTTGCAATAAAGGGCGAAAGGCATGACGGACATACTTACCTGCAGGAGTTATACGAAAAAGGAAACCGCAATTTTGTAGTTTCTCGTTTGCCACACAATTATATTTCTTTTTCCCATGCAAATTTTATTGTGGTGAAAGATACATTAGTTGCTTTGCAGCAACTGTGTGCTTATCACCGCGAGCAATTTAAAATTCCTGTTATTGCAATTACAGGAAGCAACGGAAAAACAATTGTAAAAGAATGGTTGTTTCAATTAATGCGAGAGGATAAAAATATAGTGCGGAGTCCGAAAAGTTTTAATTCGCAGGTTGGAGTTCCTTTATCGGTTTGGCAAATGAGCGAAGCGCATGACCTGGGAATATTTGAAGCCGGAATTTCTAAACCCGGAGAAATAAAAAGGCTGGAACACATTATTAAACCAACCATAGGGCTCATTACGAACATAGGTCAGGCACACGATGAGAACTTTGAAAATCAAAAACAAAAAGCAGATGAGAAATTAAAAATGTTTGTGGATTCGGAAGTGCTTATTTATTGCAGAGACTACTTACTTATACATGATGAAATTACAACTGATAAAAAATTTATTGACTTAAAAACGTTTACCTGGTCAAAAAAATTACGCGCTGATTTATTGATTGGAAGAATAACGAAAACAGATACCGATTCAGAAATTCAAGGTGTGTATCAAAATAATTTTATCAGTATCACTATTCCTTTTATTGATGAAGCTAGTATTGAAAATGCAATACATTGCTGGGCTATGATGCTTTATCTTGGTTATGAAAACCCTGTTATTGCAGAGCGAATGAAGTTTCTAAGTCCCGTGGCTATGCGGCTGGAACTGAAAGAAGGAATAAATAATTGTTCCGTTATTAATGATACTTATAATTCCGATTTGGGTTCGTTATCCATTGCTTTGGATTTTCTGAATCAACAAAAACAACATCCTAAAAAAACAGTTATCCTTTCCGACATTTTGCAAAGCGGGCAAAATGAAGAAACGTTGTATAAAGAAGTGGCAGAGCTGATTCATAAAAAAGGAATAACCCGGCTAATAGGTATAGGCGAAGGCATTTCAAGCCAGTCGGAACAATTTAACATTGAAAAAAGTTTTTATAAATCAACAGACGATTTTTTAAAACAGTTTAATAATTCGTTTCTTAAAGATGAAACCATATTGCTCAAAGGCGCCAGGATCTTTGGCTTTGAAGCTATCACAAAAGTAATACAGCAAAAAGCACACGAAACTGTTTTGGAAATAAACCTCAATTCATTTGTTTATAATTTGAATTATTATCGTTCTAAAATAAAAGCCGATACAAAAATAATGGCAATGGTAAAAGCTTTTTCTTATGGCAGCGGAAGCTTTGAAATAGCCAATATACTCCAGTTTCATAGGGTAGAGTATTTAGCCGTTGCGTATGCGGATGAAGGAATAGAATTGAGAAGAGCGGGAATAACCATGCCGATAATGGTTATGAATCCGGAAGAGCAGAGTTATGATTCAATGATTCAATATAATTTAGAGCCGGAAATATACAGTTTCAGGGTGCTCGGTTTATTTGAAGAAGCCATTAAACGAAGCGCCTGGAACAATTCACATCCCATTCCTGTACATCTTAAACTGGATACAGGCATGCACCGTTTAGGATTTGAAGAAGCGGATGTTAATCAATTAATAGTTCGAATAAAAAACAACAAACACCTTACCATTCAATCTGTTTTTTCACACCTTGTTGCCAGTGACGAAAAGGAACACGATGAGTTTACGTGGACTCAGATAAAAAAATTCAATGCAATGAGTGATAACATTAAGTCGCATTTTGATTATCCAATTTTAAAACACATCCTTAATTCAGCAGGTATTTCACGTTTTCCGGACGCACAATTTGAAATGGTTCGCCTGGGCATTGGCTTGTATGGCATCGGGGTGAATACGGCAGAACAATTGCAACTGCAAAATGTGAGTACATTAAAAACAAGCATTTCACAAATAAAAAACATAGCTGCCAACGAAACCATTGGCTATAGCCGAAAAGGAGTTGCCACGCGTGACATGCAAATAGCAACAGTGCCTATAGGGTATGCAGATGGGTTAAGCCGGAGATTAAGTAATGGAAAAGGAAAAATGATAGTGCAGGGTAAGCCCGCACCCATTGTTGGCAATGTGTGCATGGATATGTGCATGATTGACATTACGGAAATAAAAGCAAATGAAAGCGATGAAGTTATTGTATTTGGGGATAATTACTCCATCACCGAAGTGGCGAAAGATGTAGGCACCATTCCTTACGAAATATTAACCAATGTGTCAAGAAGAGTAAAGCGGGTGTATTACCAGGAGTAAACCAAAATCTTAAAAAGAAAAGGAATAGTCTATTCCGAGAATGTATAAATCCTGGGGGGCGGAAATATCATATTCCTGTTGTATCATATAGTACACGCCAAAAGTATGTTTCTCACTTCTTTTATAATCCAACCCAACAAAATAACGGTTTCTGCTCCATTGCCGGTTTGATTCCACAGCGCGGGGATTAACGATTTGATAACGCAGTTCGACAGCCACCCAAGGCGTAATGGGTTTATTAATATCATAATCCACTTTAAATTTATTCCTGGAATACCATTCAGGAAGTTTGCCAATATCGCTCGAATAAATATCCCTGTTTTCTACCTGTATGCGTTCACGAAAAGAGAGTCCGAATTTTCCATACTTTTTCTTTAAAGTAATATCAAGCATTATACGGTGGCGATAACTAAAATAATTACGCTTCACATTTTTTTCTATTAAGCGGTAGGCTAATGACACCTTCAGAAAACTAACCGGCTTGATACCAAAACCTAAATCTGTATAAAATAAATTAGTGCGGGAAAAATTTTCCCTTACCCTGTATTCTTCAGTAAAAAATAAAAAGAATTTTGAATTCAGCTTTTTATCAACGTTTACGGATGCCCATAAACCTGCGTCATTGGTTGTTTGTGAATATAAGTTTGCAGAAAAACATAACAACACAAAAATATACCCAACAATTTTTTTCATTTATGTAACATCAATCTTTCTTTGATTCATAATGAAACACTTTAATAAGGGCAGTATCTTTCAAAAAGTCAATAGAGGTTATTTCAATACGGTTTATTTTTATCCCCAGCCTGTTTTCCAAATCCGATTTAAACTCCACTTTATTTTCGGGTTTAATAAGGTCTATGTTTTCATAAATTACTAACTGTGAAACTTCCTTTTTCATTAAAACAGTTGTTTCCAGTAAAAAAGCAACGAGGAGAATAATCAAATCCAACAAGGATATTTCTAACCAACTGCCTTTGCTTAATGCTGTAATCAGTCCCATTGCAATAACCAGGAACATATACGTCATATCCTTGGTGTTGATACCTTCTGTACGGAATCTTAACATAGAAAAAACGGCAAACAATCCAAACCCTGCACCCGTGCTCATTTCCGATTTATTAAGAATAAACGTAACCAGGAACATGATGATATTAAAAACAAAAAGTGTAGAAAAGTTTTCTTTGTTTTTGTAAACAGGATAATAGATAAGCCGGATAAGAACTATAACCGAAAGAATGTCTATTGCTAATCGAATAAAAAATTTCGTTCCTAATTTTTCAAATAAAGCAAATCCTGCCGCAGCGTTATCAGGATTAAGTTCTTGCAAAAGTACCATACAATGTTTTTTTAATTAAAATTAAATTTGGTTTAAAGCTATTGTGTTTTATTGTAGTAAACAGGTTGATTACTCCGTAACAGTATTTACTCATCGAGCCTTCCCTTACACGGTTTTTTTTCATCAGATACATAAAAGGAGAAACTACTTTACTATCTTGTTTTACTTCCGCAATGATAAGATTATTAATAGTAGAGTCGGTTGAGCTGGTCTTAAAAGTAAGGTTCATATCAATGGTAACGCGTTCAGGATATTTTTTATTGACCAGGGTAATGCGCGAAAAATTGGTCCAGAGTTTTGCATTCAGGTGAGCAGGATGCAAAGGAGTTATTTTTGTCAGCAACGCTTCTGCTTCTTTCTCTATTTTATCCGAAATGGCATCCTGTTTCACCCTGTTTTTGATTGTCTTGCCTTTATTGTTTTTGTATTTCACTTCAAAAAAACTCAAATCAGATTCTACATACCTTCTGCTTCTTACTTTATATCTACTTGGTTTTCCTCTTTGATGTGCATGATACAAGTCGAACTTGTCCGTATCATAATACAAGGTTTCGTAGCGGCTTATCCGGTTTCCTTTCACTTCAAGCACCCTGTAGTCGTTTTGTATTTGTTCCAGGAAAATACACAAGTCGCTTTCTCTTAAGACAAATTTAGTGTCCGTTCTTTCCATCAGCGCCACACTGTCCATTTCCTGGAGAGTAATAAGGCTGAAATTATTTAATATTTCCTGTATCTGTTTCAATTTTTAATATTCGTAGCTATATTTTTTAACTGCTATCATATTACCATTGGCATCAGTGGTTTTCTTTTCACTTCTCAAACTGTTAGAATCATAAGTATAAATTGATTTTCTCACCACTTTTCCTTTATCATCCGTTACCAGTTCAAATGCCTTTTCTCCTTTAGGATTATAGCCATAAGATGTTTTTTCGGTGACATTATTTTTCCCGTCATAAACAGTTTCGGTAGTTTTTTCGTTGGAGTTATTATATTCTGTTACCGTTTTTTTCGACACATTTCCCTTTTCATCATAAATAACATGTTCAGTTTCATCATTGTTTTTATTGTACTGAATGGTTTCTTTTTTCTTAAAAGAACCATCTTTTTTATATTCCACGTCTTCTTCTACTTCCCCCTGTTTATTAAACTTCTGATAACTTTCCGTAAATGTTTTTTCTTTCCCATCGATAGCTTCTGTAGCAATGATGGTAATGGATTTTATTTTTAATTTTTTTACTTCTTTTTTCTCTTCTTTTTTAATCTGGGCAACAGAAACTAAATTTAAAAAGAGAAAAGCAAATACTATACAAAAAATATTTTTCATTTTAATAATGGGATTTTAATAATAACTAATAATGGGGCTAACATCTACGGTTTGTTTTTTTGAGGTTACATTCACCTCCTTATAAACAGCAATTTTGGGAGCACTTGCATTTATAGGAGGACCAACTGTGCCGGCAGAATCATTTGAATAAACATATATTTTATAGCTTCCCTTTCTTAAATATTGAAATTGATATACACCGTCCGGACTTGTATTAGTATTGGCACCATAAGTTAAATCATCTCCATAAATAATATAGACCGACAAATTTTCTGCGGGGGTTTGATAAATAAATTGAAAGCTAGGCGACATTTTTCTAAGATAAACTTTTCCCTGTATGGTTGCCTGCCCGCCTTGCCCTGCCTGTTTTTTGCAGGAAACGGATATTATCAGTAATGTTACAGACAGAATTAAAAATAATTTATTCATTGGTTTTTTATTTATGGTTAATTGATAATAATAAATTTGCCGCTTCCTATTATTTCCGTTTTGTTTATTCCCTGGTAAAAATACAAGCCCGATTCTAATTCTTTTTTATTAACTGTAAGTTCATTGGAATTACTTACTGTTTCCGTTCTCACCAATTTTCCGTTTATATCATAGATATTTAAAAGCCATGAATTAATTTTCTGGGAGGAATTAATGGCGATGGTGCATTGACTGCTGAATGGATTTGGAAAACAAACTATTTTATTATTTTGTCCATTCAACTCATCAATTCCAATATTCCCTATTGGGCTACCGTTTGGAAACAGGTGATGGGCATAAATGTCATGGTCGGTGGTGTTCCGTTTGTCCTGCCAGCAAAAAATAGCTCCACCGTCTCCGGTAGAAACATGTTTAGGGTAAGATTGCCCTCCGTTGGCAATAGCAACCGGTGCCCCGGTAGCAAGCCAAAGTTTTGTACCTGCCGAATCGAGCCGTTGAGCATATACATTCCAGGTACCTCCGGCATTTACCGAATCTTGCCAGGTAATGATAGCCCCTCCTGAATTATCTCCCACAATGTTGGGGTTAAGACCTGTTGCCATTTGTAAACCATAAGCCCCCCAAAGTGGTACCCCAGCGGGAGACATTCTGTTTGCATAAATTTCTAATGGAGCTGGTAAATGTCTGTCATCTTTCCAACTGATGATGACTCCGTTTATTCCATCAGCAGCCATATCCAGACCACTTTGGTTACCCAGGTAATTGCATACAGGCAATGCATTTAAATTCCACATCAGGCTTCCGTTTGCATCTAAACGTTGAGCATAAATATCATAAGTTCCACTTCGTCTGTCCTGCCAACCAATGTATGCACCACCTTGTCCGTCTTCTCGCATTTTCGGGCTTGTTTGCACACCTTGATTTTGGCATACCGGGATTCCGTTTGTTGCCCATTGAGTATCTCCTATAGAATCTAACCGTTGGGCATAAATTTTATATTCCAAACCAAAACGCAAGTCTTGCCAGCAAATGATGGCTCCGCCATTTCCATCGGGGCGAACTTTTGAGTTATACTGTTTGTCCACTAACGAACATACTGAAACACCCCCGGTTCCCCACATTAAAGTACCGCTTGCATTTATCCGGTTGGCAAACACCTCCAAAGAGTTAACGGCTGAACTGTCGTCCCAGACAATAATTGCACCTCCTTTGGTATCGGTTGTTATTGCTGGTTTTTTTTGGTCCAGTGGTTTTATACATATCGCTACTCCGTTTGGGGTCCACAATATATTTCCGCTCGAATCTATTTTTTGGGCATAAATGTCTTTGGTTCCGTTTCTCAAATCTTCCCATGCAATGATGGCACTGCCGTTTCCTGCGTCCACAATAACTACACTACCCTGGCGTGCGGTGTCGTTACAAATGGGTACACCGTTTGCAGTCCACATGGAGATACCGGCTGCATTCAATCGCTGGGCATAAATATCGCTTTTAAGTGGGTTGTTACGGTAATCGTCCCAAACCATAATAGCTCCTTTTTTTGAATCGGTAACTATGTAGGCATTTTGCTGGGTATGGGGAGCAATGGCTACGGGTGTGTTTATGGCTGGGTCTGAATTCCATTGCGAAAAAAGACTGGTACATGCAAGTGTTCCAAAAACAGATAAAAGTAGTTTTGTTTTCATTTTTTAAGTTTAAAGTTACGGCAAAGTTAATATTATATTAATAACATGATAAGAAAGGGTAACGAATAGCTTTTGGTATTTTTTGAAACCACTATAAAAATAATGATTTCCACCTTTTCAAATCCGTTTTTACAAGACTGCAAAGTTGAGGAGTTTATAACAATGTACTATTATACAATTTATGAAAAGGGTTATACCTTCTTACCCTTTTTTCAGCATTAAATTTAAGCCAAGTAAATTTAGAAACTATGCCTGTGCTGTTGGTCCGCCAAAATTCATGGGCAGCCCGGCTGGCATTTCTGTGTCTTTAATGGTACCATGTACCTGTTCAAATTTGCCGATATTATCTTTCATTGCTTTCATAAGTCGTTTGGCATGTTGAGGAGTGAGCACAATGCGGGCTTTTACTTTTGCTTTGGGTATGCCGGGCAGCATACGGACAAAATCGATTACAAATTCGGAATTGGAATGGGTAATGATAGCGAGGTTTGAATAAATTCCTTCTGCTATTTCATCGCTTAATTCGATGTTTAACTGGTTATTGTTTTCTTGTTCTTCCATTTTTTTATTTATTTAAGGTTATTTAATTTTTAAAAGTGGGTAAAGATATGTTTTTTCTTTGAAAAAAAAGGGGAGTGATGGAGAGATTTGCTTTCGCCACTTGCCACTTTGTGTTGAGGTATTAGAAATTATTTATTTGAACACAATGGGCATTACCTGCGAACTTCGGGAAGCGCAGCGTGAGGGATTGCAGCGGAAATCCTTTTTTGTTGCGTTGGCACTTCGACAGGCTCAGTGAGAGTTTTGCAAGGCAAAATGTTAATAAATATCAATAATATCAGCCTATATAGACTCATTAGGTGTGTAATTTTGCGGAATGTTAATTCAAACAGACACACAAATGAACTTTTCGGATTTCGCTGTATCAAAGCGTAAA
>JANYDQ010000159.1 GCA_025363555.1 Bacteroidota bacterium | reverse complement strand
TTTACGCTTTGATACAGCGAAATCCGAAAAGTTCATTTGTGTGTCTGTTTGAATTAACATTCCGCAAAATTACACACCTAATGAGTCTATATAGGCTGATATTATTGATATTTATTAACATTTTGCCTTGCAAAACTCTCTAATGTGTTGCCACTACAATAAAAAGTACGCAATGAATCAGGCAAAGCAGCAGGTAAACTCGACAGCTGGCAAAGTGAACAATCAAGGTATTCCAGACCGTTGGGTTCCAATAGGAACAATTGATTGAACTCCCACATCAAACCCAGGTTTACATGTTACATTGAAATTTACATTTGATTGTAAAAGGGCACCTGTTGTTAAAACAACTGTAGAATCATCTCCCGGATTTGCACATTGTATTATGAATGGCTTTCCCAACGTGTCCACGACAACTGTATATGTTCCTGCTGGTTCTGGAAAATCATATACACCATTTATAGCAGACATAGTTTGTCCTATTAAATTACTTCCGCTGTCATAAAGATTTTCCGATATATGTTCAAATGTAGAGTCTCCCAAATCGTAAATACAATTAGCATTTATGTCCTTATAAGTATAGCCTATAATACCATTCACTGCCTCACAATAAAAGGGATTGTTAATCGAATCTCCATTTATACAAAGCGGATATGCAGCGGTAGCTACGTTCATTCCGGCCACATAATTTGGCAAACAAGTAAAAGGATTTAGTAAAATATCAAAATTATTTGTATCCGTTAATGAAGTGGGAAATATGGGGAAACAAGAAATGTTATTAAGACCGCAATATAATTCAGTAAGTGTATTTGGCAAGGTTGGTAGACTTGACAATTGATTTACACTACATTGTAAAATAGAAAGATTGTTGGGCAATATAGGTAAGCTGGAAATTAAATTTGAATAACAATATAAAATGCTCAGACTGTTTGGTAATGATGGTAATGATGTCAATTGATTATTGTCACAAGTTAATTGTGTCAAATTATTAGGCAATGCAGGCATAGTTGTTATTTGATTATGTCCGCAGGTAATAAAAACAAGGCTATTGGGTAATGTCGGCAGACTTGTAACCTGGTTAAAGTCAAATCTTAATTGTTGTAATGAACCAAGATTGGGCAAACTTGTTAGTTGATTGTATGAACAATCCAGGATTGTAAGTGAATTGGGTATTGCAGGTAAACTAGTCATTTGATTATTGAAACAATAAATCGCTGCTAGCGAGTTAGGCAAAGTTGGTAAAGTAGTCAATAAATTATTGGTGCAGTGTAAATAGGTAAGTGAATTAGGCAGTACAGGTAAACTTGTTAATTGATTATATGCACAACTCAAACTTTGAAGCGAGTTTGGCAAGGCAGGCAGTGTTGTCAAAAGATTATAACAACAGGTTAAGTATTGAAGGTTATCAAAATATTGAATGCCGGTTAAATCTCCAATAGAAAGATTAGAACAGGTAACAAAAGTTGCACTTGTAATTGCCGTACAAGTTGTATCCATCTGGTTGCCGCTCATACAACCGGGAAAATTAGTTTGAAGAAAGGTTACAAAATGTGCATCCGGAATAGTTACATACTGCGCTTTTGCGCTAAACGATAAACCTAATATAGGCAGATAATTGTTATTTTTGTTTTCATAAAAGTTTAGTGTTTAAGTTAATTGGTTACAATAATAGTGATAAATATTAATATTCATTGAAATTTGGGAATAAAAAAATCCCGCTCTTTAAAAGAACGGGATTTTAGAATTTATCCTTCGACAAGCTCAGGATGACTTTAGTATTATTCTACGAAGCTTTAATCTCTACTTCTACTCCACTTGGCAACTCTAACTTCATCAGAGCATCCACAGTTTTAGAAGTCGAATTATAAATATCAAGCAAACGCTTGTATGAACACAATTGAAACTGCTCACGTGCTTTTTTATTAACGTGTGGCGAACGTAAAACAGTGTAGATTTTTTTGTGTGTTGGCAATGGAATAGGTCCACTAACCACCGCACCGGTCATTTTAACTGTTTTTACAATCTTCTCTGCCGACTTGTCAACTAAGTTGAAGTCGTAAGATTTTAATTTGATCCTGATTTTTTGGCTGCTCATAGTTTTAATTTAAAGAACGTTGTTAATTTATTTAGAATTTAGATATTAGATTTTAGAATTTATTAATTACACATTCGCTGCTTTCGCACCTTTTACTTTTGCAATTACCTCTTCCGAAGTATTTTTAGGAGCTTCAGCATAATGTGAAAATTCCATGGTAGAAGTTGCACGACCGGAAGTAATAGTACGCAATGTAGTTACATAACCAAACATTTCGCTTAATGGCACTTTTGCTTTAATAACCTGCGAACCTGCTCTTTGGTCCATTCCTTCTATTTGTCCCCTGCGTTTATTTAAGTCACCTACCACATCGCCCATGTTTTGTTCCGGGGTAAGTACTTCAATTTTCATAATTGGTTCAAGAAGGATTGGTTTTGCTTTTGGCACAGCTTCACGGAATGCAGTACGGGCACATATCTCAAAAGATAACGCATCCGAATCGACATTGTGATACGAACCATCTTTCAATGTTACTTTTAATGTATCCATTGGATAGCCTGCCAACACACCATTCACCATTGCTGCTTTAAATCCTTTTTCCACAGCAGGAATAAATTCACGTGGAATATTACCACCTGAAATTTCGTTTACAAATTGTAATCCGCCAGCTTTAGTTGTTATATCGAAATCAGCATCCACAGGAGAAATTGTAAATTGAATATCAGCAAATTTACCTCTACCACCTGTTTGTTTTTTATACACTTCGCGATGATTTACCGTTCCTACAATCGTTTCCTTGTATGCCACTTGCGGTGGTCCCTGGTTTACTTCTACTTTAAACTCTCTTCTTAAACGGTCAACAATAATCTCTAAGTGAAGCTCACCCATTCCGCTAACTATCGTTTGTCCGCTATCTTCATCCGTTTTAACACGGAAAGTAGGGTCTTCTTCTGCTAATTTATTTAATGAAACACCTAATTTATCCAAGTCTGCCTGAGTTTTTGGCTCAATGGCAATACCGATAACCGGCTCCGGAAAATTCATTGCTTCCAATACAATAGGATGTTTTTCATCGCATAATGTATCTCCTGTTTTAATATCTTTAAATCCAACTGCTGCACCAATATCACCTGCTTCGATAAAATCAATAGCATTTTGCTTGTTTGCGTGCATCTGGAAGATACGTGAAATACGTTCTTTGTTGCCGCTACGGGTATTCAATACATACGAACCTGCATCCAAACGACCGGAATATACACGGAAGAAACACAAACGACCAACAAAAGGGTCGGTTGCAATTTTAAATGCCAATGCCGTGAAAGGCTCTTTTACATCCGGTTTGCGAGTAACTTCTAATTCAGTATCGGGGTTAATTCCAACAATTTGTTCTTTATCCAATGGGCTTGGCATTAATTCCATTACCAAATCAAGCATGGTTTGAACACCTTTGTTTTTAAATGCAGAACCGCATAGCATTGGTACCACTTTATTGTGTACACATGCCTGGCGTAATGCATTCAATACTTCTCTTTCTGTAATTGAATTAGGATCTTCAAAGAATTTCTCCATCAAATGGTCATCAAATTCAGCAATTGCTTCCAATAATTTCCCTCTCCATTCAGCCACTTCTTCCTTCATTTCTTCCGGAATAGGAACTTCTTTAAAAGTCATTCCTTTATCTTCTTCGTTCCAAACAATGGCACGGTTGTTAATTAAATCAACAACACCTGTAAAATTTTCTTCTGCACCCAATGGTAATTGCAAAGGCAATGGATTACCACCCAAAACTTCTTTCACCTGTTTTACAACAGCTAAAAAGTCGGCACCCGAACGGTCCATTTTATTAACGAAACCTAAACGGGTTACATTATAGTTATTAGCAAGTCTCCAGTTTGTTTCTGATTGAGGCTCCACACCGTCAACTGCAGAAAACAAAAACACCAATCCATCCAACACACGCAGCGAACGATTTACTTCCACAGTAAAATCAACGTGTCCGGGAGTATCAATAATATTAATTTTATATTGCTGGTCTCTGTATTTCCAAAAGCAAGTTGTAGCAGCCGAAGTAATTGTGATACCTCTTTCCTGCTCCTGAACCATCCAGTCCATTGTTGCAGCACCATCATGCACCTCTCCTATTTTATGATTAACACCAGTGTAGTACAAAATACGCTCTGTACAGGTTGTTTTACCTGCATCAATGTGAGCAGCAATTCCAATGTTTCTTGTATATCTTAAATCAGCCATTTTTTTATTTCGGATTTCGGATTGTAGATTTCGGATTTCCCGATAATCATTTCCTAAATCAATCTATTTATCTTCTTTGTTTATTTTTTATTAATCCGCAATCGCAAATTCGCAATCCGCAATCCTTTTTAGAATCTAAAATGCGAGAAAGCTTTATTCGCTTCTGCCATTTTATGAACATCTTCTTTCTTTTTGAAAGCAGCTCCTTCTTCTTTTGCACCTGCAATAATTTCTCCGGCTAATTTCTGAGCCATTGATTTTTCGTTGCGTTTGCGAGCATAAAGAATCATCCATTTAATTCCCATAGAAAGTTTTCTTTCCGGGCGAATTTCAGATGGAATTTGAAAAGTTGCACCACCTACTCTGCGGCTTCTTACTTCCACAGCAGGAGTAATGTTACTCAATGCTTTTTTGAATATTTCCAAACCGTTTGCTTCAGGTGTTCTTTTTTCAACGATTTCTATCGCTTCATAAAACACATCATACGATTTGCTTTTTTTACCATCATACATCAGGTTGTTTACAAAACGTGTAACCAAAATATCATTGAATTTCGGGTCAGGTAAAAGGATTCTTTTTTTTGCTTTACTTTTTCTCATTGTGATTACGAATTACTAATTTCTACGAATTTACAAATCTGTGTTTGTTATTATGCTTCTTATAAATTACGAATAAGTACTGATTTGTAAATTTGTACTTGTTCGTAATTCGTAAAATTATTTTTTCTTAGGTGCTGCTTTTGCTGCTCCTGCTTTTGGTTTTTTAGTTCCGTATTTACTTCTTCTTTGGTTACGCCCGTCAACACCGGAAGTATCCAATGCACCACGAACAATGTGATAACGCACTCCGGGTAAGTCTTTAACTCTTCCGCCACGTATCAACACAATACTGTGTTCCTGTAAATTATGTCCTTCTCCGGGAATGTAAGCATTCACTTCTTTCTTGTTGGTTAAGCGAACACGGGCTACTTTACGCATAGCCGAATTCGGTTTTTTAGGAGTTGTGGTGTACACACGGGTGCAAACTCCACGTTTTTGAGGACAAGAATCCAATGCTGCTGACTTACTTTTGTTAGCTGCTTTTAGTCTTCCTTTACGCACTAATTGTGATATTGTAGGCATTTCTTAGTTGTTAGTTTCTACTTTTGTTTTTATTAAATATTATACCAGCCCTTTTTTTAGGGACGGCAAAAGTAGGAATTTTATTTATATAAACAACAAGTGAGGGAAAATAATTTTGTTTGAGTGAGAATGGAAAAAAAGATTGGAACGCGGATTTTATATGATTGGTTAGGATAAAAAATGATTTTGGATTTGGAATATGATTATAGCCTTCGGCAACTATGATTATAAAATTTCACTCTTTTCACAAACAAGTTTTTTGAAATTTCCATAATTACTCCTTCATTATCTTCTGATTCAGAGATTGTGTTCCTCCAATAATTCTTACAAAATAAATTCCTTTTGGCTGGATAGATAAATCAAAATTGGATTTCGAATTATGAATTTCTGATTGATAAATTATTGCTCCAAGTAAATTTGTTATCTCTAACTTCAAATTTTTAGTTTCTGTATTTTTAACTTCAATGATAAATTTTCCATTGCTTGGGTTTGGATAAATAATCAGTTGTTCATTATTCATCGTCAGTTGATTTATTCCTAAATCAAGCATAAATTTATTTACGGTAATGTTTGTAATTTTTGGCGGGTTATAATCAAAATAAATAAATGCTTTGTTGTGTATTTGCGTTCCATTTAAAAGACCAGTTTTGGGCTTGATACGATATTGAACAAAACCTTGTGAACCGATAAAATTACTTGAACTGTCTGGTAAGTTTATATTTGGAAAAGTAATGCGAAGTTTATTGCCTGTTAAAGAAACTCTGCATGTGTCACTGTTATTAATAAGTTGAAATGTATTCAAATCTAAATTATTATCCAACGTATCCTTTATATTAATATTTATTGCAGATGCAGAGCCTACATTTTGAAAATGAATGGCGTAAGTAAAATAGTCAATGAAGCCAACACCCACATTTTTAGGATAGGTGTCTTTATAATTAGGGTCGTATGAATTACCAACATAAAAACAAGAATGGTGATTATTATTTGCAATCATATTATCTCCGCTTACAGGTGTAACCGAAACATTCACACTTATACTATCTCCGAATGAGGCTGTTGTGTCAGTTGTAAAAGTCAACCCAAAAGCTGTGGAGCTATTTATTGTTCCAAAATCTGGTATAGTATAGGTATAAGTGTTTCCTGCAACCGAAGGCGTTAAAGAGCCTACCGAATAATTATAAGTAACCGGACCGATAACATTAACTACTATCTGTCCGCTAACCCCCGAAGCGCAATGCAGGTTATAAAGATTACTCATATCTCCCGCATCTAATCTTAATACATTTTGTACACCCGGAAAAACTATTCCCTGAAGAAGCACTGAACGAATACCAATATCAAAACCAGGTTTACAAGCCACATCGAAATTAATATTTGTTTGTAAAGGGTTTGCTGTTGTTAAAGTTACTGTGGAATCTGCACCGGGGTAAACACAATTTATCTTAAATGGCATTCCTAAAGTATCTATTTTAACGGTGTATGTACCGTTTGGTTTTGGGAATTCGTAAACCCCATTTATTAATGTATTGGTCTGTGCCAAAAAGTTATTGGCAGTACCATATAATTTTATTGGAAGATTTTGCTTCGCTGCATCTAATGTTTCAAAAACGCAGTTGCTGTTATTATCTTTATAGCCATACCCTGAAATTCCAGGTACTTCAGTACATCCGGCAGGGTTATTAAGAATGTCTCCTGAAACACAAAGAGGATAAGCCAAAACAGCACCATTCATTCCCGATACATAATTTGGTAAACAATGAAATGGATTTGGAATAATACTGGCTGAACCGTTTGGAGCAGCTAAAGAATTCGGAAATTGAGGAAAACAGGAAATATTATTACTTCCACAGTATAAACTCGTCAGGCTATTAGGAAGAGTTGGAAGACTTGTCAGCTGGTTATTAATACACGTCAAATCCGTCAATGTGTTGGGCAAGGCGGGTAAGCTTGTCAGTTGGTTGTTCATACACCACATCGAAATAAGGGAGTCCGGCAAGGTAGGTAAACTGGTTAATAAATTTTGATCACATTTAAAATATTTAAGTGCGCTTGGCAAGGAAGGTAAACTTGTTAAGTGATTATTTTGACAATAAAATACCGTAAGCCCAACTGGCAATGCAGGTATATATGTTAATTGATCGTTATAACAATCTAACTCATATAAATTATCCAAATATTGAATACCTGTTAAATCAGTAATAGAATCATTTATTACAGTAATAACAGAAAAAAAACCACCAAAACCGCCTGCACAAACAGTATCCATCTGGTTTCCGTTCATACAAGTTGAAAAATGAATTTGCAACCAAGCCGCAAAATGCGGATCCGGAATAGTTACGTACTGTGCTTTTGTTTCATTAATAATAAAAACAAAAGATAAAAGTAAAATTAATTTTTTCATGGTTTATCTTTTTCAGTCAGCTAAATTACTATTTAAATAAATACAAAACAGATTATCGGCTTATTTGTTCTTTTTGGTGCTGAAATTTCGTCAAAAAACGTAAAGTACTCATTTTTAATAATTTAATGTATTGAGAATTCTATTTGCAATATAGAAAATTGAATTCTCTATATTGAGAATTGAATTCTCAATACGTTTTATTTTACTTTCAATACGTAAAATTTTTCTCAACCTACGTTGAAAAGTTTCTAACCTACTTAGAATTCTTTCCAACATATATAGAAAACTTTCCAACGTAGGTTGGAAAGTTTTCTATATATGTTTTCTTTTACTTTCCGTACGTTGAGTAAGTGAAAAATGGATAAAAACGGGGAATTCTACTCCTTCACCACCAAAGTAGTGAAGTTATACCCTGTCTGGTCAAAACTAACCCTCACAGAATATATCCCTTTGGCAAGTTCAGAAACGGGGGTACTAATTTTGGTTTTTCCTTCGGAAACGGATTGCAGTTTATCTATTACAATTTGACCTGTGTAAGCAAGAACCTGTATGTGCAGATTTCCTTTTAGAGAAGAAGTAAAATCAAAATTTACATAATCATTAGTCGGGTTAGGTCCCAGGTTCTCCACCTGTATGTGGTTTGCCACGTTTTCTAATGCAACAGTATTGGAATACGAAAAAGCACCGTTGTAGTCCGTTTGTTTTAAGCGGTAATAGGTAATTCCGGCAAAGGGTTCGTAATCATAATCCGAATAATCTATTTCCCAGGTGCTGTTTCCTGCACCGTTTATTTTATCAAATGATTTAAAATTAATACCGTCTGCACTTCTTTCCAGGTTAAAATAATCGTTGTTAATTTCCGATGCTGTTATCCAAATTAATTTATTAATCGTTCCTTCAGAATGACCGGTAAACAAAATCAGTTCTATAGGAAGCGGGGTAGTAATATTTTGCAAAATTCCGGTTCCGTTAGTTCCCTGTCCCGGTTGAGCGGACGAAGAATTTCCAAGATTATTAGCCCCACCTGCACCGTTATTGGCAGTAGTAGTAATATTGGTAACGGGTTGTGGACCCGAAAACACAACGGTTCCTTGTCCTCCGCCACCGCCCCCCGAATGGGTAGTTACATCGCC
>JANYDQ010000158.1 GCA_025363555.1 Bacteroidota bacterium | reverse complement strand
ACCTCCTTCTAAAGAAACACCGACTTCCTGAAAGGGAGCAATAGCATCATCGTGACCGAACCTTAGCGGTGCGGTAGGAATTTTATTTATCCACGATGGATGATAAAGGTTTGTAAATGTTCCGAACGGGGTTAGAAATTTTCCAAAACGAAATGTTACATACTTGTTCAACACACAATTTATGTTTGCGTATTCAAGATTGAGTTTTAACTGACCATCCTCATACTCCATTTCCAATTCTCCTTCAAAGAAAAAATGTTTTGCAGGTCGCCACAAAAAAATCGGGCTGAAACCTATATCACCAAATGTGTTTGTTTTTCCCTCGGTAACAAATGAAGCATTTGCGTAGCCGGTTAATAAAAATCCTGTGTTGGTGTATTCCGTTTTCTCCGGTTCGGCTGACATGCTGTCAAGCGCGGGTTTATTATAATCCTGCGCATTTGCAGAGAAATATAAAATTGCGGTGATTGTTGTACATAGAATTTTTTTCATAGAATAAATTATTTTTCTGTTGGCTTAAGAGTTCTCATATAATTGATTAATTGCCACACTTGTATTTCAGATAATTTTTTCTGATAGGAGGGCATCGGTGCTTTGCCCGTTTGAATTTTCCACAAGAAATCACCATCACTTTGTGCTTGTGATTTTGCGGATGATAAATCTCCAACCGATTTGCCAAGAGCAGCGGCAGCAGGACCATCGCCTTTCCCTGCTTTGCCATGACAGGAAAAACAATTTTTTGTGTAAAGTGATTTACCTGCTGCAATGCCAGCCAGGTCTGCTTTTAAAGGGTTTACTTTTTTGCCGGCAACAGGAGGTGCTGTCCAAGCGCCTTGTTGACTGAAGGCAACATTACTCACCGTGATTGTTATTGAAGACAAGAGAATAAAAAACATTATCCCCCTCTTTGTTTTACTTTGAAATAGATTTTTCATTTTTTATTTTATTTAATTTATGGATCACAATTATTTGTTTAAGAAATTATATTCCTGCTTTTTTTATTTTCCTAATCAGGCCAATCACTCTGAAATAAACAATCCACACACCTCCAAATAAAATTGAAAATGCAAGGATGAGCCATATCGGAGCGCGACTGGCAAATGTGGAACGCGCCAATGGTTGCGACCGCTGATAAGGAATAAGTGACTTGATAATTATTTGTGCTGATGTATCATTGAGCAACTTATCATCTTCAATTTTTGCAATTACAAAAATGTTTGCAAGCGTATCACTACCCGGAAGTGTATTGCTGAATGCAAGAGAAGCTTTGCCTGTGCTGTCGGTAAAAGCATCTTCCATTTTCATCATGCCAAACATTCTTTTTACAAATACATTTAGCGTAACATCTTTTACAGGAATATTTTTTATATCCGTTACATCGAAATTTATCACATGGGTTGAATCTGTTTTTTGATATGCCATAGTAATAATTGCATTTCGTTTTTCTGCTTGTGCAAAAACACAATCAGGAATTTGAATGATGAGTAGTGTTAGTATAAACAGTGTGATGCTTTTCATTTTCTTTAGATTGAAACCGGTGAAGAAACTCTTGAATCAACTCCGACAATTTCTGCACCTTTATCTTTTATTGCATCCGATGTTTCCCACAAAGTGATGATGGGAAATAATTTGCTGAACAATGTGTAAACAAGGATGAAGCCCGCTAATGCTCCAAGCGTAACAAGCCACTCAACCACAGAAGGAAAATATGAACCATAACCTATGGGAGCATTTTGTATGGGTACAAACGGATGCAGCATAGTCGGAATTACGATGATGTATCTTTTAACCATAGCGCCAATCACAATTAGCGAGGATACAAATACAATCCAACCTATTGAATTACGAATGCGCTTGAAGGCAAGCAATATGAGCGGAACTAACAAGCCAAGAATTTGTACCGACCAATACAATGGTGCATGTGCTCCGTAAAAAAGTTCGTTCAGATATTCACTCTCTGCTCTTTCCATTTTGTAAGCAGGAACACCGTATTCATTGAGGTTGAAATAAGCATAGATTAGCGTAAGCACAAATAACAGCAACGAAAGATTTTTAAAATGAACGATGGTGATGTACTTTTCCAAATGGTATGCTTTGCGAAAAACAGCCATTGCAATAAGCACTGCTGCTGCGCCACTCATAATTGCTGCTGAAACAAAATAAGGACCGAGGACGGTACTGTTCCACCCCGTGCGCAATGTCATAGCAAGCAGCCACGCAACTACAGTATGAACAGTAATTGCTACAGGAAGAATAATTGCTGTCATAATGTTCATACACTTTTCAAGCAATTGTTTTTGTACCTCTGTTCCTTTCCAACCAACAGAAAGAATGCGATACAATTTTTTTCTCCATCGCGAAGCATGATTTAATTTATCGCGTAACATGGCTATATCAGGAATCATAGGGAGATAGAGATAAATGGTGCTTCCAACGAAATAAGTTGCAATGGCAATGATGTCCCACAGGATGGGTGATTGAATTCTACCGTGGGTGAACAAAAACAAAATTCTGTCGGGGCGACCCATATCAAGTATGGGCATTATGCCTGCAAACAGCAATGATGAAAAAGTAATTGCCTCTGCCATTCTTGTAATCGGGAATCTCCATTCAGCACCCGTTAAGCGGAGAATGGATGACATCAACGCGCCTACATGACTAATGCCAATAAAAAATATAAACATAGAGATGTATAATCCCCACGAAACATAATTGCGCATGGAAGTTACTATCAAACCATTTTTTAATTGGATACCATAAGCAATTATGCCTGCAATAAAAATGAGCAACAATAAAGCAATCCATAATTTGCCTTTTGCACTTGTGTATGTAATGCTTTTCAAAACATCACTTTCCATTTCCAGGTTTATGGATGCAGCAGTATTATTTTCTGTTTTAAAATGCATACCGGATGATTTTAAGATTTCGCATCATTCATATTTGGTTTCGGATAAAGGCGATTAACGGGAGGCAGATAATACACTCGCGGCTTAGTTCCCAACTCTTCCATAAAACGATACGCTGCTCTGTCTTCAAGCATCTGTGAAAGTTTTTCTGTTTGTCCTGATTTGTTTGTAACAGCATCTTCGTTTTCATCACCAAAATAAATTGCATCCATCGGGCAACCTGTAACACAAGCCGGCAGCTCATCAACCCGCGACATGTGCGAACAGAAATCACATTTCTCCACACAACCTTTTTTACTTTGGAAAGCTCTTTCCATTGATGGTGTTTCTTCAATTATATCAGGTTTAACCGGTTCCGTCCAGTTAAACACTCTGACCGAATATGGACAGGCAGCCATGCAAAAACGGCAACCGATGCAGCGGTCAATATCAACAGATACAATTCCATCTTCACGTTTAAATGTTGCATCAACCGGACAAACTTTTGTGCATGGAGGGTCATCACAATGAAAGCAGGGTTTCGGAAAAAAGTAAGGAGCTTCTTTAGGCGCGTCCTGCATTTCAAGAACCTGAATCCACTCTTTTTCTTTTGGTAAAAAGTGCATCTTGTTACATGCTTCGGTGCATTTGCCGCAGCCATCGCATTTTGCAAGGTCAATCACCATCACGAATTTTTTTCCGGGAATTCCTTTGCGCGATTCTTCGTTGGTGATGCCTTTGAAATTTGTATGCACCGGTATTTGTCCTTCGTCCACATAAATTAAATTTCCTGCTGAATCAAGCAACGGAACTTTTTTTCCTGTTAACGAACCTGGAGGTTTAGTATCGCTGTTACAGCCGATAACACCTGCGGCTATGGCTGCCGCCCCGGTAATTAAACCTGCTTTGAGAAATGACCTGCGGCTGTTTTCTTCTTCTTCTTGCATGAGAATGAATTTTTATGTCTAAACTATTAGTACCTTAAATTTCCTTTGTCGTCCTTTCGATTGATGCTTTATAAATCAATGAGAATGTTTCGTCTTTCATAAATTCAGTAAGTTCAGGTTTAAATTTTTCAGCTTCCATTGATAAAGAAAACATCTTCTTTTGATTTTCTACATTTTCCGGATTTGATTTCTTAATACGGATTGCTTCAATAAATTCATCCATCCATTTTCCATAATGCACCATGAACTCTTGCTGTGCAGGATTTAATTTAAGAAGTTCTGTGTGC
>JANYDQ010000117.1 GCA_025363555.1 Bacteroidota bacterium | reverse complement strand
AAAAAACTATGGGAGTAAGACACGGATTTACTTGTACGAATTGTGAATACACCTGCGAGGTTTCAGGTGGTAAAGACTATGGAATGTTTAGCAGAACTAACACTTTTATTTGTAAAGATTGTAAAATAGTTCAAGACATTTCAATACATAAAGATGGTTCAGGCGATAAAACAATAAATGAACTTTGTTGTAAAGAATGTAAAGGGAGTAATTTAGAATTGTGGGGGAAAAATATTGGAAGATTAAGTAAGCCTTGTCCTAAATGTAATGCAACAATGAAGATGACACGCCCTATGATTGTTATGTGGGATTAAGATAAAAGAGAAAAAATAAATGCCAACAATAATAGACAACATATTATTAGACCTAACGAATGAAGAATTCAATCAGGCATTTGACTTTGTAACAAACACAGACAAACTTGTTTTTCTGACTGGTAAGGCAGGTACAGGTAAAACAACCTTTCTTAAATATATAAAATCTAAAACAGATAAAAATACTGTTATACTTGCACCTACAGGAGTAGCTGCAATAAATGCAAGAGGTGTAACAATTCACTCTTTTTTTCAAGTTCCTTTTGGACCATTTGTTCCAGATGATAAAAGATTAAGAACAAGCGTAGGTACAGATGTTACAGACAGCACAACAATTTACACAACCTTTAAATATAATGAAACAAAAAGGAACATCATTCAAGGATTAGAATTATTAATTATTGATGAAATATCTATGGTTAGGTGTGATATGCTTGATATAATTGATAGATTACTAAAAGCTTTTAGAAGAAATCCGTTTCAACCTTTTGGTGGTGTTCAAGTAATTTTAATTGGGGACATTTTTCAATTACCTCCGATAGCAAACGAAAACGAGTGGCAAATCTTAAATGAATCTTATGATAGTAGATTTTTTTTCAGCTCTCAAATAATGCGTTCACTTATTGCTGAAAAAAAATACTTACATTTTGAATTAAAGAAGATATACAGACAAAAAGAACAAGAGTTCATTGACCTACTTAATCGAGTTCGTGTTAATCAAGTAATAAATTCTGATATTCAGTTTTTAGATAATAAACACAATCCAACGTTTTTACCAAAAGAATCAGACAACTATATAATATTATCAACTCATAATTATCAAGTTGACCAAACAAACAATTCAAAACTTGAAGAACTAAAAACTGAATTAAGAATTTTTGAAGGTGAGTTAATAGGAGAATTTCCAAAAGACCACAGAGGTAATTATATTCTTCCTACTGACTTAAACTTAAAATTAAAAGAAGGTGCGCAAGTAATGTTGTTAAAAAATGGAGTGGGATATTACAATGGGAAAATTGGAAAAATAAAATCCCTAATAGAAAATAAAATTATTGTTGAATTTGCGGACGGTACAAAAGTATTGGTTGAAAAAACAAGCTGGGAACATATTGAATACACTTGGAACAAAGAAAAGAGAAAGGTTGAGGAAAAAATAAAAGGAACATTTACTCAATTTCCTTTAAGACTTGCTTGGGCTATAACAGTTCATAAAAGCCAAGGATTGACATTTGAAAAAGTATTCGCTAATTTGGGGGCAGCATTTGAAGATGGACAAGTTTATGTAGCATTAAGTCGTTGTACTTCTTCAACGGGGCTTCAGCTTCAAACACAAATTCCAAGAAATGCAATCAGAGCAAATAATAAAGCTATTGAGTTTGCAAATAATGAAACACCAAGCACTTTAATAACCCAGCAATTAAATGAAGGGAAGGCAGATTTTTATTATAAAAAGGCAAGGGAAGCAGCAAAAGTGGGCGACTTTACTTCAACATTTGACTTCCTTACTAATGCTTTGAAATTTCGTAACGACATTGACACAGAAATATTCAAAAGATATTTTGTAGCTTTTGGTTTAAGATTAACAGCAATAAAAGCACAAGCAAAAATACTTTCCCAAGAATTAGAAAATAAAAAAACAGAAGGAAATAAAAAAATAGTGGCAACTGAAATCGGTGAATCTAAAAACCCTAATATTGCGAAGGTTAAATTTTCAGATGGGAGCCACGCTATAGCATCACTGCAAAAACACTTCACTGAAAGTGGCGACCCATTATTTTTAAATGATGATAATAGTTTAAGGTTAGGTTGGATAATAAAAGGGGCTTGGTTAGTTGCACCTATTAATGAAGTCCAACCTAAACTGAAATTTAATCCCCGTTCAGCGTAGCCCCCCGTTCAGCATAGCGTGCAGGACTAAAAAAAATAGCAGGCAGTTGGGCGTAGCGTCCCGCTACGTCCGGTTAAACAAGGCGTCCCGCCTTATTTAATTTATATTTTTATGTTTACATCTGATGTTAATTGGCAATGAAATAAAAAAAAAGAATAAAAATACTATTAAATTGGAAACACATATTGAATGCGGGACGCCTTGCTAAACAAGACGTAGCGGGACGCTACGCCTAACTGGGTGAAATAAATTTAATAGTATTGAGGATATTATAATGTTATCCGTAATCCCAACGCTCCGAATTAACGTGTCTGCTAACTTTAAAGTTTTACGACAGAACCCGAAAAAAAAACGCACAGCCAACCCTTCGCAAAAATAAAAGAGCCGATGAAAAATCGGCACATTTATTTTTGCCCAACCGCACCCAACCGCACCGTAACCCGTAAAAAAAACACACCTTAAAAATCCCGTTCAACATTTCATTTTTATCTCTATCTTTGCCCCGTGAAATTTTTCTCATTCATATTTTCCTTTTACCTGTTGGCTTTGTCGCTTATGCCCTGCCACGACAAAGAAGATTTTCAATCCTCGCAACAGGAATCCTCTATAATTGCAGATAAAAGTTGTAACAACCATAACGAAAGCGGTTCAGAAACTTGTTCCCCTTTTTGTGTTTGCACCTGTTGCGGACAGCAGATTACAACCATTCATTACCCTACCAATGTTGCGGTGATTTCCCCTTCATCAAAGCAGGACTTTCCTGTTTATTCACCCAACTTTGCTTCCGAAGTTTTCTTCAACATCTGGCAACCGCCAAAAATCAGTTAATGAATTTATGATGTTCCGCTAAAGCGGAAACAAAAAACTGTTTACGGTGCCAACGCACCGTGAGCAATTACTTTATTCATTCAATTAACCGATTAAAAAATAATGCTTAATAAAATAATTTCATTCTCTATAAAGAACAAACTCATTATCGGGCTTTTTGTTCTTGCTCTTATTGGTTTCGGTAGCTATCAGGTTACCCAGCTACCAATAGATGCAGTTCCTGACATCACAGACAATCAGGTACAGGTAATCACTTCAGCCCCTTCGCTTGGTGCACCTGATGTGGAGCGGTTAATCACATTTCCGATTGAACAAACCAATAGTAACATCCCCGGGCTGAAAGAAATCCGCAGCTTTTCAAGGTTCGGTTTATCTATTGTTACCATTGTGTTTGAAGAAAAGGTGGATGTATATTGGGCAAGGCAACAGGTTGCTGAAAGATTAAAAGAAGCACAGGAACAAATTCCTAAAGGGCTTGGCTCTCCTTATTTAGCACCTGTTACCACAGGGCTTGGCGAAATATATCAATATGTTGTTCGTGCCGAACACGGCTTTGAAACAAAATATGACGAAACCCAATTACGAACAATACAGGATTGGATTGTCCGCAGGCAATTGCTCGGTGTAAAAGGTGTTGCAGACGTAAGCAGTTTTGGAGGTAAGCTAAAGCAATACGAAGTTGCTATTGATGTAAATAAATTAAAATCATACAACATTACTATTAATGATGTGTTCACAGCATTGGAAAATAATAATGAAAATACAGGTGGCGCATACATTGAAAAAAAATCAACGGTACTTTATATTCGTAGTGAAGGTTTAATTCAGAACATTGCCGACATTAAAAATATTGTTGTAAAAAACACCAATAACGGAACACCGCTATTGATAAATGATGTAGCCGATGTAAGAATTGGCAATGCCATTCGTTATGGTGGTATGACTTACAACGATGAAGGCGAAGTAGTAGGCGCAGTAGTAATGATGCTTAAAGGCGGCAATAGCAGCGCGACCATTAAAAATATAAAGGAAAGGATTAAACAAATTGAAAAAACATTACCTAAGGGTGTTGTTATAGAACCATATCTTGACCGTACCAAAATGGTAAACTCTGCCATTGGCACAGTTACCAAAAACTTAATGGAAGGTGCATTAATTGTAATTTTTGTTCTCGTTTTATTTCTTGGAAATTTTCGTGCGGGCTTTTTAGTTGCATCTGTCATTCCTTTGGCATTGCTCTTTGCAGTCATTATGATGAACCTGTTTGGTGTCAGTGGAAACCTGATGAGTTTAGGTGCATTGGATTTTGGATTGATAGTGGATGGTGCTGTTATTATTGTCGAAGCAGTAATGCATAGTTTAACACAAGAAAAGAGACTAAGCAGCATTACCAAAATAAATCAATCCGAAATGGATATTGAAGTAAACAATTCTGCCAGCAGGATGATGAACAGTGCAGTATTCGGGCAAATAATCATATTAATTGTTTACCTGCCAATTTTCACACTCGAAGGAATAGAAGGCAAAATGTTTAAACCAATGGCTCAAACAGTCGCCTTTGCTTTACTTGGTGCATTTCTGCTTTCGCTTACTTATATTCCTATGATGAGTGCTTTGTTTTTAAACAAAAACATTTCTCACAAAAAAAATATCTCTGATAAACTAATCAGCTTCTTTATTAAAGTGCATCAGAAATATCTTTCAAAGATTTTAAATTTTCCTAAAACAGTTATCATCATTTCAATTTCTCTTTTACTCATTTCATTTTTTGTTTTCTCAAAAATGGGTGGTGAATTTATCCCACAGTTACCCGAAGGAGATTTTGCAGTAGAAACAAGAGTTTTAACAGGCAGCAGTCTATCTGTTACTGCCGATGCCTGTATGAAAGCAGCGCACATTCTTAAAAATAAATTTCCTGAAGTAATAAAAGTTGTGGGAAAAATCGGCAGTGGCGAAATCCCTACCGACCCTATGCCTATGGATGGTGCGGACATTATTATTATTCTTAAAGATAAAAGCGAATGGAAATCCGCAAAAACCTGGAATGAACTTTCTGAAAAAATGACCCTTGCTTTACAGGATATTCCTGGGGTTACTTATGGCTTTCAATATCCCGTTGCAATGCGCTTTAATGAATTAATGACAGGTGCCAAACAAGATGTGGTTTGCAAAATCTTTGGCGAAAATTTAGACACACTTTCAAGGTATTCAAAACTGTTAGGCGATATTGTCGGTAAAATTGATGGTGCAGAAGCAGTTTACATCGAGCCTGTTGACGGACTTCCCCAACTTATCATTAACTATAAAAGAAACCTTATTGCTCAATATGGACTAAACATTTCTGATATTAACAAAGTAATCAATACAGCTTTTGCAGGGCAAAGCAGCGGGTTGGTTTACGAAGATGAAAAACGTTTCGATTTAGTTGTTCGCCTTGCGGGCGAAAACAGGCAAAATCTTGAAGATGTCCAAAACCTTTTAATTCCAACACCTCAAGGCACTCAAATACCATTGTATCAGGTTGCTGATGTTTCTGTAAAAGAAAGTGTAAATCAAATTCAGCGTGACGATGCCAAGCGAAGAATTATTGTCGGTTTCAATGTAAAAGGCAGGGATGTTCAAAGTATCGTAAACGATTTGCAAACGCAGGTTGATAAGAAAATAAAATTCCCCACTGGCTATTTTGTAACCTATGGCGGAGCATTTGAAAATTTAATCAAGGCTAAAAAACGCTTGTCTCTTGCCGTTCCGCTTTCATTGGTATTAATTTTTCTCTTACTCTATTTCGCGTTCAATTCCATTAAGCAAGGTTTGCTTATTTATTCAGCCATTCCGCTTTCAGCCATCGGGGGCATTTTATTTTTAGCACTTCGCGGAATGCCTTTCAGCATCAGTGCAGGTGTTGGTTTTATTGCTCTTTTCGGTGTTGCCGTTCTTAATGGTATTGTATTGCTTGCCGAATTTAATCGCATAAAATCTGCTGGTGAAACCGACACAAGGCGAATTGTTTTGCTTGGCACAGAACACCGTTTGCGCCCTGTGCTTATGACTGCCTTTGTAGCTTCGCTTGGCTTTTTGCCGATGGCAATCAGTAGCGGGGCAGGTGCCGAAGTTCAGCGACCATTAGCAACCGTAGTAATTGGCGGACTTTTAATTGCAACATTCCTCACTCTTTTTGTTTTGCCTGTCCTTTATATTTTGTTTGAAAAAGGTTTTTCCTTTCGGAAAAAAAAGAAAACCACAATCACAGCAGCAACAGTTTTTGTTTTGGTTTTCTTTTCGTTTGCTTCTGCAAATGCCCAAACTTCAACCACTTTAGACAATGCTATTCAAACTGCATTAAAAAACAACCTACAGGTTAAAAATGAAAAACTAAATGCTGAATACCAGCAGAAATTAAAATCCGCAGCCGTTGCCATTCCCCAAACTGCCATCACAGCCGAATACGGGCAAATCAATTCTTTTTATAATGATACAAAGTTTGGAATTTCTCAATCCATAAACTTTCCAACCGTTTATGCAAAACAAAAAACATTGCAAAGCGAAAATTATAAATCTACTGTCTTAAATGTTGCAGTAAAAGAAGCAGAGTTGAAAAAGCAGGTAAGCGAATTATTTTATTTGCTCATTTATTTGCAGGAAAAACAAAAAACACTTTTGCAAACCGATAGTTTATATTCTGGTTTCCTCGAAAAAGCGAATCTCCGTTTCACCAAAGGCGAAAGTAATGTGCTTGAAAAAACAACAGCCGAAACACAGCGGGGACAAATTTCAATTCAGTTAAACGAATTAAAAACCGACCTTGAAATTGCACAATTACAATTTCAGTTAGTATTAAATTCAGAAACCCCTCTTAGTCCTGCTGCTGATAATCCTAAAATTAATTTTGCTGCCACGCTCGACACTTCTCTAATCAGCAAACATCCGCAAATAAAGGCATTGCAGCAGCAGAACAATGTATTCAAAATAAATACTCAACTCGAGAAATCAAAACTATTACCCAACCTCAATTTTGGGTATAGCAACCAAAGCATACAGGGAAACGGTGCCGATAATATATTTTATCCTTCTTCCTCCCGTTTCAATTCTTTCCAGTTTGGCATCGGTGTTCCTATATTTTTTGGCTCTCAGAAAGCAAAAATAAGTTCAGCAAAAACATTGCAATCTATTTCCGAAAATAATTATCAAATCGGTTTGCAAAATCTGAAATCCGAATATCAGGCAGCATTCAAACAATACCAAACACAGCTCCTTACTGTAAATTATTTTGAAAATAAAGCATTGCCAAATGCAGCCATAATCACCAAAACAGCCAATCAGCAGTTTACCAATGGCGACATCAATTATTTGGAATGGACAATGCTGATTAATAATGCAACCGCAATCAAAAGCAATTATACGGATGCCATAAAACAATTAAATCAAACAATTATTCAATTAAATTATTTAACAAATAAATAAAATTCAATGAAAAAATATATAGTTATATATCTCGTGCTTACAATCCTTGCAGCTTGCAGTAGCAACAAGAAAGAGGAAGTAAAAGAAGAAGAAAAACAAAATGAAAATACTGTTGAACTCACAGATGCTCAACAGAAAAATTCCGACATTCAAACAGGAAAAATTAAACAACAAACTATTTCTTCCCTTCTGAAAATAAATGGAAAAATAGTAGTTCCCCCGCAAAATATGGTATCAATCAGTGTTCCAATGGGTGGCTATCTTAAATCAACAAAATTGCTTGCAGGAATGCACATCTCCAAAGGCGAAGTAATTGCCACAATGGAAGACCAGCAATACATTCAATTACAGCAGGATTATTTAATGGCAAAAGCACATTACACATCTATCGAAGCCGAATACAATCGTCAGAAAGAATTAAATCAGTCAAAAGCAAGCAGCGACAAAGTCTATCAACAGGCACAAACAGAATATCTTTCCCAAAAAATTACCATCAAATCATTGGAAGAAAAATTAAGACTGATTGGCATCAATCCCGAAACACTCAATGAAAACAATATTTCAAGAAGCCTCAATATAAATTCTCCCATTGATGGTTATGTATCAGAGGTGAAACAAAACATTGGAAAATATGTAACCCCCACAGATGTATTATGTGAGTTAGTCAACCCCGAAGACATACATCTCCAGCTAACTATTTTTGAAAAAGACCTGTTCAAAGTTGCCGTTGGACAAAAGTTAATTGCTTATAATAATACCGAACCAAATAAAAAATACGAATGCGAAATTTTATTAATCGGTAAAGATGTTTCGCCCGAACGCACAGTTCAGGTACAATGCCATTTTGAGCAATACGATAAAAATTTAATCCCCGGTATGTATATGAATGCAGAAGTAGAAATAGCCACAAACAATGCTTTCATAATCTCCAACGAAGGTTTGGTTCGGTACGAAGGAAAGCAATATGTTTTTATTCAGACAGAAAAAAACAAATACACAATTCAGGAAGTAACCACTGAAAATAATGAAAACGGCTATACACAAATAATCCTTGCAGATACAACCGATGTAAGAAGCAAAACCTTTGTAACCAAAGGTGCTTACACCTTGCTTATGAAAATGAAAAATCAGGAGGACAAAGAATAAAATAAATAAAAAATGGAATTTTCATCAACAACAATATTATTTTTTCTCCTTGCTTTCGCAAGTGAAATCATAGGTACAATATGTGGTTTCGGTTCATCCGTATTTTTTGTCCCGTTAGCAGGAATGTTATTTGATTTTAAAACAACACTTGCGCTCACAGGCATACTTCATATTTTCAGCACATCAGCGCAAGTGTATATGTTCCGCAAAAAAATCAATTGGATGCTGATGATAAAAATAGGAATCCCAAGCGTAGCAATGGTTTTATTAGGTGCATATCTTAATCAGAAACTGGAAATAAAATTCGCACAGCTTGCAATGGGAATTTTTCTTGTAGCATTTGCAATCACATTTTTTATTAAGAAAGATTTAAAATTCAAACCCACAAACTTCAATGCCATTACAGGCGGAGCAGTAGCTGGATTTCTTGCAGGGTTCATTGGAACAGGCGGAGCAGTAAGAGGCGCAACACTTGCAGCTTTCGATTTAAAAAAAGAAATGTTTGTCGGAACATCAGCAGGCATTGATTTTGCAGTTGACCTTTCGCGCACCATCGTTTATTTATTCAACGGCTACCTTGACAAAAAATATATCTGGTTCATTCCAGTATTATTTGTATTAGCAACATCAGGAGCATGGATAGGAAAAAAATTACTAAACAAAATCCCTGAAAATATTTTCAAGAAAATAGTTCTCATTTTAATTTTCGGAGTGGGAACATTAATGATTTACAGTTTCATCACTAACAGTAAAATAATTCACTAAATGGAAGAACATAAACATTCACATCACCACCACGCCATTGAACCCAAAGCAGTAAACACCGCTTTCGTCATTGGCATTTCACTAAACTTTTTATTTGTAGTAATAGAAGTAATAGTCGGTTTATCCATTCACTCACTTTCATTATTAAGTGATGCAGGACACAATCTTGCAGATGTAGCAGCACTAAGTTTATCATTGCTTGCATATCGTTTATTGAAAGTAAAATCAAACGAAAACTACACTTACGGTTATCGCAAAACATCCATCATCGTTGCGCTCTTCAATGCAACCGTTTTACTAATTTCCATCGGAGCAATTGCCTATGAAGCAGCACACAGGTTTCTAAATCCTGAACCATTGCCAGGAACAACAATCGCATGGGTTGCAGGAATAGGAATAATCATCAATGCAGTAACAGCACTCATGTTTTTTCGTGACAGAAAAAAAGACCTCAACATCAAAAGCGCATACCTGCATTTACTTAGCGATGCAATCGTTTCAGTAGGTTTAGTAATTGGCGGCATCATCATCTACTACACAAATTGGTTTTGGATTGACCCTGCACTAAGCATCATCGTTGCATTAGTAATTTTAGTCAGCACATGGAGTTTGCTCAAAGACAGTTTGCGTTTATCGCTTGACGGAGTTCCCGCAGAAATGAATTTACAACAAGTAAAAGATGCAGCGACTAAAATAAGTGGAGTAAAAGAAATTCACCACATCCACCTTTGGGGAATGAGCACAACCGAAAACGCACTCACCGCGCACATTGTAATTGACAGCAACACAACTTTAGCCGATGCAGAAAAAATAAAACACAAACTCAAACACGAATTAGAACACTTAAACATTCAACACGTCACTTTAGAAACCGAAGGAGAAATTTGTGAAGATGAAAAATGCTAATAAACAATATCCCCCCCGTTGGGCGTAGCGTCCTCGCTACGTCCGGTTTAACAAGGCTTCCAGCCTTACAACAAATTGTGATTATATTTGCAAGAAAAATAAATGCCGCCAGAAATATTACTGCTAATTTTGAAGCATGTGCAAGGCGGCACTTCGGCAAGCCTTGGTCGTTATGCGTCAGCTTGGCGGACGTGCTAACTTGAAACAGACGAACATATATTAAAAGAAAGAACACTTAATGAAAATACAGTTTAACTTGACATTAATATTTGCTTTGACTTTTGTTTGCGCTTTCGGGCAGAACAAGAAAATATTGACTGATAAAGATACGAATGAAATAAGAATGCGCGGCACAGGTGTTTATTATATTGACGGTTTCAAAGTTTACACGAACCTGACAAAAAGCGACAGTATAAAAATACTTAAAGACTTTGTTTCTAAACTTAACGGAAAATGGATAAATGACGAAGATAAATTCATTTGGGAATATAAGTTGGACGACAAGACTTTTAAAGGACAATTATCCAATTTAGATATAATGCTTGCTGCACCTTACGTAAGACTTACATTTATTAACAAGCAAATTAAATTAATAAATAGTAGTTATATTGGGACATACTTAATTGACCAAGACACTTCAGATATTAGCATTTTTGACAACCAACTTATGATTAACGATGTTATTTATCACAGACAAAAAACTAATTAAACGATTACAAGAACAAGATTATAGAATAACACTAAAGAAAGCCGAACGCATAACATCGCCTTGCCAAAATGCCGCCAGAAATATTAATGCTAATTTTGAAGAGTGTGCAAGGCGGCACTTCGGCAAGGCTTGGACGATAGATGAAATTTTAGGGTACTTGCTAACCGATCTTTGAACGTTCAACATAAAACCCTTATAGAACTTTATTTGTTTAAATTTGCACCCGAAATAATAGACTACACAATGGACATATTAGGAACAGTAAATCATAAAATTATACACGGAGATGCCTTAGAAGTTTTAAGAAAAGCAGTTGAAGACAACTCTGTTGATTTAATATTTGCAGACCCTCCTTATAACATTGGAAAGAATTTTAACGGACATTTAGACAAGTGGGATAAAGATGAAGACTACTTAAATTGGTGTTACGAATGGCTTGACCTATGTATTCAAAAACTTAAACCAACAGGAAGTTTTTATGTAATGACATCTACACAGTTTATGCCTTACTTTGATATTTACTTGCGGAACAAACTAAATATATTATCACGTATTATTTGGTCTTATGATAGTTCTGGAGTTCAGGCAAAGAAATATTTTGGTTCAATGTATGAACCAATTCTATTTTGTACAAAAGACAAGAATAACTATACTTTCAACTCTGACGACATTTTAGTAGAAGCAAAAACAGGAGCGAAAAGAAAACTGATTGATTACCGCAAAACAGTTCCCACAGTTTATAATTCAGAAAAAGTTCCCGGCAATGTTTGGGACTTTGCGAGAGTTCGCTATCGAATGGACGAATACGAAAATCATCCTACACAAAAGCCAATAGCATTATTAGAAAGAATAATTAAAGCAAGTTCCAATGAAGGAGATTTAGTATTAGACCCTTTTTTGGGAACATTTACAACTTGCTACGTTGCGAAAGAATTGGGCAGAAATACTATTGGCATTGATTTACAAGAAGATTATATTAAAATAGGATTACGGAGATTACAACTTTCTACCGAACATAAAGGAGTAAAACTATTAAAGGAGATTCGCAGTTTTGAAACTGAAAAGTTGGCTACCGCCAACAACTTAAAATTATTTGAAGAACCAGATGGAAAACGCATTCACAGGAAACATTAAATCCATTTTGGAAAAACACTTTGGTAAAAGTGCAAATGATGTTTACGAAAAAAGCCAGTTAATTCAATATATCAATGAAAAAACACGCTCTGCAAATCGTGGTTCAAAGTCACGTTCAAGCTTCGCAAACTTATATGCCATTTATGTAATAGTTGAAGATTATATTGAAAAAGAATTTCATAAAAAAGGAGATTATTTAAAGTATAAAGGCGCAACTCAACCAACCACTATTGGTTCAATGAAAATCTTTTAAAAATTAAAGTTGGCAAAACAAATTTTAATATCGCAAATGCAGTCATTGAAATTATTGATGAGTATTCAAAAACAAAGCAAGATGCTTTTCAGCGTTTCATTAAATCGTGCGAAGAAATTCAGAAAATAGGAAAGGAAAGTCCAAAGACAGTTAAAGATTTTATTAGCGGTTTACTTGCTCCTAATGTTGATGCGAGACTTTTTGAAATTGTAAGTTATTCTATTCTTAAATACTTCTATCACGACCATGTAATTTATTGGGGTTACGACCTTAATAAATTAAATAAAGAGAATTTGAAATTGTACAAAACAGGCAGAACTAACGCAAATGATGGTGGTATTGACTTTGTTATGAAACCACTTGGAAGGTTCTTTCAGGTTACGGAAACTTTAGACTTCAAAAAATACTTTCTTGACATAGATAAAATTCAAAAATTCCCTGTAACATTTGTTATTAAATCTGATGTTGATACCGAAGCACTTTTAAAGAAAATAAGAGAAAACGCCAGTAAGACATATTCAATCAAAGCCATTGTTGACAAGTATATGGACTGCATTGAAGAAGTGATAAATATCCCCATCCTAAGCAAACGATTTCAAGAAGCCGTTAAATTTGGCTACTTAAATAATATCCTTGACGAAGTGGTAACTCAAAGCAAAGTAGAATTTAACTATGAAGAAGAAGAGGGCGAAAACCCCCGTTGGGCGTAGCGTCCTCGCTACATCTGGTTAACCAGGCTTCCATCCTTACAACAAATTGTTATTATATTTGCAAAGAAATAACTCTCGCACCTGGACGCTTATTTCCAGAAAGAGATGATTGGGTTTCGAGTATTTTTATAATTGCAAATGAAATAAATAATTTTTTCTTAACCTTTACAATTAATTACATACGTCAATACTAAAAAAAATACAAAAAAAGAACCCTGATTTCATTGCTGATGACGACCACCTTCATCGTAAAGATATTTCCGAAGCCGACTTTGATAAAGCCTGCGAGGAATTGAAAAAGAAATACGGCATGAAGTCAGAAAAACAAATAGAAGAAGATAAAGCAAACAGGAATATTCCTGTTTAATTTTATTTAAGTAACGCTTCCAGTTGTTGTTGTTTTCGCTGTGTTAATTAAATTGTATTGAGCAATACCATTATACCATGCTGCGCTTCCTGGTTTAACCCCTTGCGGACATTTTTTGAATGGGCAAGGTTTATCGACAGAAGACAATTTCGGGTTTTAATAACAAAGAGGCTGCCCCGGTTTTGAGACAGCCTCTTTGTTTTGGAAATAAGTTGCCGATGAAACCATCAACAACCGTTTTATTTTATTTTATTGTTTTACCAATTTCTTCATTGTTGATTTTCCATCAATCATCACATTCACAAAATAAATTCCTGAACTGAATTTAGAGGACTCTATTGGCAGCATCATACCACCATTCAATTTTCCATACTCTTTTTTAGCAATCAATTCTCCGGCTACATTATATATAGCAACTTGTACAGATGATTCAGAAGTAAGATTCAAATAGATAGTTGAATTATCGTTTGAAGGATTTGGAAATAAAGTTATTGTTTCATCCGGTTGATTAACCACTGCTACACCCGTTGCCATGGTACCCGTTACATAACCATTACTTACGGCTTCGGCAATTGTAGCGGTGCCGGCATTGTCAATTTTGCCGGTAGGATCCATCACCATTCCAATAATATGAATTTTATTTACATTCCAAGCGGCATTCAATGTGTCTGTAAAATTCCATGTAACTACCTGACCAATGGTTGCTGCTGTCCCAAATGCCTGCCATTGACCGTTAAAACCAGGTTTTATAGAACGGGCAACATGGTTATAATTCATTTGAGCAGCAGGTACCGGATTTGGAAGAGTTTCAAAACCACCCATTACACCAGCACCACCGCCCGCATAAGCATTGTTTTGATTGTAACCTGCAGCAGTTCCATGAACGCTATCTTCAGTTATAACACATGCAATTTTATAATTTCCTGTTATATTTTGCTGAATGGTACTTGTTACTGAAACATTCAAAATATGAGTGTTGGCATTATATGTGGCACCATTAACAATAAATTCTTTAGGAGCAATTTGAACACGGGTTAAAAAATTTGTTTCCATAGCAGATGGGTCAACACCGGTAAGGCGGTCCACTAAAGCGGTAGGGTATCCGGGAATAAAAGGAGCAATGCCGGCATCGTAAACTGTATTGGTCATAATATCATTATTATGTACTGCTATTCCAGCAATAAAACCATCGTATTTATTATTCATTGATTCCATAAAGACTGCACCGCGGGGGCACCACTGGCACCAGGTACCTGTAGCTTCTTCGGCAACCACCAATTTACCTGTAGCAGGTACTACGGGGTTTAACGTAAAAGTTTTGGCATCGTTAGTTGCATCAGCATCAGCTCCGGCAACGTTCACGTTACTGATAGTTGCAGTAAAGGTATTGGTTCCGGCTATCAGGGGTGCGGAAACAGTGCTGGTAACTGTATAAGTAGCAAGTGAAGCAATATTAACCCCGGTGATGTTTTGAATATTGGGTGTTCCGTTGCTTACTATATTCAAATCAAAAGAGGTGATGGGTGCGGTACTTAAATTTCTGATGATGGCAGTTGCTGTTCTCACCTGTGTTGCTAATCCGTTTGGAACCGAAACACTGGTAACGGCACCATCGCGCCCTGAAATTGCGGTGTAAGGAACAATGTTATAAGATACATCGTCCACCCAATAGCTTGCAGAAGCATCAGCAGGATAAATATCAATGGCATACACCTGGTCGGCAGTATTGCTCCAAAAACCTTGTGAAACTCCATCAATCATCAATTGCCATGTGTTTGTATTCAGGTTTGCATTGATCGTTAATTGAAACCATGTATTTACCGGATGTGTGGAAGTAAGAACAGGTGTGCCGCTGTTTTGAATACTGATTCCACCTGCAGCATTCATAAAACAATCGAGGGTATAAAGATTTCCCATCGTTGCATTTCCCTGGAAATTAAAATAGGCTGTTTTTGTAGCCGGAATTTTAAACCAGGCAGAAAAAGTAAACTGACCGGTGTTTAAAACAGTGCCGCCAAATTTCAATACACAATCGGTTGGTCCACCAGTGCTGGAAGTAGAAGAATAATAAACTGATTTGGAGCCTCCGGCAGAATGATTGTCTGTGCTCACCACGTTAACATCATTAGTTCCGCCATCCACACCGCTCCAGGTTGTCCAGTCGGGTGATTGAGGTCCTAATGCCGAGCCAATAGTATAAGCTTCAAAATTGTCGGAAAAGGTTTGTGCATGTGCAACGAATAAACAGGCAACAGAGGCAAGTGTAAGAGTAATTAATTTTTTCATATTGTTTAAGTTTTAGGATTGAGCCACAAAAGTAATACAAAAAATGAGCAGAACAACTCTCTTGCTGAAATAATGGGTCAACGTAATTTTGTAGGGAGTAAAAAAATTAAGCGAAGAGCTTTTCTAACCTAAAGAGAAAAAATTTCACATCCTTCCCCCCTCTTAAATTAGCGCTAAACAATTTTAGTTTTGCGTTGTAAGATTCAGCGTGAGCATTAGTGCTTCGGTTGTCAAAAAAGTTGAGGATATTATCCCAGTGATAGTATATTGAGTTTGCAAGGGTGTTAAATTCATTTATTTTAGATGCTTTTACTTTTTCTATCCATTGAGTCATTCTGGTTGAAGCTATTGATTTTATGGTACATTCATAGATAGCCCTAAATTCTAAACTTAATTTATAAGCTTGTTGCAAAACAGGGTATTGTTTAAAAAGTAAAGCAGCT
>JANYDQ010000080.1 GCA_025363555.1 Bacteroidota bacterium | reverse complement strand
AGAAGTGTATGATGTATTGGGTAACCTGGTTATCCATGAAAAACACCAAATTGTAAGCGGAAGCAACACGATGAAAACAAACATAGAAGAATACAAAAACGGAATGTATTTTGTAAGATTACTGGATGTTGATTCGAATGTAATTCACTCACAAACGGTGATAAAACAGTAAAGTTAAACTGTAAATAAAATTAAAATCCCGCCCGTTTATTCGGGCGGGATTTTTTTTGTTCAAAAAGAATCAATTAATCAGAAATGTGAAAAAATAATTTCCATTGCTAATCAAAAAAATTATGCCACTTTTGTAATACCAATTTATACTAAATAAAATGACAGACGAAATATTGAATTCACCAATTAAAGAAACGAAATTGCCGGAAACGGTGTACGTGGGTACAGACAAAATAGAAGGGTATGCAAAAATAACCGAGCCGGAAATGCAACTGGTAACCAAGCGAAGAGAAGCCATGCGAACTGCCGTTACGCAAGCAAATACACTGGCGGTAAAAAATGCTTACGAACTTGCAAAAGCCACGAAGCCGGAAACAGAGGGGAAATTGGCAGTATTGAGCATCCGTATTTCTCCGCCAAAAGAAGAACCACCTTATACTGAATTAACGCCTGTTCATTTTCTTCCCCCTGATATGGCAGCCTCTATGCGCGGACCGCGATACGGAGAAAAATTTAATATCATTGTTGTATCAGTTGCATGGACAGCTTATTGGCTGATTGTTTCCGAAGGAGAAATAGAAGGATTGCCAAGTTATAAAGAAACACAAGGCAATTTAAAAACACATATCGGCAAAAGTGTTTTTAAATTTAATTGTCCGCAACCTTTGTTGGATAAGGTTACCACACTTGAAAAAACCGAACTTCACGTTGCCGCCACACATGTTACATTAAAAGCATTTGTTGAAAAGTATAAAAGTTTTGATGATGCATTTGTGATACAAATGCAGGAAGCTTTTTATGCAGAACTAAATGAAGCATTGATAAGTTTACCCAACTGTCCGAAAGAATGCCCGGAAACGGAATTGTCCGTTACAATAGGATATCCGCAGCCATATCAATTAAAGGGTGAAGAAGTTATTTTGGTAAGAGAACGAAGTGAAATGGTGCAGCAACCTAACCCTAAAGTGGTAACAATAAAATTTGAAGAATATACCTATCAGATGAAAGCGCGGTGGAGCTGGAGTGTTCAAAGGGCTTGCGGGGAGGAGGCATAAGTTTTATATACAGCAAACTTTCATGACAAACACATGCTGTGAGTAGATGTGTTAGGATACGTTAAATTTACTCTCATTTGTTTTAATCCCCTATTAAAGCTAATTTTGCACTCTTACAAAAAATAAAAATGATACAAATACAACCGTATAAATCAAAAAACAAATTAAGAATAGTAACTGCAGCATCTCTTTTCGATGGGCACGATGCGGCTATTAATATTATGCGCAGAATTATCCAGGCAAGCGGGGTAGAAGTAATTCACCTTGGTCATGACAGGAGCGTGCAGGAAATTGTGAATTGTGCTATTCAGGAAGATGCTAATGCAATTGCCATTACATCCTATCAGGGTGGGCATAATGAGTTTTTGAAATACATGTACGATTTACTGAAAGAGCGAGGTTCTGAGCATATTAAAATATTTGGTGGGGGCGGAGGAACCATACTTCCTTCAGAAATTGAAGAACTTCATAAATACGGAATTGCACGAATTTATTCACCGGACGATGGACGGGCAATGGGTTTGCAGGGAATGATAAATGATATGCTCGAGAAATGTGACTTTCCGACAGGTTCCAATTTGAATGGAGAGGTAAGTCACTTAATAAATAAAGATGTTAAGTCAATAGCACGATTAATTTCTTCCGCTGAAAATTTCCCTGAAGAGTTTTCGAAATTTAGTACTGAAATTGCAAGTGCAGTTAAAACTAAAGTAGTCCCGGTGCTGGGTATTACAGGTACAGGAGGTTCGGGTAAGTCCAGTTTGGTGGATGAACTGGTAAGAAGATTTTTAATTGATTTTAAAGATAAAACAATTGCAATTATTTCTGTTGACCCTTCGAAACGTAAAACTGGAGGAGCGTTACTTGGAGACAGAATACGGATGAATGCAATAAAAAACGAACGGGTGTATATGCGTTCATTGGCAACCCGACAAAGTAACCTTGCATTGTCTAAATATGTGAAAGAAGCAGTGGAGATTGTGAAAGCAGCAAATTATGATTTAATAATCTTGGAAACATCAGGTATCGGGCAGTCTGATACGGAGATAACAGAGCATAGCGATATGAGTTTGTATGTGATGACTCCTGAATACGGAGCAGCAACACAACTTGAAAAGATAGATATGCTGGACTTTGCAGATATTATTGCATTAAATAAATTTGATAAGCGCGGAGCCCTTGATGCATTAAGAGATGTAAAAAAACAATACAAACGCAATCATCAGTTATGGGAAACAGATGATGATGCTTTGCCTGTGTATGGAACCATTGCATCGCAATTTAATGACCCGGGTATGAATAAACTCTACAAAGCCATTATGGATAAAATTGTAGAGAAAACCGGAGCTGATTTGAAATCTGATTTTCATGTTACGGATGAAATGAGTGAGAAGATTTATATCATTCCGCCTCAAAGAACGCGTTATTTGTCAGAGATTGCAGAAAACAACCGGGGATATGATAAGTGGGTGAATGAACAAAAGGAAATTGCCCAGAAATTATATTCCATTCGTAAAACAATTGATAGTATTAAGAGCAGAAACCTTCAAGGTTTTCAAAACCTTGAAGGTTTAACAACAGAATTAGAAAAATTATATTCAGAAGTTGAATTAAGTTTTGATGGACGCAATAAAAAGATAATTGAAGGTTGGGCTGGAAAAGTACAACAGTACAAAAACGAATTCTTTATATTTAAAGTACGCGATAAAGAATTAAGAATTGCTACACATTATGAATCGCTTTCGCATAGCCAAATTCCAAAAATTTCCACACCTCGTTACGAAGCATGGGGAGATATATTAAAGTGGAATTTGCAGGAAAATGTTCCAGGAGAATTTCCATATACTGCCGGTGTATTTCCTTTTAAAAGAGAGGGAGAAGACCCAACAAGAATGTTTGCAGGTGAAGGAGGACCTGAAAGAACGAACATAAGATTTCATTATGTTTCTTTAAACATGCCTGCACATCGTTTGAGTACCGCGTTCGACAGTGTTACTTTGTATGGACAAGACCCGGCAATTCGCCCGGATATATATGGAAAGATAGGTAACTCCGGAGTTTCTATTTGTTGTTTGGATGATGCAAAAAAATTATACAGCGGATTTAATTTAACTGACCCGAAAACTTCTGTTTCAATGACCATCAATGGTCCGGCTGCCATGTTAACTGCTTTTTTTATGAATGCAGCTATTGACCAGCAATGCGAAGTTTATATTAGAGCGAATGATCTGGAAAAAGAAATAACTAAAAAGATTGAAGATAGTTATAAAAAGAAAGGGGTTAAGCGCCCGCAATACCAGGGTGAATTACCAAAGGGAAATGATGGATTAGGATTGATGTTATTGGGTACTACTGGTGACAGAGTATTGCCAAAAGATGTGTATGAAAAAATAAAAAAAGATACGATTGCAGCAGTTCGCGGTACTGTCCAGGCGGATATTCTGAAGGAAGACCAGGCGCAAAACACTTGTATATTCTCTACTGAATTTGCTTTGCGTTTGATGGGAGATATGCAGGAATATTTTATCGACAATAGTATTCGTAATTTTTATTCGGTTTCTATTTCGGGGTATCATATTGCTGAAGCTGGTGCTAATCCTATCACACAGCTTGCATTAACTTTATCAAACGGTTTTACTTATGTGGAATATTATGTAAGCCGTGGTATGGACATTAATAAGTTTGCCCCTAATTTATCTTTCTTTTTTAGTAATGGAATAGACCCTGAATATTCTGTAATAGGAAGAGTAGCGAGGAGAATATGGGCAAAGGCAATGAAAATAAAATACAATGCTAATGAACGTTCACAGATGTTGAAGTATCATATTCAAACTTCCGGTCGCTCACTTCACGCACAGGAGATTGATTTCAATGATATTCGCACAACGCTTCAAGCTCTATATGCTATATATGATAACTGTAATTCACTTCATACAAATGCGTATGATGAAGCAATAACAACACCCACCGAAGAATCTGTCCGCAGGGCAATGGCGATTCAATTAATCATTAATCGTGAATTAGGATTGGCAAAAAATGAAAATCCGTTGCAAGGCTCATTTATTATTGAAGAATTAACCGACCTTGTGGAAGAAGCCGTATTGAAGGAGTTTGAAAAAATTTCGGAACGCGGCGGTGTATTAGGTGCTATGGAAACAATGTATCAACGTGGAAAAATTCAGGAAGAAAGTTTGTATTACGAAACATTAAAACATAACGGAGAATATCCTATTATAGGAGTGAACACATTTTTATCTTCCAAAGGTTCGCCTACCATTCTTCCCAAAGAAGTCATTCGTGCTACTGACGAAGAAAAGGATTACCAGATTGCTATGCTTGAAGAATTGCATAAAACGAATAGCGATGTTACAGCCGAATTGTTAAAACAATTGCAAAAATCGGCAGTTCACAATGAAAATATTTTTGAAGGCTTAATGGAAGTTTCTAAATATTGCTCGTTAGGAGAAATTACAAATGCTTTGTTTGAAGTAGGAGGGCAGTATAGAAGAAATATGTAAGTTACGAATAAAATATTTACATTCTAAAATAATTCCATTTGTTTACTTTGTCCCTGTCTGCGAAACTGGGTTAAATCGAACTCAAATTTTTTTCTGCCCGATAAATGCTTTTTCACCGCCATTTTAAATAGCTGGTTGATAGATTGAGAAATATTTCCTTCCCCCCTCATCCTTTTACCATAGCGACTATCATTCATTTCTCCGCCATGTATTTCTGCTATTTGATGTAGTACTTTTTCTGCTCTGTCTGGAAAGTTTTTGAGAATCCAATCCGTAAATATTTCTTTTACAGAACCATTCAAACGTACGATGGTATAACCTGCAACATCTGCACCATGGTTGGCTGCAGCTTGAATAAGTGCGGGTATTTCATTGCTGTTCAATCCTGGAATAATAGGAGCAGTCATCACCCCGGCTGGTATCCCGGCTTTGTTTAATTCTTCAATAGTTTTTAGCCTCTGTTTTGCAGTGGCTGTTCGTGGCTCCATCTTCAAACGCAAATCTTCACGCAAACTGGTGATAGAAACCATAACATGAACCAAATTAAATTTTGCCATTTCCTGGAGAATGTCAATATCTCTTAAAATCAAGCTGTTTTTTGTAATCAAACTTGCAGGATGCCGAAACTTTAAAAGTACTTCCAGCATTTGCCTGGTAATTTTTAATTTTCTTTCTGTTGGTTGATAGCAGTCTGTATTACCTGAAAACATTATAGGAGAAACCACCCAGTTTTTATTCATCAATTGTTTTTCTAATAGTTGAGGAGCATTTGACTTTGCAATTATTTTTCGTTCGAAATCCAAGCCTGCACTATAACCCCAATATTCGTGCGTGTTTCGGGCATAGCAATAGATGCATCCGTGCTCGCAACCCTGGTAGGGATTCATTGAATACATTGCGGGGATATCAGGGCTTTTTACAAGGTTCACAATCTTTTTTGGATGTTCAAAAAGTACTTGTGTCTTTTCATTGCTTAGTAATGGTTCATCCAAAACTTCTTCGTGTTCTGTTGTATAGGCATTTTTAAGAAATTTATTATCGGTATTCAGTTGAGCACCTCTGCCTTTAAAATAATTGGAATTTTCTTCATTGTTAATCATAGTTAAAGATAATAAAAATTCAAATTGATTTCGTAACATTGTATCGTTAAATTTATATTATATGAGAAAAAGTACTACCTCACTATCAGGAATTTTATTATTGCTCCAATTTATTATTTCAAATTCGCAGGCCCAAATAGTAGTGTTCAAAGAGAACTTTGACACCTTAAGCGCCATGACTTCCAGGGGGTGGGAAACTATTAACAGAAGTAATCCAGTCGGTATAGGTGAATGGAAGCAGGGAGATGGTTCTGTAGGAAACATTGCACTTTCCGGAAACGATACTTCCTACGTTCAGGTGGACTACACAAGTACAGATTCCTCTGGCGCAATAAGTGATTGGCTTTTATCTCCAACTATTTTGCTGGCAAATAATGATTCTATAACTTTTTATTTATTATCATTTAATAGTGCAACTTATCCTGACAGGCTTGAGTGTCGCTTAAGTTCTATGGGTGCAAGCAGTAACGTTGGAATAAATGACACAACGGTGGGTGATTTTTCATTGTTATTAGTTTCTGTGAATCCAAATCTGGATTCGTTTTCATTTCCTTCTGTAAATATTGATAGTTCCACCTGGACTAAGTATAAAGGTTATGTAACGGGGTTAAGTGGAGTTACTTCCTGTCGTTTGGGTTTTCGTTATTATGTAACTGATGCAGGTCTAAACGCAATGAATTCTTCAACAATTGGAATGGATTCTCTTTTGATTTTACGTTTCCCGCCTGATGCAGGAATTAACGAAAGTGTATTAAATACCGAAGTTCAACTGTATCCAAATCCCGCTTCCGCACATTTAAACTTATCAATTTCTAAAATCGGAAATTATTCTGTAAATATATATTCTGTTTTAGGGCAAAAGGTTCTTTCTTTTAATACCGAAATATCCCGAAGTATTGATGTGTCAAACTTTTCTAAAGGGGTGTATTCTATCCAGGTAATTAACAATCTAAACGGAAATTATCAGACGTTACCATTTGTGAAAGAATAGTTTCATTTATGAATAAAAGAATTTGATAATTTCTTTTCTACTTCTTTCTTCCATTTTTTATCTGCTTTACCAATCACAATTTTATCACAACCCGTGAAAGTTGCGAAGGACTTTAATTTTTCTGCAAACAGAATATTAAATTCTTCTTTGGGCAAAAAACCTTTTTCAAAGTGCATCGATTTAATATAAAATGTTTTGGAGGCACGGTCTGTTTTAGGGTCAAAACGAGCAACAAATCTATCAATATATAAGACAGGCAATGTAAAATATCCGTACCTGCGTTTGGGTTCGGGCAAATAACATTCAATTTGATAATCAAAATCGAAAATACTTTGTAATCTTTTGCGCTGAATAACAATATTATCAAAAGGGGAGAGTAGATGAACAGAATTACGAGTTGTAATTTTTTCGATTTGCTTTAATTTGTCATCAGATGAAATAAAGGGAACATTTTCCATCCCCTCAATGGTTACTTCCCTGAATTCACCATTCTTCAGCATTTGTTTCAGTACTTTGTTTGTTTTTCCTTTTAATCCTGTTCTCAAATAAGCAATTTCACTTTCTTTTACCACACCATAAGAGTGAACGGATTTCTTTAACAAATGTTCAATGTATTCCCTTTCTGTTGGTAGGGCAGTATCAATATTCGCAGGTATTATCCGTTCTGTTAAATCATATACTTTTTGAAAGCCTTGCCGCCTTGCCACCATCAATTTTCCTTCCATGAACAATTGTTCTAATGCACGTTTGGCAGGTTTCCAGTTCCACATCCCCAGACGTTTTTCTTTGTCTTCAAAGTCTTTTGATTGCAAAGCTCCTTCTGCTTTTATTTTATCCAACACATATTTAGTCGTTTTTTTATCCTGTTCAAACCAATGTGATTTGCCATCTGCATACGATTTTTTTCGTAATAAAGAAAAACGATAGTCACTCATTGGTAAATAAGATGCGGCATGGCTCCAGTATTCGAAAATGGTTTTATCGCTTTCTAATAGTTCATTCAAATATCTTTCTTTGTAATCAGGCAAGCGGCTCCATAAGGTATGATGGTGCGCACGGGCAGCAACAGATAATGTATCAATCTGAATGTAACTTAAATGTTGAATTGCTGCAAGCGTACCTTTTTTTCCTATTCCAAAACCCGAGTTTAGTAAACCCTGGCTTTGCAACATAAGCAGTTTCGCTTGTTCGGCTGATATTAAATTAATTCCTTTTTTCATTTTTGAAAGAAAATGGATATGAATAACAAAGGCTACTTTTCAGTAGCCTTTATTGTTATGCTTTTGCTTCCGCTGCAGCTATTTTCTTTTTTATACCTTCAGTGGTGATGGACCCTGGTCGTTCCAATGGATGTCCTAATGCACGGTCCCAAATCAATGAAGCCAATACTCCAAGGGAACGGGAAACTCCAAATAATACCGTATAGAAATCATGTTCGACCATTCCATAATGTGTTAACAATACTCCTGAATGGGCATCCACATTGGGCCACGGATTTTTTATTTTTCCGGTGCCTTCTAAAATGGGAGGAGCTACTTTGTAAACCATTTGAACAATTTCACACAAATCATCTTTTCCTTTTGGTAAAATATATTTTGAATAAAAATCTTGTTGTGCGCTAAAACGTGGGTCAGTCTTGCGCAATACTGCGTGTCCATACCCCGGAACAACTTTCCCGTCTTCCAGTGTTTTTTTTATATAGTCTTCAATTTGCTTTTCAGTTGGCAAACCTCCTCCTAATTCTTTTCTAAGTTCTATAATCCAACTTAACACCTCCTGGTTTGCTAAACCATGCAATGGTCCGGCAAGCCCTGTCATGCCGGCAGCGAAGGCAAGATAAGGGTCGCTTAATGCAGAGCCAACAAGATGAGTGGCATGTGCAGAAACATTTCCTCCTTCATGGTCAACGTGAATGGTCATGTATAAACGCATTAAACGTTTCATGTCAAACTCTTCGTAACCCAGCATGTGTGCAAGGTTTGCAGCCCAATCCAATTTCGGGTCGGGTTCAATGTGAATTGCGTTTTTATATTTTCTTCTATATATATAGGCAGCAACTCGGGGAAGTCGTGCAATCAGGTTCATCGAATCTTCGTACACATAATCCCAATATACTTTTTTATTTATTCCTTTTTTATAGGCAGCAGCAAAAACAGATTCGGTTTGCATAGCAAGAATAGCGATTACAAATTGAGTCATGGGATGAGTAGATGCCGGTAATTCGTCCAACACATCAAAGACATGCTTTGGAACAATAGCTCTTCGAGCCCAGTTATTTCCTATGTTTAATACGTCTTCCTGTGTTGGTAATTCGCCCAGCAACATTAAATAAAAAATCCCTTCCGGCAATGGTTCCGTTCCTCCCGGAGCTTTCGGAAGCTTTTCCCGGAGTTCGGGAATAGTATAACCTCTGAAGCGTATGCCTTCTTCGGGGTCCAGTTTAGATGTTTCTGTAACCATACCTATCATGCCTTTCATGCCTTGATAAACCTGGGCTACGGTATATTCACCTAATTTAATATCACCTTTTTCCTTGATGATTGTTTTTACTTCCGCTGCAGTTATTTTTGATTTTTCAGCAAACTTTTCTTTTAATGTGTCCATAATTGTTTAAAAATAATTGTTGTATATTTTTCCGAAAGGTAATTTGTTTTTGCGAGATTTTAAATAAACCTGCATAAAATATTTATTAATTTATCTGTTTTTTACATATTTAAAATCTTTGCCAAGGTAACGGGCAGCTTCGCCCAACGCCTCTTCAATTCTTAAAAGCTGGTTGTATTTAGCTATCCTGTCCGACCTGGAAGCCGAACCTGTTTTTATTTGTCCGCAATGCAAACCAACCGCAAGGTCTGCAATAGTGTAATCTTCCGTTTCGCCCGAACGATGGCTCATTACAGAGGTATAAGAATTATTTTGAGCCAATTGAACTGCATTAACGGTTTCGCTTAACGTGCCAATCTGGTTAACTTTTACTAATATAGAATTTGCTATTCCTTTGTCAATGCCTTTTTGAAGGCGAGTTACATTGGTAACAAATAAATCATCTCCTACTAATTGAATCTTGTTACCCAGTTTTTCGCTCAATGATTTCCAACCGTTCCAATCGTCTTCAGCCAGTCCGTCCTCAATAGAAATGATAGGATATTTTTTTGCCCAATCCACCCAATAATCAACCATTTGTGAGGGAGTTAATTTGTCACCGCTCGATTTTTTGAAATGATACATATTTTCTTTAGGGATGTAAAACTCTGATGCCGCAGCATCCATAGCAATTAAGAAATCTTTTTCAATTTTGTATCCTGCTTTTTCAATTGCTTTTAAAACAAATTCAACTCCTTCTTCATTTGATTTTAAATTTGGAGCAAAACCGCCTTCGTCACCTACATTGGTCGAATATCCTTTATCTTTCAATACGTTTTTTAAATGATGAAATACTTCGGCTCCCATTCTTATAGCATCCGCAAAATTAGTAGCACCCACCGGCATAATCATAAATTCCTGGAAGTCGATGCTATTATCAGCATGCGCACCGCCATTAATAATGTTCATCATAGGAATAGGCAACAGACTTGCATTTACTCCGCCCACATAGCGATACAATGGCTGACGCGCTTCTTCTGCTGCGGCTTTTGCGCAGGCAAGAGAAACGCCAAGAATTGCATTCGCACCCAAACTTCCTTTATTATCAGTGCCGTCAAGGGCAATCATTTTTTTATCAATTGCATTTTGATCAAAAACAAACACACCGTTTAACTCTTCACGAATTACTGTATTCACATTATTTACCGCCTTCAATACACCTTTACCCTGGTAAAAACCTTTGTCATTATCCCGTAATTCAACCGCTTCGTGCATTCCCGTGGAAGCACCCGAAGGAACAGCAGCTCGTCCCATAATACCAGAATCAGTAATTACATCTACTTCTATTGTTGGATTTCCCCGTGAATCCAGTATTTGCCGAGCTTGTATGGTTGCTATAAAACTCATAATATTTTTTGAATGTTGATTGTTGAATTCATTTAAAATCTGCCTTCCAAAAGTAGAAATAAAACTCGATTTGGATAAGAAAGTTATGAAAAATATTTATCCGTAACCAAATCTCTTATTAAATCCTGCATTTCCCTGCAAACCTCCTGTATGTATTGCAATTATTGTTTTGCCCTTTTCAAAATATCCTTTTTCTATTAAATCATAAATACCAAACATCATTTTACCTGTATATATATAGTCAAGTGGTATGTTATTTTCTTTTTCAAAGCGTTTCATAAACTCTGTTAATTCAGGTTTTACTTTTGAGTATCCTCCAAAGTGATAGGACTCCTCTACTTTAAAATTGTTTTTGGGAACATACTTAAATGTCTGTAACCAAGTATGGACTTCTTTATTAATATAATTTTCTCCTTTCAGCACCTGGAAACCTAAAGCCTTTTGATTATTTTTTAAAGAAAGAATTATTCCTGCCAATGTTGCTCCTGTTCCACAAGCGCAACAAACAAAATCAAAATCAACAGAAATATTTTGTAGGATTTCTTTACAACCTTTTATTCCTAATTCATTGGAGCCGCCCTCGGGAATGAGATAACAATCGGAGATTTGGAGATGAAGGGATTTATAAAATGATAGAATATTTTTATTTCGATAGTCATCCCTTGAAACATAATGAAGTTGCATTCCGCAATTAGCAGCAAATTTTAATGTGGGATTTAATTCTGGATGTTCTTCACCACGAATAATTCCAATGGTTTTAAAACCAGCTTCTTTTCCGGCAGCAGCAGTGGCGGCAATATGATTAGAGAAAGCTCCTCCAAAAGTAACGAGAGTATCTTTACCTTGTTTTCTTGCTTCTTCTAAATTGTATTTAAGTTTGAACAACTTGTTACCGCTGATGTGCGGATGATTCAGGTCTAAACGAAGAACAAATAAATTGATTTCGTGTTTCTTTGTCACCGCATCAGTTATATGTTGAAGTGGAATGGCAGAGGTTTGAATTTCCATATGGTAAAAATACTTAATTTTGCGAAGAATGGAAGAGTTTTCAAATCAAAAACAACTGGACCCGGAAGATTTTTATTTAAGTGAAAAGGGTTACATTGTATTCACTGAAAAATATCATTTAAAGAGAGGATACTGCTGCCAGAATGGTTGCAAGCATTGTCCGTATGGATTTAATAAAGAAAAAGGAAGGATAGATAAGAAAAAATGATTAGCTGATTTAATAATATGCTAATTAGCTAATGAATGGTAATTAATAAGATATTAAACGAATGAACGAATTTAAACAACAGATTTTACAAGGAATACCAACTGAATTACCAGCTGCGAAAGCTTATGATACTAATTTAAATCACGCGCCAAAGAGGAAGGACATATTAAATAAGGAAGAAAAGAAATTAGCAATTCGTAACGCGCTTCGTTATTTTGATAAGAAACATCATGAAGTTTTAGCAAAAGAATTTGCAAAGGAACTGAAAGAGTACGGACGTATATATATGTACCGTTTTCGCCCGGATTATAAAATTCATTCAAGACCTGTTAATGAATATCCTCACCAATCCAAGCAGGCTGCCACTATAATGCTGATGCTTCAAAATAATTTAGATGATGCAGTTGCTCAACATCCGCATGAATTAATTACTTATGGAGGCAATGGAGCTGTGTTTCAAAACTGGGCGCAGTATTTATTGACCATGAAATACCTGGCAGAAATGACAGATGAACAAACATTGGCAATGTATTCGGGACACCCGATGGGATTATTCCCTTCTCATAAAGATGCTCCCAGAGTTGTAGTAACTAATGGCATGATGATTCCTAATTACAGTAAACCGGATGATTGGGAAAAGTTTAATGCTTTAGGAGTAACTCAATACGGACAAATGACTGCAGGTTCTTTTATGTATATAGGACCACAGGGAATTGTACACGGAACAACTATTACTGTATTAAATGCTATTAGAAAAATAAAAGGTAAGAAAGGGCAGCCGGTTTTTGTAACAGCAGGTTTAGGAGGTATGAGCGGGGCGCAGGGAAAAGCTTCTGTTATTGCAGACGCAATTGGAGTGATTGCTGAAGTTAATCCAAAGGCAATACAAACAAGGCATTCGCAGGGATGGGTGGATGAAGTGTTTGATGATTTAGATAAATTAATTTCCCGGATAGAAAAAGCAAGAGCAGGAAAAGAAGCCGTTTCATTGGCTTACCACGGAAACATTGTTGACTTATGGGAAAAGTTTGCTGAACAAAATATTAAAGTAGAATTAGGTTCTGACCAAACTTCCCTTCACAATCCTTTTGCCGGTGGGTATTATCCGGCTGGTATTTCTTTTGAAGATGCCAAACAAATGATGGCTGAACATCCTGAACAATTTAAGAAGGAAGTTCAGAAAACGTTGGTTCGCCATGCTGCCGCTATAAATAAAATGACTGCAAACGGAATGTATTTCTTTGATTATGGGAATGCTTTTTTATTAGAAGCCTCGCGTGCAGGCGCTGATGTGATGAAGAACGATGGCAAATTTAAGTACCCTTCTTACGTTCAGGATATATTAGGACCAATGTGTTTTGATTATGGTTTTGGTCCATTCCGATGGGTGTGTGCCTCCTGCGATGCAAAAGATCTGGCAATAACAGATGCAATTGCAACTGAAGTATTAGAAGAAATAGTGAAGAATGCGCCTGCTGAAATAAAACAACAGCTGGATGATAATATCCGCTGGATAAAAGCGGCACAGCATAATAAAATGGTGGTTGGTTCGCAGGCACGGATATTATATGCCGATGCAGAAGGACGAATTAAAATTGCTGAAGCATTTAACAACGCAATTAAAAACGGGAAAGTTTCCGCACCCATTGTTTTGGGCAGAGACCATCATGATGTTTCGGGTACAGATTCGCCTTACAGGGAAACATCTAATATATATGATGGTTCCAGTTTTACTGCCGATATGGCGGTTCAGAATTTTGTTGGCGATTCTTTCAGGGGTGCTACATGGGTTTCTTTACATAATGGCGGTGGAGTAGGGTGGGGGGAAGTAATTAATGGTGGTTTTGGTATGGTATTGGATGGTAGCGCGGATAGCGACAGAAGATTAAAGTCCATGTTGTTTTGGGATGTGAATAATGGAATAGCACGAAGAAGCTGGGCAAGAAATGATGAAGCTCTATTTGCCATTAAAAGAGAAATGGAACGGACACCTGATTTAAAAGTAACTTTACCTAATAGGGTTGATGATAATTTATTGAACGACTTATTTTAAACTTTAACAAAATGAAAAAATTATTCTTATTAGCATCTGCAGCAATTTTATTTACAACATTGTTTTTAACTTCCTGTTCCAAATCGGATGACCCGACAACAGCCTCTCCAACTTCATCTGACCCCCGCGAAAGGTTTCGCGCCAATTGGTCCAACGCAGAAAACAGTTCGGACAATGGGTATGCCTCCTACCCTGTTACAATTGCCGATTCGTCCAACTCATCTTTTATAATGTTTAAATATATATATGGATACCATACTTCAGTAGGTGCTACTTTTAACGGAAATAGTTTTACCATTCCATCTCAAACAATAGAAGGGCATAATGTTTCGGGCAGTGGTGTGCTTTCTAATTCTAATAGAATTGCCATGACTTACCTCGTGAGAACTACTACCTCTCATTATGATACTGTGAGAGCTGTTTTGACGAAATAAATATTTTGAAACCTTAGTAGAATAAATTTTACAAAACAGAAACCCTATTACCTTATTTTTCTCCGCAATATTTAATAAGCTAATAAGGTTAATTAAAAAGGGGATTATTGTTTCTACTAAGGTTAAAAACAAGCGCTTGACAAAATAGAAATTTATTGTTCTATATAAGTAGGAGTATTACAACGTTCCTTTCTTCTTGCAAATTCATATTTCAAACCTACACGTAACTCGAAATCTTTATTAAATATATGCAATTCGGGTTGCACATAAGCAGGCATCACATCAGGATTATAAAATCCTTCTACAAAAAACTTTATATTATAATAGTTTATAAATTCAACTCCTGCACCCACAGCACCACTTACATGCAATGGAAGAAACTTTCCGGTGATAGCAGGAGATGATGTTCCCTGTGCCATGTTGTATTCCAGTCTTGGTCCTATTAATATGTATGGAATTATTCTATCCATCTCATATCTTATTTTTGCATAGTTGTTCCAGCAAATGTATTGCAATTGGTTAGGATAATTTGCTTCCGGTTGTTTATCTATCGAACCTTTTTGATTGTACTGAAGCTCCGTTACCCAGCGAACATAATCTCTTGTAAAAAACTCTCCGAATACTGCTACATTAAAACCTAACACATAACTTTTGCGGGATAGTTCAGGAGGTTCTGCTATTAAAAACTTTTGATTGGCATACGTTACACCTGCTGCAATAGCTATACTATTAAAGCGCTGTGCACGTGCCTCCAAAATAAGTACGGAAATAAAAAGAAATAATATTATTTTTTTCATACTGCAAAGTTAAGGTTATTCTTCTTTTATTTTTCTATCAGAAATTATTTAGGTTAAGTATGCCACAAAAGTAAATTTTTTGAATAAAGCACTAAAGGCTGCGCCTCCCTTCTCCATAACTGCAAAAGAATGGAAGGGAGGCGCAGCCTGTTTAATAAAGAACAAACGAAACACATCGTATATGTTTTGATTGTCCTCTTTTTTTTAGAAGATATATCCTAAAATTAATTTTGCAACAAAGGGTGTTCCGGGTGTAAAATTTAATTCATCTACTGATTGTTTTTCAAAAGGTAAACGGCTTTCGGTGTCAAATTGTGCTTCGTTCCATTCGGTGTTTAAAAAGTTTTCGATTACTAATCCTACTTTATAATGTTTGGTTTTGTAGTTTGCCGAAAAATCAACTACGTTGTATCCTCTTGCTGTTACTGTGTTAGATTCATTAGCCGGGCGTGGTGCCATATAACGGTAACGAAGACCTGCTTCAAATCCCTTTTTGAATTTTACTGTAAATCCTCCTGCTGATGTGGCTATTGGGGCGAGTGGTAAATAATAATTGGTTTTTAAGTCGGTGCCAAAGAGCGTGTCGATAAATGTGTTCCTGGCAAGGTTTACATCTATATCAAAAAATAACCAGTTGGTTATTTTTGCTCTTGCGCTTATGTCTATGCCCGTTCTGCGGCTTGGTCCTTTATTTTGTGTGGTGCCGTCATCCCCTGCATACACTAATTCGTTTTCTACATCCATCCACCAAAGCGCTGCTGATACTACTACACGGTTGTTTAAATTAGTTAATGCTCCCACTTCAGCACCTACCGCACGGGGCAATTGATGTTGCGATGATTGCTGAACAGTGGAACGTGCATCGTTGGAATGATAACCGCTTCCTGCATTAAAGAAAAATTGCATGCGGTCGGACAAAGAATAAATTAAATTTAATTTTGGGCTTAATAATGTCTGGTAATTGAAGCCGGAATAATTTTTATGCGTGGTATCTGTGGGGAGTAAATCATCGACATTAAAAATAAAATAATCATACCGTAAGCCAAACTCTGCCCGGAAGTGGTCGCTGAACCTGAATACTTCATTTGCATAAATACCTGTGGAACGTTCGTGGATAATAGCATGTGCGCGCGCTTCCAAGCGGTTGCGTCTTTCTACATGCCACAATTGATTTTCTATATCATCGGCACGAAAGGATGTTCCTAATGTAAAGTGGTTATTCATTTTCCCCACTTTGTGGGCAATGGTGTAATGTGCGTTAATGCCTTTTATGGTGCGGTTATCGTCTTGTTCTAATTCATCTCCGTGAACAGAATCATCTTTGTAAAAAGTAAAATCCGAAAACAGTTTAAAGTTGTAAGTAGCCGCATACACCTGTGTTTCAAACTCGCCTTTTGCTAATTGTGTATGATAAGTTAAGTTAAAATTATTGCGTTGCGTGGTTCCGCCTTCCGAATTATCAATGCTCCCGAAACGACTGATGAACCCTGAATTTACAGCCCGTTCGGGTATTTGCCCTGATGCATCCCAGGAAGAGCCAAAACCTCCTGCCGAAAATTTTAGAGTGCTGTGATTGTTTAATGTTACTACTGTTTTAGAAAAAAGACGGATGCGATTAAAATGCTGACTGTTTTCAAAATACCCCCGATTGTTAATAGCATCCATTGCCACATACGAAGTAACCTTAGAACCTATATCGGGCAACTGTACCATTGCAAGTGTACGCTTGGCGGTAATTTCATTAAGGGTTGGAACGTAAGCCGATTCTAATTGTATTAAATTATGTTCGAGTGTATCCACAGTATTGAATTGTATGGCTGCACCTGTTGCAAAGTCACCGTATTGCGGAGCGTAAGGACCTTTAAAAATGTCCATTCCTTTTACCGTTTCGGGTATAAGAAAATGTAAATCTTCGTACCCCTGTCCGTGCCCGTGGCTGGGCATATTTACGGGCATTCCGTCCACAAAGGTGGCTACGTCTGTTCCGTGGTCGCAATCGAACCCACGAATAAATATTTGTTCTGCTTTTCCTCCTCCTGCATGTTGGGCTATAAATAAGCCCGGAACAAGGCGAAGCATATCCTGTGCTGAATTTTTGGGACGGTTTTCAAAGTCCACCTGACTTATATATTTAGACGATGCCGCAGATAAGGGTCTGTCGGCATCCACATCCACGGCAGCTAATACTTTTGCACTGAATACTAACAGTACATCTATATTTTTGATTTCATTACCAGCAACAGTTACCATCATTTTTTGATTTTCGTATCCGTACTTATTAAAATCAATTTCGTAATCTCCTGCTTTTAATGATACAAATGAATACGTTCCTGCTGCGTCCGTGTGGGTATGGCTGTTGGTTTTTTCTATGCTTACTACTGCATCTTCTACAGGCTGACCTGTTTCTTTATCTTTTATAATTCCTTTTATACTTGCTGTTTGTGCGTTTGTAGTGATGCCCATACATGCCAGCAGCAGTAACAAAACAGATAATTGTTTGTATATGTTTTTTTTCATTTTGAGTTTAGTGAAAGAGATAATTCTTCGATTAATATATAATTCGATTAATTTTAAAAGAAGAAACTGTTTAAACACCCTAAGGTTTCCCATATATATTCGGCATCAGAGAATACAAAACTCTATGCTTTCACTCTCTTGAAATTTTACGAAATGTGGCAAGCGGGAATGTTGTTCAAACGATGTTTAAACAATTTCTTTAAAAATAATAAATGGGGAATTATACTTCGGGGGGTAGGGTGGAGGTGTTAATAAAACCCATGAATAGAGGAGGGGTTTCAAAAAAAGTAATCGCTATTTGTGCAGCCGAATATATTTTAAGCTCTTCCGTTTTCTTGGTTAAGTGGTTGGCTAATGTTTCGTAAGCAGATAAGGGAATAGTACCTTTTGCATCATTCTTCTGCCCGTTAGCTTCCATCGCCTGTTCCATGTGTACGTGGTATTTCCCGTTCTGAAAATGCACTGTGGCCAGGTGTTCCATTTTGTAAAAGGTATGTGCTATTACATCGTTAACCAATGGCATCAGTGGCTTTAACACACCGGATGAATATACAAATAAAAATGTATATACTATTCCTTTCTTGATATGTTTGTTTATAAGCATTCACACTATATACGAAGAAAGTGTACAATTGGATTTTAAAAGCGATAACTATTTTAAAGGCACCATTTAAAAGTTAACCAAGAATAAAACAGAATACTTCAGGATTGGTTTTTGCTGTATTTTACATTTTCAAACAAAAAAAGTATTCCTGTTATCAATGTTATTTTTTTCATTTTAGTTCCCTCCTTTACTAAATGCTTTGCAAAAAACTCCACCTGCTTTCGTATTACTTTCTGACTTTTTTACCCTTATTTACACCGTTTTCCCTTGTTTTCGGATGATTAACTTTAATGATTGAATCATTAACCTTAATAGTTGAATCGTTAACCTTTACGTTTGGATGATTAACCTTAATGTTTCAATCTTTAACCTTAATGGTTGGATCATCAACCTTAGTGTTCATATCATTAAGCTTAGCGGTTGAATCATTAACCTTAATGGTTGGATCATTAACCTTAATTGTTTAATCATTAACCTTAATGATTGAATCATTAACCTTAATGATTAGACTGTAAACCTTAATGAAACGAAAACGTTACCTTTTGCTCTAAATGGCTGGTTTTCAAATACCTGTTTTCTTTAAAAAAAGGAATATTAAGTAAAAAGGGATAAAAAGCAGGTTTTTGGGAAAAAAAAGAGACGTTTTAGAACTAAGAGACAAATGAATTAATAACTAATTCACCAAGAGGCAACGAACAAAAAAATTACCTCCAAAGGGGGCTTGGAGCCCCTTCGGAGGTTAAATACTCCCCGCTTCCACCGCAGGATTTATTTTTTTTACCAAACCTTGTAATACTTTTCCGGGTCCTACTTCTGTAAACGAAGTAGCACCATCGGCAACCATTTGCTGAATAGTTTGTGTCCATTTTACAGGAGCAGTAAGCTGGGAAATCAGGTTCATTTTTATTTCAGAATGGTCAGAAACGGCTTTTGCGGTCACGTTTTGATAAACAGGACAAATGGGAGTGTTAAAAGTGGTGGCATGTATGGCAGCAGCCAGTTCTATGCGTGCAGGTTCCATAAGCGGAGAATGAAAAGCACCACCAACAGGCAATACCAATGCACGTTTTGCCCCGGCATCTTTCATTTTTTCGCAGGCTGCTTCAATTCCCTTTATGGTTCCCGAAATAACCAGTTGCCCGGGACAGTTATAATTGGCAGCTACCACTATCTCCCCGTAATTAGAAATGTGCACACAAATATCTTCAATAATATTTTCATCCAAGTTTAAAATAGCCGCCATGGTACTTGGGTGTTGTTCGCAGGCATGTTGCATGGCTATTGCCCGTTTGGAAACCAGCACAAGCGCATCTTCAAAAGTTAACGTTTTGTTTACTACCAATGCCGAAAACTCGCCCAGGCTATGCCCGGCTACCATGTCAGGATGCAGAATATCACTTTTGGTTGCTGCCAGTATAACCGAATGCAAAAAGATAGCCGGTTGGGTTACTTTGGTTTGTTTCAACTCTTCGTCAGTACCGCCAAACATAATGTCTGTGATTCGGAAACCAAGTATTTCATTGGCTTTTTCGAATAATAGTTTTGCTCCTTCAGAAGATTCGTAAAGGTCTTTTCCCATTCCTACGAATTGAGAACCCTGTCCAGGGAAGATGTATGCTTTCATAAATTAAAATAGTTAAATTGCTTTATTTTTAAATTGTTTTATTGTCAGACCTCACCCTATCCCTCTCCTTGAAGAAAGGAGGGGTGAGTGTGTGTATAAAGTATGTTATTAAAATATTTGTTTTAAGTTTCACCCCTTCATCCCCTCTCCAAAGGAGAGGGGATGAAGGGGTGAGGTCTATTTAATAATTAGTTTTCCGTTTTTATTTTCGCCCGCTTTGTTTCTTATTGAATAAAAATAAATACCACTTGTCAGTTCATTAGCTTTAATAATGTATTGGTTGTTCCTGTCTAAAGCGGATGTTTTTATTTCCTGACCAATGGAATTATAAATGGAAATAGAATAATCGTGTTCATTTTTAGATGAAACCGCCTGTAATATTCCTTGTTCATTTATTGGATTTGGGAAAACTTCAACGTTGAAAGAGGATAAAGAGTTTTCATTTATACCTCCGGAAATAGTTTGAATTCCAACAGAAACATTATCAATAATCCACCCTGCTTTATTAGTCTGAACAGAATCGGATTTAAAATTAAAACGAAACATAAATTTAGATGTATTATAATAATCTCTGTTAAAAACATTAGGTTCAGTAGGCATTACTGGAATAAACATTTGAATGAGAAATTGAGAAAACATCCAATTAGTATGTGTCCCGTTAAAGCAAGGAATATTCCCTTTAATTGTATCGGTGTCTGAATAAAAATTATCGAAGTAAGTTATTGGAGCTATCCCAATTGTTTGAACAACATTTGTCCAAGATGCACCACTATCTGCCGATATTTCAACATATCCGCCATCACTTAAAGTATCCGTTTCGTATTTATGCCAAAACCCTATTTCAATTCCGGGGAATGTCCAACCAAACATATTCGTATCCTGATATTCGATTGTAAAGGAAGATAAATTATTAATTGGATAACTATTAATAGTATCTGTCATTATTGCATATGGAACTGATAAAGCGTTTCCGAAAAATGTTTTTTGAGGTATCCCAATTTGCCAAATATTACCAGCAGTGGTATCAATATGAACGAGGGAAGCATTTACTTCAAAGTTGGTACTGTCACCAATTGCTAATGGAGTAATAAATTGTGCACGTCCAATAATTGAAAGACAAATTAATAAAAGAGTAGCTGTTTTTTTCATGTGTGTTTAATTTTAGAAACCAAAAGTAGTTAAATAAAAAAGTCCTGCAAAATTGCAGGACTTTTTTATTTAAAAGGTATTACCTTTTTAAAAGGTTTACCTTTAATTAAATATTATTTTCTGTTACCAAACAAACGAAGCAACATCATAAACAAGTTAATGAAATCGAGGTACAAACTCAATGCTCCCATGATAACTAATTTACTTGTTGCGGCAGTTCCTAATTCTATTCCTGCTCCTATGTTTTTTAATTTCTGAACATCATAAGCAGTTAAACCTGTAAATACAAGAACCCCGATAAAGCTTATCATGTATTCCATTCCGCTGCTGTGAAGAAACATATTTATAACAGATGCAATGATAATTCCAACTAATCCCATCATCATAATGGAACCGAATTTGGTTAAATCTGTTTTAGTAGTATAACCCACCAAAGCCATTACACCAAACATTCCCGATGCAGCCACGAAAGTTCCGAAGATGGAACCTGCTGTGTAAGCAAGGAAGATGAAACTCATGCTCATTCCCATTACTGCGGAGAATAAAAGGAAGATGAATAATAAAACAGGATAGGATAAGCGATTAAACCCGAAGGAAATAATCAGCACAAATGCTAAAGGCGAAAACATGACTGCATATCCAAGTCCTGTCATTTTGCCCACTACAGGGTCAACAAGCATAGAAATTAAATCTAAGCTGTTCCCGAAATAATAAGCCACTACCGAAGTAATTGCCAATGCAGCAAACATCCATGAAAACACAGATGCCATAAAGGTTTTAGAAACTGCTGCCGTTTCTTCCTTTGATTGAACGTAATTAAAATTATTGATTTCCATTTTATATATGTTTTAAGTTGCGATTAGGTTACAAAGATAATACCGAAAGGGTTTGTATGCAAAAATGTCAGATAATTATTATTAATTTGAAGGTTTAGATTCC
>JANYDQ010000019.1 GCA_025363555.1 Bacteroidota bacterium | reverse complement strand
ACTAAATAAATAACACTTCTCCCTGTTTTTTTTTCACACCTCCTCCCCCACCCTTCTCCTTGAATCCCGAAAAAAAATCGGGACTTGCAGGGAGAGGGGATGACGGAGCGTGAAGTGCAACGTCTTTTTGTTTTATCTTTGTTCACTTTACATGCAAAAATCAGAACTTATCAATAGTTTAATTCGTGCCTTGCCCGATAACCCGGGTGTCTACCAGTATTTCGATAAGGACGGAACTATTATTTATGTAGGCAAAGCAAAAAATTTAAAGAAAAGAGTGTCCTCTTATTTTAATAAAGACCAGCACGAAAACGGGAAAACCCAAATCCTGGTAAGAAAGATTGAAGACATTAAATACATAGTGGTGGATACCGAACTGGATGCCCTGCTGCTGGAAAATAACCTCATCAAAAAGTATCAGCCCCGATACAATGTGTTATTGAAAGATGATAAAACCTATCCCTGGATTTGCATTAAAAACGAACGTTTCCCACGCGTTTTCTCCACCCGCATTATTATTAAAGACGGCTCTTCTTACTTCGGTCCTTATGCTTCTGTAAAACTAATGTATATGGTTTTGGATTTAATACGCAAACTTTTCAAACTCCGCAATTGTAATCTTAATTTAACAGAAAGTAATATCCAGGCGCATAAGTTTAAAGTGTGCCTGGAGTATCATATTGGCAATTGCAAAGCACCTTGTGTGGGCAAAGAATCGGAAGATGAATACAACGAAACCATAGTAAGTATTAAAGAAATAACCAAAGGAAACATCCACACCGTTGCCCACCACCTGAAAGGATTGTTGCAGGAACATGTAGATAACCTGGAATTTGAAAAAGCCCACCTCATCAAAGAAAAAATAGATTTGCTGGAAAAATATCAAAGTAAATCTACCGTGGTAAGCCCCTCCATTACCAATGTGGATGTGTTTTCTATATTGACAGACGAAAAAAACGGGTATGTCAATTTTCTGAAAGTAGTAAATGGCTCCATCATACAGGGGCATACCATAGAGCTGAAAAAGAAACTGGACGAAAGTGATGAAGAGCTCCTAACCTTGTCCATAGCCGAACTGCGCGAACGATTTAACAGCGGCTCCAAAGAAATAATTGTTCCTTTTAAAATAGAAACCGAGTTTCCGAATGTTGAATTTGTTATTCCGCAACGCGGAGACAAAAAACAATTGCTCGAACTTTCGCAACGAAATGTAGAATATTACCGCAGAGAAAAAGTAAAACAGGAAAACTTAGTGGACCCCGAACGCCATACCAAACGCATCTTGGAACAAATGAAAAAAGATTTGCATTTAAAAGAAGAGCCCCGGCATATTGAATGTTTTGACAATTCAAATTTCCAAGGCGCCTATCCGGTAGCAGCCATGACCGTGTTTAAGGACGTGAAACCGAGCAAAAAAGACTACCGCCATTTTAATATCAAAACCGTAGAAGGTCCTGACGATTTTGCTTCTATGGAAGAAATTATTTTCAGACGATATAAACGTGTCCTCGAAGAAAAACAATCCATGCCACAGTTAATAGTAATAGATGGCGGCAAAGGACAATTAAGTTCTGCCCTGGAAAGCCTAGATAAATTAGGGCTAAGAGGCAAGGTGGCTATTATAGGTATTGCAAAACGATTGGAAGAAATTTATTTCCCCGGAGATTCCATCCCCATTTATTTGGATAAAAGAAGCGAGACATTAAAAGTAATTCAACAAATACGAGACGAAGCCCACCGATTTGGAATTACCCACCACCGCAACAAAAGAGATAAAGGAACCTTAAAAACAGAACTCACCGAAATAAAAGGAATAAGCGATACAACGGCCAACAAATTACTATCGCATTTTAAATCGGTAAAAAAAATAAAAGAAGCCCCGGAGCCCGAACTCGCAACCATCGTAGGCAAAGCAAAAGCAAAACTCATCATCGAATTTTATAAAACCAACACATAATTCACCCGTAAAAATTTTTTTAGGCGCTTCGCTTTAGGAGGTGCTATGGGTTAAGTGCCAAGTGTGCCTCCGGCAGTCGGTATGTCGTTCGCCCGTTATTTCAGTTTTTCGGTCAGGCAATCTTTTTCGCTTCTTCTTTTCGCTTTTCGGTTAAATGAAAAATTATAGTTACCCAATAATACCCCTCCCTGCTTCATCCAGTTCCCCAACCAAAAAAAACAAATGCAAAAATGGAAAAAAGCAAAATTTCATCCTGCATTATATATATAAGCAGTAAAACCTAATTTCCCCCCGGGTTCGTCCCGCCCTCTCGGCTCAAATTTCCCTTAAAATAGAAAATATAACAAATCAGGCAGGGCGTATTTTAACCGTGTGGAATTTTTCCAAGTATACTCGGAAAAATTTCAAGTATACTCGGCAGCGTTCCGAGGGTATTTGAAAACATTCCATAATATAAGGGGACCATTTTAAGATATTAAGCGCCAAACTCCAAATCGTGCAAAAACATCCCTTTAAAAGTTTTACATACATTTGCAACTCAAAATGGAACAGTAACCAACCAACAGATGCCTGAAAACAAAATAAACAAACCGGTAATTTTATACAAACGCCACATTGCAAAAGCAATTACCTGGCGGGTGTTTAGCTTTATTACCACTTTTGTGCTGGTGCTGCTCATTTTTCATAAAGAAGAAAATGCCACCGACATTGCTTCGGGCATAGCCATTGGCGAATTTTTTTTAAAACTTCTTTTATATTTGGTTCACGAGCGCATTTGGTATCATATCAATTTCGATTTCGACATTGTTTCCCGCGTGCGCCACCTTGCCAAATCGGTAACCTGGCGAATAGTAGGTTCTTTCACCACCTTCGGGCTGGCGTTGTTCTTAACTAAAAATCATCCCGAAATGGCTTCGATGGCAACAAAAGTAGTGGTGGCGGAATTGTTTGTGAAACTGCTGGTGTATTACTGGCACGAACGGATTTGGTACCACCTTAAATACGGGGTGATGCATAAAAAACAGTAATTATTTGTCCTGCCTGAAAAACTTCCAGTAGTTTTTTCGCTTTATCATCATATTATCAAAATACACCACATTTTTCGAACTGTTCCAGCAATAAATAACCACCGGATCTTTATAACGTGCCGGCGGAATAGTAAATTTTAAATGCAGTTTTCCCCAACCATCTTTTTTTTCTGAAAACTCAACCACCCCTTTCCAAAACTGGTTTCCAACCGATACTACCAAAAAGGGCCACCCTGTGGTATCTGCCGAAGTTACCATTTCGTAACACCAAACCGATGCCTCGTATTCTTCCCCGCCTTTTGGGATATCAAAAGTCATTGACATTCCAAATTGATTATCAGGAGTAAGTTTTACAGAATAGGTCCCTTCCATTGCTTTTTCGTTTGTTCTGCCGTTTGCATTATCAAACCGGTAGCCATTGTCCGATACCAGGTATTCTTTGTTGTTACGGGTAATCGTCTGCTCGGCAGTGCAATTTATTTCTTCTATAAAAAAACCTAAAAAATAAAGTATCCGGCAAATAATATAAACAATCAGTGCTATCAGCAAGGCTACTCTTACAAACTGAACCAGCGTTTTGTTTTTAAAACCCGAAGTTATTTTATTCATAATGTAAATGTCTTTATTTTTAATGGGGTAAAATTAATATATTTGGCAACCGAAACAAGCAACCAAATGGTTTTTAGTAACAACTTTTTTATTCTTTCTTTTCTGCCGCTATTTTTTTTAGCCTATTATCTTGCTCCTTATAAGCACAGAAATTTAATTGCCCTCATGGCAAGCATTTTCTTTTATGCCTGGGGCGCTCCCAAGTTTATTTTTGTTTTATTAATTTCTCTTTTCTTCGATTTTTATTTGGTGAAACAAATAAACGAAACCCAAGGAAAAGCAAGCAAAAGAGCATTATCAGTTTCTGTTTTTCTCAATATCGGGCTGCTGGCTTATTTTAAATACGCCAATTTTTTTATTGAAAATACCAATGGCATACTTCATAATTTTGGAATAAAAGAAGTGGACTGGACCGCAGTTGCCTTGCCAATCGGCATTTCATTTATTACGTTTCACAAACTTACCTACGCCATAGATGCCTACCGAAGAGTTCATAAGCCGCTCGATAAATTTAGCGATTACATGTTGTACATCATCATGTTTCCTCACCAGATTGCCGGACCCATAGTGCGGTTCAACGAAATAGCCGACCAGATAGAAAACCGTGATAATGCTTACACCATTGATTTCAGGTTGGAAGGCATGTTTCGTTTTGTGAAAGGATTGTCTAAAAAAGTGTTGATTGCTAATCCCCTGGGCAATGCCGCTAACTCTGTGTTTGCATTACACATCACCGATATGTCCACCGCAACAGCATGGATAGGAATACTTGCCTACACTTTCCAGATTTATTTCGATTTTTCAGGATATTCCGATATGGCAATAGGGTTAGCCAAAATGATGGGGTTCACTTTTCCTGAAAATTTTAATTTTCCGTACATCTCCAAAAACATTACCGAGTTCTGGCGCAGATGGCACATCACGCTGGGGCGTTTTATGAAAGATTATTTATACATACCGCTGGGTGGAAATAAAGTTTCCAAATCGAGGCTGCTGTTAAACCTCTGGATAGTGTTTCTTATTTCAGGTCTGTGGCATGGCGCTTCGTGGACGTTCATTGTCTGGGGGGCATATCATGGTTTGCTGTTAATTCTCGACCGGTTATTTTTAATAAAATTAACGGATAAACTTTTTTCAGTACTGAAAGTAGTGCTCACTTTCTTTTTAGTCTGTATCGGTTGGGTGTTTTTCAGAGCCGCTGATGTAAATTTTGCTTTTCAATACATTCACAAATTATTTTCTTTCTCAAAAGCTACCCCTGTGCAACCTTCATTTGACCTTCGCTTTTGGACCATGTTCATCATCGCTTCCCTGCTTTCTTTTTACCCTATGCTCCGGGTTAATTTAAAGAACCGCGAACTTCAGTGGGAAAAATTATTTTTAATTACCCGCGGTACTATTTTACTCCTGCTGCTTATCATCTGCATCAGCGATATTAATGCAAGCGATTTTAATCCGTTTATTTATTTCAGATTTTAATGAATGAAAATAATAAAACAGGTATTGTTTTGTTTATTCTTCCTGGTGTGTTGCTCCGAGATGTTCCAAACGCATTGCAAATACATTGATTCCCCTAAACTGGAAGGGGCGATTTACGTTATTCCCAAACCACATTTTTCTTTTGACAACTGGCTGACTGGAAAATATCAGGACAGCGCTACCACTTATAACGAACAACGAATGAATCTGCATCCTTTCTTTGTTCGTTTGAGAAATCAAATCGGGTATTCGTTGTTTAACGAAGTGCGGGTAAGCAAAGTAGAATTGGGAAAAGACCAAAACCTGTTTGGTGGCGGACATATACAGGCTTACCTGGGGCAGGATTTTGTGGGTAATGATACCATAATTGAAAAAGCAAGAAAACTAAAGTATGTTCAGGACGAATTAAAAAAAAGGAACGTAGATTTGGTATTTGTTATTTGCCCCAGCAAACCTTCCATACAGCCTGAATACATTCCTGCAAAATACGATATATCAAAAAAAGCAAAAAGTAATTACGATGGGTATGTCGAACAGTTTGAAAAACAACATATCAACCACCTTGATTTCAAAAAGTATTTTCTGAAAATAAAATCTTCTCTTAAGCATCCTCTATATACGCGATGTGGTGTTCATTGGAGCAGTTATGCGTCCACTGTTGCGGCTGATACCTTATTTAAATACATGGAAAAACTTAGGAATATTGACATGCCTGATTTCTATCCAAACGGTGGAGAGGAAAGCGCAACCCCAAGAAATTGGGATGCCGATATAGGTAAGGCTATGGATTTAATCTGGGACATTCCTTCCTACCCGATGTATTATCCAAATATAGTTTTCAAAAAAGATTCTACTAAAACAAAACCTAATTTGCTTATTATTGGGGATAGTTTTACGTGGTTATGGATTGATTTTTATAAATATATTCCTGAAGAATTCAATGAAAAAACTTCCTTTTGGTATTATAACAGGGAATTAAGCTGGAAAGGAAAACGAATTGATAATCCTATGATGGTTTCAAAATTAAATTTAAAAGAACAAACACTTCATCGCGATTTTATTTTAATCGTATTTAATGAAGTGAATCTTAATAAAGGAGGATACCAGTTTATTGAACAGATGTACGATCTGCTTTCTAAAGAAAATAAAATGAAGAATTAAAATACTTACTTTTGCCCCGCAATAAATTTTAAAATAAAAATTTCCACAATGGCTACAGACAGATTTGAAGCACACGATTATTATTTAATGGATGAATTATTATCCGATGAACATAAATTAATTCGCGAAACTGCCCGTGCGTGGGTCAAGAAAGAGGTTACGCCCATAGTAGAACAAGCCTGTCAGGATGCAAAGTTTCCGAAACAATGGATTAAAGGATTGGCAGAGATTGGTGCTTTCGGTCCGTATATACCCACAGAATATGGTGGTGCGGGTTTAGACCAGATTTCTTATGGATTAATTATGCAGGAGCTGGAACGCGGTGATAGTGGTTTGCGAAGCACCGCTTCTGTTCAAAGTTCGTTAGTAATGTTTCCCATTTTCACATATGGTTCTGAAGAACAAAAAAGAAAATATTTGCCCAAACTGGCAGCAGGAGAAATGATGGGATGCTTCGGGTTAACCGAACCCGACCATGGTTCCAACCCTTCCGGTATGATTACCAACATCAAAGACAAAGGCGACCATTACATACTAAACGGTGCCAAAATGTGGATTTCCAATTCTCCGTTTGCTGATATAGCAGTGGTGTGGGCAAAAGATGAAGCAGGAGATATAAGAGGAATGGTAGTAGAAAGAGGAATGGAAGGGTTCACTACCCCTGAAACACATGGCAAATGGAGTCTGCGCGCATCAGCCACAGGCGAATTGGTTTTCTCCAACGTAAAAATTCCGAAAGAAAATATTTTTCCGAATGTAAAAGGATTGAAAGGACCACTGGGTTGTTTGAATTCTGCGCGTTTTGGAATTTCATGGGGAGTAATAGGTGCGGCAATGGATTGCTATGATTCGGCTTTGCGGTATTCAAAAGAACGCATCCAGTTTGGTAAACCAATTGGGGCATTCCAGTTAACGCAAAAAAAATTAGCAGAAATGATTACCGAAATCACCAAGGCGCAACTGCTTACCTGGCGGCTTGGGGTTTTGAAAAACGAACACCGCGCCTCTCCCGCACAAATATCGATGGCGAAAAGAAACAATGTGAACATGGCATTGCAGATAGCCCGCGAAGCAAGACAGATACATGGTGGAATGGGCATTACGGGCGAATACCCTATCATGCGCCACATGATGAATCTCGAATCGGTTATTACCTATGAAGGCACTCACGATATTCATTTACTTATAACCGGGATGGACGTAACGGGGTTAAATGCTTTTAATTAGTCTTCCCTAAAAGCAGATTTCAAATCGTTAAAATAAAAATTTGAAAAAAGAAAACCGAGAATTTGATTTTAAAGAAGTGGGACAGTGGTTTTTACCGATAACAGTCTTGTTATATTATTAAGATACTGGTTAGCACAGTCCACTTCAATTCCTATTTATTAAACATTTGCTTTTAGCAAAAAGCCCCGCTCACGAGCAAGCACCACACTAAAACTACCAAATTTATATATTACTAAAAGACAGGTTGAATTTTAAGAAAGTGGTATTCCTCCATTGTTAAAGTTTTTTCGAAACAGTAACAAAGTAACACAAATCGTTCTTTAAAATAACCGGAGTTAAAAAAAATGGAGGCGAATAATCCAGATAGTCACCAGACTTAATCATATAGTGGCGCCACTTATATATATAGTCGCGCGACTTTTTCATGCAGTAACCCGGCTTCTCATCAAGTCAACCGGCTTATTTACAACTTTTGACTTTTTATAAATTCATCATTTGTTCAAAGCAGATGCTGCCGGCATTACATTTACAGCATTTCAAAAATTCCCCTTCAACTAATTTCTTATCATTCAATACTCATGTTCAGGTGTCCGATAATTGGGTTTTCTCTATTTTCCGCTCTTCCATTGGTGACGATTCGTTTTGTTTGGGTACTGTTTTTATCAGGTTTTGGAATGTGTATTGGGAGCTATTTTATGATTCGCATACTATTTAGATTTTGTGATTAGAATTTGAAATTTACATTCCCTGCAATATCAAAGAAATAATTACCTTTACATCTCATTTCAAAAAACAGTTTTAATGTTGAAAGTAAGAGTAAATAACAAAACAGAACATGCCATTGAGTTAGAAAACGCAACGGGCGGAACTGTGGATGGAAAAACATTTCAATGGGATGTGATAACAGTGAAAGAAGGCAGCTTCCATATTATTAAAGACAATAAATCGTATACTGTGGAAGTAATAAAAGCGGATGCAAAAGAAAAAAGCTTTTTGATTTCTGTGAATGGAAACAAATACCAATTAAATATAAAAGATAAGTTTGATGAACTGTTGCAAAGTTTAGGGTTGGATGCAATGTCATCGAAAAAAGTAAACGAAATTAAAGCACCCATGCCGGGCTTGGTGCTGGAAATAAGAGTGGCAGAAGGCGATGCGGTGAAAAAAGGAGATGCCATATTGGTGCTCGAAGCCATGAAAATGGAAAACATCATTAAATCTCCGGCAGACGGAACCGTGAAAAAAATAAATGTGAAGAAAGGAATGGCAGTGGAAAAGAACCAGGTACTGATTAACTTTGCATAACACCTCACCCCTTAATCCCCTCTCCAAAGGAGAGGGGGTAGAAGGTGACAAACTAAATAAAAAACAATTATTTTTAAATAACATACTTCAGGTACCGGCTCCCCTCTCCTTTGGAGAGGGGTCGGGGGTGAGGTGCTAAATAAACAAAATGGAAAACAACCGCAGAGACTTTATTAAAAAAACAGCCGCACTTGCCTTAGGAACCATTGCAGCTACTTCGGCAGGAAACAAAGCACTGGCAGCAACCCAATTTCTGGAAAAAGAAATCATTGTTCCTGAAGGAGGAAAGTTTTCGCTTCCTAAATTGTCTTATGAATATGATGCTTTGGAGCCTCATATAGATAAACTGACCATGGAAATTCATTATTCCAAACATCACCAGGCGTATGTTACTAATCTAAACAAAGCTTTCGAAACACTTGATGCCAAAACAGCAGCCACACTTTCGGATTTGGATGATATATTTGCCAACGTGGATAAATTGCCACCCGCCATTCGCAACAATGCAGGTGGACATTATAATCACACGTTTTTCTGGAGAGTAATGAAACCAAAGGCGGGCGGCATTCCTACTGGTAAGTTGGCAGAAGCAATAAGTGCCTCTTTCGGTTCATTTGATTCGTTTAAAAAAGAATTTACCGATGTGGCACTAAAACGTTTTGGCTCCGGTTGGGCATGGCTAGTGGTTAACAAAGGAAAACTTTCTATCGGCTCCACCGCCAACCAGGATAATCCATTAATGAAACTGGACAGTGTGGAAATAAAAGGAAAGCCGGTAATAGCGCTGGATGTGTGGGAACATGCTTATTATTTAAAAAATCAAAACAAGAGAGCCGATTATATATTTTCTTTCTGGAATGTGGTGGATTGGGAAGCAGCCGGACAAATATATGAAATGGCGAAATAATGAAACAATTCATCATCTTAATTTTCATAGCAATAAACTTTATAGGTTGCTCTCAAGGAGAAAAGAAAAAAGAAAAAACCTCGTCAGAGATAAATACCGATGTATATCAATGTCCGATGAAATGCAACAATGGGCAAACGTATGATAAAGCGGGAGATTGCCCTGTATGTGGTATGGACTTAGAAAAAGTAACTAAAACCTAAAAATAAATAAACATGAAAAAAATCTTTACACTATTATCAGCAGTATTATTTTCAGCAACTACATTTGCACAAGCTTACGGAGCCCCCGAAAGCATTGAGTTTGATTATGCACATAACCGCTGGCTGATTTCAAATCCTACTTATAGTAATATTCTTTCACGCGATAGTCAAACAGGGGTGGTTACTGTTTTTGCAACCGGTGCGAGTGGACCACAAGGATTAGAGATAGTTAATGATACTTTATATTCATGCGAAGGAGGAAATATTCATTTGTATAACATCAACACCGGAGCCAGTATTGCTACCATTGCTTTTGCCGGAGCAACTTTCCTGAATGGGATTACTCATGATATTAATGGCACTCTTTATATAACTGATTTTTCCCAAAAAAAAATACATCGCTTGAATACCGCTACACGCCAGCACAATATATTTGTAACCGGCTTGGTTAAAAGTCCTGATGGAATTATATACGACCAGCCCAACAATCGTTGTGTGTTTGTTAACTGGGGTGCCAGTGCGCCCATCATGCGTGTTAATCTTACTGATTCCACTACAGCAACAATTACAGCAACCACACTTGGAAATTGCGATGGAATAGCAAAAGATGGTGCAGGAAATTATTATGTTACATCATGGACAGGTTCTAGCATAACACGGTTTTCAAATACATTTACTAATCCGACAACAGTTATTTCAACAGGGTTAAACAACCCTGCCGATATTTTTTATAATACTGTCACAGATACATTAGCTGTACCAAATTCAGGAGGTAATAATACCAAATATTATTATTTTGGCTCATCAATAGGGATAAATGAAATAACAAACAGTACTTTTAATTTAACGGTAAGTCCTAATCCGGTTGGAGAAAGAACAGAAATTAATTATGAATTAAATGCAGATGGAAAAGTAAGTATTCAGTTGTTCGATATTAAAGGACAAGTGGTAAAAACTATTGCAGAAGAAAATCAGTCAACAGGGAAACATACTATCATGCTTGATAAATCAGGTATTGCAGGAGGTAATTACCTTTTGAAATTAAACAATAATAACAGGGAAGAAACAAAAAAAGTAATTGTTAATAAACAATAATCAGTAAACAATAGTCAATTATGAGTGAAACATTAACAGCAAATACTTTTGGAATAGAAGAAGTATTAAAACAATTAGGAATTAAAAAAAACAATTACGGAGCTTCTACCGGTTTGAAGCACATTACCACAACAGGACCACAGATTGATTCGTATTCTCCGGTAGATGGAAAATTAATAGGAAGTATAAACACGGCTTCTGCTGCGGAATATGAGCAGGTAATGAAAACTGCAGAAGAAGCATTTATACTTTGGCGAATGATGCCGGCTCCAAAACGGGGAGAAATAGTTCGTCAAATAGGTGATAAATTAAGAGAATACAAAGAACCGCTTGGTAAATTGGTTTCTTACGAAATGGGAAAAAGTTTGCAGGAAGGCATGGGAGAAGTTCAGGAAATGATTGACATCTGCGACTTTGCTGTTGGTTTGTCCCGCCAGTTGTATGGCTTAACGATGCACAGCGAGCGCCCGATGCACCGCATGTACGAACAATGGCACCCGCTGGGTATTGTGGGAATTATTTCTGCATTTAATTTCCCTGTTGCGGTATGGAGCTGGAATGCAGCATTGGCATGGGTATGTGGAGATGTTTGCGTTTGGAAACCAAGTTCAAAAACTGCATTATGTGCAATAGCTTGTCAGAATATTATTGGTGATGTATTAATGAAGAATGGTGTTCCCGAAGGAGTGAGTTGTGTGCTGATAGGAAACCCTGTAGGAGATTTAATGAACAATGATAAACGTGTTCCAATGATTTCGTTTACCGGTTCTACAAGAATAGGAAAGATAGTAGCAGCAGCTACTTCACAACGTTTCGGAAGAAGCATTTTGGAATTAGGAGGTAACAATGCTATCATTGTTTCTGAACATGCAGATTTAAAAATGGTATTGACAGGTGCGGTGTTTGGCGCTGTGGGTACGGCAGGACAAAGATGTACCACAACAAGAAGATTAATTATTCACGAAAGCATTTATGATAAAACCATTGATGTGTTGAAAAAGGCATACAGCCAGTTGAAGATTGGAAACCCATTAGATTCTGCAAATCACGTTGGTCCATTGATTGACAAAAAGGCAACAGAAGATTATCTGAATGCAATTGAAAAAGCTAAAAAAGAAGGGGGAAAGATAATTGTAGATGGCGGAGTTGTTGCCGGTGAAGGTTATGAAAGCGGCTGTTATGTAAAGCCATGTATTATTGAAGCAAAAAATGATTATCATATTGTGCAGGAAGAAACGTTTGCACCTATATTATATGTAATGAAATACAAAACCATAGAAGAGGCTATTGCAATGCAGAATGGCGTTCCGCAAGGATTGTCTTCCTCCATCTTCACAAATAATATGCGCGAAATGGAATTGTTCCTTTCTCAATCAGGCTCTGATTGCGGCATTGCGAATGTAAACATCGGAACTTCAGGAGCTGAAATTGGTGGTGCATTTGGAGGAGAAAAAGAAACAGGTGGTGGTCGCGAGTCGGGCTCTGATGCTTGGAAGGCATACATGCGCAGACAAACCAATACAATTAATTATGGAACACAATTGCCATTAGCACAAGGAATTAATTTTACTATTTAGTCATTCTGTCCTGAACTTGTTTCAGGATCATTCAGAATCTCAACCAATAAATGAATATTAAAAATAGCTATCTAAAAAGCGGAGCAATGCTAATTGTTTCGCTTTTGTTTTTTAATTATAGCATTGCACAAAACAAATTAAGAATCGGAACATGGAGAGGTGTGCTTACACTTAATGATTCCACCGAATTGCCTTTCAATTTTGAAGTAAAGTACGATTTGGATATTTATTCTGTTGTATTCTCCAATGCAGAAGAAAAGATAACAGCGAATGAAATAGCTATTCAAGGTGATTCTGTTTTTATTAGGATGCCGGTGTTTGATTCGGAATTTAAACTAAAAAGTTATGGTGATTCATTAAAAGGTGTTTGGATAAATCATAATCGAAAAGACAAAAACATTCTTGCTTTCAATGCCTATTATGGGAAACTAAACAGGTTCGAAATAAAAACATGGACTAACTATGAACCTGTAGTAACAGGTAATTGGGAGGTTGAGTTTGAAGCCGGAACAAAGGACAGCTACAAATCAATTGGTGAATTCAAACAATTAAATGTAACCAAAGGAAGTAAACTCATGGGAACCTTCCTAACGGAAACCGGTGATTACAGGTACCTGGAGGGCGTTATGGCAAACTATGATTTTTACCTTTCCTGTTTTGACGGAGCTCACGCATTTTTATTTACAGGAAAAGTTAAAGATGATAGTATTATAAATGGTCATTTTTATTCCGGTGCCCATAGTCACGAAACATGGATTGCTAAAAGAAATGAAAAGTTTCAATTACGCAATCCCGATTCTCTTACTTATTTAAAACCAGGTTATACAAAAGTAGATTTCAGTTTTAAAAACCTGGAAGGAAAACAAATTTCATTGTCAGATGAGAAGTATAAAAACAAAGTGGTAATCATTCAACTAATGGGAACATGGTGTCCTAACTGCATGGATGAAACAAAATCGCTTGCTCCATTTTATGATAAATACAAATCAAAAGGATTGGAAATAATAGGTTTGGCTTTTGAAAGAACAGATGATTTTAGTAAAGCAGTATTAAGGGTGAGCAGGGTAAAGGCAAAGTTCAATGCTAAGTATGATTTTCTGATTACTATGAAAACCGGGGCTCAACAGGCATCGGAAGCACTCCCAATGCTGAACAAAGTAATGGCATTTCCAACCACCATTTATATTGACAAAAAAGGGAATGTGAGGAAAATATATACTGGATATTATGGTCCGGCAACCAGACAGAGTTACATTAAACAGGAAGAGGAAACGGCACGGTTTGTAGAAAAATTACTGACTGAATAACCCCGGACATTATTTTGTGAATTGTTGTTTGATTCTGCCTTTTTATTCATTTAAAATAAACCCGAAAAAAATAGTTTAAGTATCTGTTTTTTACCGAAAGAGGGCGGAAACCACTTTTTTCGGAAAGGAAACCACTTTTACACGAAAGGAAGGAACATTAAACGGAAAAAAATCTTCTTTGAAGAAAAATGTTGCTTCCCTGGAGAGAAAGGAAGGAACATTTCATTGCGAGGAAGGAACATTGCAATGTAAAGTTGGGAACATTTGGGTGAAATTTGGGAAATTTCAGCAGAATTTGGGAAATTTTCAGAAAAAGGAAGGAACATTGCATCAAAAGGAAGCTTCCTTTCAAGCAAACGAAGGAACATGGGTTTTTAGGAAACCAAAAATAGTAAAATAATCAATATCAGTATCTTACCCCTGATTTTTTTATAACCCCAGACTTATACAAGCTTCTTCAGCAGCCAATTGTTCTGCGCGTTTCTTAGAGAAATGTTGAGCAGTTCCCAACACTTTATCATCCACCATTAGTTTCAATAAAAATTGTTTGTCGCTTGAAGCGTTGCCATCTTTTACAGTTTCGAAGCGGAAGTCTTTTTTTTCTTTTTGTGCCCATTCAATAAATTTGCTTTTGAAATCCACTTCCTTGGTTTCCACTTCATCCATATCAATGTGCACATTAAAAATTCGGGTAACCATAAAATTTCTTGCAAAATCAAATCCTTTATCCAGGTATATGGCACCAATCAAAGCCTCATAAGCATCGCCATTAATGGAACTTGGATAAGAGTTACGCTCATTGTTGGCAGCAATTAAATTATTCAATCCTAATTTTAAAGCAATATGGTTGTGTTGATTTCTGCTTACCATTTTGGAACGCATTTTTGTTAAAAATCCTTCGTCTTTAAAGGGAAACTTCTTAAATAAATAATCAGCGACAACCGCACCAATTACAGAATCACCTAAAAACTCCAAACGTTCGTTGCTGTCTTTCACTCCATCTTTAATAAGAATGGCAACGGAACTGTGTCGAAAGGCAGATTTGTATAAAGAAATATTTTGAGGATAAAACCCTAAAATGTTACGTAGTGATTCATGTAAATTTTTATCAGGGGAAAGATGAACGCGTAAAGGTTTTCTGAATATACTCAAGCAGGAAAATTAGGCAATGTATTTTTTTACAATCACGGAAGCATTATGACCGCCAAAACCAAATGTGTTGCTGAGTGCAGCACGTACAATACGTTTTTGAGCAGTTCCGAAAGTAAAATTTAATTTATTATCCAACACAGGGTCGTCTGTAAAGTGATTAATAGTTGGAGGAACAATGTCATATTTTACCGCAAGAATGGCAGCCATAGCTTCAATAGCACCGGCAGCACCAAGCAAATGCCCGGTCATTGATTTAGTAGAACTGATATTTAATTTGTATGCACTTTCGCCAAAAACACTGATGATGGCTTTTGTTTCAGCTACATCACCCAATGGAGTAGATGTTCCGTGTACGTTCACATAATCTATCTCGTCAGCATTCATTTCCGCATCCTGCAAAGCTATTCTCATTACATTCCTGGCACCTAATCCTTCGGGATGAGGTGCTGTAATGTGATTGGCATCAGCAGTCATTCCTCCACCTACTACTTCTGCATAAATTTTAGCACCACGTTTTAAAGCATGTTCCAGGTCTTCCAAAATCAAAGCACCTGCACCTTCGCCTAACACAAAACCATCTCTGTCCAAATCGAAAGGACGGGAAGCGGTGGAAGGCGAATCGTTACGGGTGGAAAGGGCGTGCATAGCATTGAAACCACCCACCCCTGCTTCACAAACGGCAGCTTCGGAACCCCCAGTAACCATAATATCCGCCTTCCCTAATTTTATGTAGGTAGCAGCATCAATCATAGAATTGGTAGAGGAAGCACAAGCCGATACAGTGGTAAAGTTAGGACCACGCATTCCAAAACGGATGGAAATATGCCCCGAACAAATATCGGCAATCATTTTTGGAATAAAGAAAGGGTTGAAACGAGGTGTTCCATCTCCTTTTTCAAAATTAAAACATTCGTCCTGGAAAGTCTGTAAACCTCCTATTCCGGACCCCCAGATAACACCTGCCCGGTCAGGGTCGAAAGCGTTTTCGCCATCCAGCCCGGCATCTTTTACTGCCTGTATAGCCGAAACCAAACCATATTGTGAAAACGGGTCCAGTTTACGGGCTTCTTTCCGGTCTAAAAAATCTTCCGGGTTAAACCCTTTTACTTCGCAGGCAAATTGTGTTTTGAACTTTGAAGCATCAAAACGAGTAATAGGCGCAGCTCCGCTAACTCCGTTGATAAGATTGTTCCAATATTCGGAAACCGTATTACCAATAGGCGTGATAGCACCAAGACCTGTAACTACTACTCGTCTTAACTTCATTAAATAAATCTTTTGGAATTATTTTGCGTTTGCTTCAATGTAAGAAACAGCTTCTCCAACGGTACCAATCTTTTCAGCCTGGTCGTCCGGAATAGCAATGTTAAATTCTTTTTCAAACTCCATTATCAACTCTACAGTATCCAATGAGTCCGCACCTAAATCATTTGTAAAGCTAGCAGTAGGTGTTACTTCTTTTTCGTCAACTCCTAATTTATCAACGATAATAGCTTTTACTTTTGTTGCAATGTCTGACATTTTTAAAATGTTTAAAGGTTAATTTGGGTGCAAAGATAGACTTACTTGTATAAATACAAAAAAAATAATGACTTTTATTCATCGAAATGTTTATTTTTAATGTTCTTTTTTTACTAAAATTCAATGCGTTCAGCCAAAACAGAGGTAGATAATTATTTATAAAAATTCAGGGTTTTGGCTTTTAAAAGTTAATTTTGCCCCATGATAATGAAAAATATTGCCATTTTTGCCTCCGGGGAAGGAACAAATGCACAAAATATTATTGACTATTTCAAAGATTCTGACAAAATAAAAGTAGCTTTAGTGGTAAGTAATAGTTTGGGTGCTAAAGTTATTTCTAAAGCGGAAAAAGCACATATACCTGTTCTGTTTTCTGATGAAAAGTTTTTTTTTGAATCAGATATTGTTCATCAACTTAAAAAAAATAGTATTGATTATATAGTCCTTGCCGGTTTTCTGTGGAAAATTTCAGACGCTATTATTAAAGCATATCCCAATAAAATAATAAACATTCACCCTGCATTACTTCCAAAGTTTGGCGGAAAAGGAATGTATGGAATGAATGTTCACAAAGCAGTGATTGAAGCCAAAGAAAAAGAAAGCGGTATTTCCATTCATTATGTAAACGAAAAATATGATGAAGGTAAAATAATAGAACAGCATACTTGTATGGTTTCAGAAAACGAAACTTCAGAATCGCTGGCTCAAAAAATCCGTCAGCTGGAACTCGAATTTTTTCCTAAAATAATAGAAAAGATAATGAGTTAAGTGCTATCCTGACAGGTACTATAAATCAGATTTGCAAATTAATAATTCGTAAAAATCATGGACTTTAAAGAAATACTTACTATTACTATGATTTTATTCGCAGTAATTGATGTGGTTGGCTCCTTACCCGTTTTGCTTGATTTGCAAAGCAAACACGGAAAGATACAGGCAGAAAAAGCTACGCTGGTTTCGGGATTAATAATGATTGTATTTATGTTTATAGGCGAGCAAATTCTTAACGTGATAGGCATTGATGTAAGTTCATTTGCCATAGCAGGTTCCTTTATAATTTTCTTTCTTGCAATGGAAATGATACTGGGAGTAAAGTTTTACAAAGAAGATACAGCAGCTACGGCATCTATTGTTCCCATCGCTTTCCCGCTCATTGCCGGAACGGGTACATTAACTACGCTGCTTTCTATTCGTGCAGAATATAAAGTAGAGAATATAATTATAGCTATTTTGATAAACCTGGTATTTGTGTATTTAGTTCTTCGAAATACCTATCGGTTAGAAAATATACTGGGGGTTGGTGGTATTAATATTTTAAGAAAAGTGTTTGGAGTTATTTTATTGGCAATAGCAGTAAAATTATTCCGCACTCACGCAGGAGTATAAAATTTCGGATTTCGGATTTTCGATTTCGGATTAACATTTGGATTTTAGGATTTAGAATTTATAACAACGATATGATTTCAATATATACAGATGGAGCAGCAAAAGGAAATCCCGGACCGGGGGGGTATGGAGTAGTAATGTTATATGGGGCATTAAGAAAAGAAATTTCTGAAGGATTTAGGATGACAACTAATAACCGGATGGAATTATTAAGTGTAATAGTTGCCCTTGAGTCATTAAAAAAGGAAGGAACTCCGGTTACTATTTACTCCGATTCCAAATACGTGGTGGATGCGGTTGAAAAGAAATGGGTATTCGGCTGGGAAAAAAAATATTTTAAGGATAAAAAGAACGAAGATTTATGGATTCGGTTTTTGCGTTCGTTCCGAAAACACCAGGTAAAATTTGTTTGGGTAAAAGGACATGCAGCTAATAAAGAAAATAACCGGTGCGATGAACTGGCCGTGGAAGCAGCCATGGGCAGGAATTTGAAACCAGACCATTGGTTTGAAGAGGAAAAGAAAAAGGAGAAGGGAGGATTGTTTTGAGTGATTCATTACCCTGGGAATTATTAAAACGATGCCTTTTACTGACTAACAAACACCTGCTTATAACACAATTCGATTAGAAAGTCAAGAGAACTAATCGAGAACTCATGAGAATCAGTCGCGAACTCAAGAGAACCATTGGGGAACTCAAAAGAATCAATTGAGAACTCATGAGAATCAATCGGGAACCCAAGAGAATCAATCGGGAACTCAAGAGAACCAGTTGGGAACTCAAGAGAACCAGTCAGGAAGTATAGAAAATCAATAAAATAGGGGCATAAAAAGCAAGATATTACAAACTCCCTGTCCTTCCTCCATCCACAGGAACATTAATTCCTGTAATATAACCGGCAGCCGGAGAAGCAAGAAAAGCCACAGCATTAGCCACTTCCGAAGCATCTGCAAATCGTCCCATCGGGATTTCTTTTATCATTTCGTTTTGCACTTCATCCACTGTTTTGCTTTTGTTTTTAGAATTAGTTGAAATAATACTTTTTAATCTTCCTGTTAAGGTAGCCCCCGGAAGTACATTGTTTACAGTTATTCCATCACCTGCCACTTCGCCTGCCAATGTTTTTGCCCAGTTGGCAACAGCAGCACGAATGGTATTGGAAACACCTAAATTCTTTAATGGAACTTTTACAGAAGTACTGATAATATTAATGATGCGTCCGTATTTTTCTTTCTTCATTCCTTCGAGCAACGACTGAACTAAAATATGATTGCATACCAAATGATTATTAAATGCCTGTATAAACTCTTCAATTTTTGCACCCTGAATCGGTCCGCTTGCCGGACCTCCCGTATTGTTTACTAATATATGTATTGGGTTATTCGTATCAACAAAATGTTCGATTTTTATTTTTAATTCATTGGGTAATTGAAAATCTGCACAGATGTATGAATGTTTTTGTCCTCTGGAAATGTCTAAATCTTTCAATGCTTCTTTCAATGCTTCTTCATTTCGTGCAAGTAAAATTACATTGGCACCAAGCAATGCCAGTTCAATAGCCGAAGCTTTTCCAATTCCCTGTGTACTTCCGCAAACAAGGGCGGTTTTTCCTGTTAAGTCTAAATTCATTGAGCAAAGATAAAGTAAATTGTTAAATCTGCTACTAAGGGCACAAAGACATTAAGAAGCACTAAGAAAAAAAAATTGTGAAACATTCTGTCTTTATACCTTTGTGGCAAAAATTTAAAATGGTTCTCCGTGCGTGGACTTTACCACCGTATTTCTCAAAAACGGAAAAAACTTTAAAACAGAAATAGTAAAATTAGTAAGCGATTTATTCTTTAACAACTTTTGTAACATTTTAGAAAACTCTACCCGCTTCTTAAATTGGGTTTTCCAGAATGCTTCATATTTGTTTTCTAATTCTTTTTGGGTAATCTCTTTATTGAAATAATCAATCAACAATTTATTTAGAAAGAATGAACTCCTCATTGCCATGCTCATACCGTTTCCGCTTAATGGGGCTATGTTACCTGCGGAATCGCCTAACATTAGTATATTGTTTTCAACCGCATTTTTATAACCAATTTTAATTTGTGAAATGGCTAAGGGCTCTTCAAATAAAAATGTTGCTTCTGTGAAATATTTTTTTAGAAAAGGATTTTTCATCAACACCTCTTTTTCCATTTGCCTGATGTCTCCGTTGCACTTTTTGAGGTTTTCCGAATCGGTTAAATAACAAAGGCAATAGGTATCATTTTCAATTTTTGAAATGCCACAATATCCGTTTTCAAAATTGTGCAGTTCAATTAAATCATCCGGAAAATCAATATTTATATGATATTTTATCCCCACATAATTTTTATCTTTTTTGTTCATTAATGTAAAAGCGCGGGCAAGTTTCGTATCCATATTGCTTTTTTTTCCCCACGCCCCCAAGCATAGTTCGGAAGTAAAATTCCCTTTTGATGATTGAATCGTAAAAAGCATTCCATCAAATTTCACATCATTCACTTTGCAATCATCTAACAGGATAACCCCTTTTTTTTTGGCAATTTCAGCAAGTTTACTGTCCAGTAAATAGCGGCTGATTCCAAATCCTCCTAAGTCTAAGTTGTGTTGTAATAATTTTCCTGAAGGAGAAGAAACATTAAGTTTTTTTATTTGAGGTAAATGAATTTCAGAAAGATTCAATCCCAATCGTTCAAGGAAGTTCCATGATTCCTTAGAAACATATTCTCCGCATACTTTATGAAAAGGGTATTTGTTTTTTTCAAACAACACACAGGAATAACCTGCATCAGCCAGTTGAATAGCCAATGTTAATCCTGCTAATCCGCCACCCACTATGCCTACCTGGTATTTATTTTGAGAGTTCATTTGTAATTAATGGCAACTGAGTTTAATTCGTGAAGGGGGGTGTAAATTCTTTTAATTTTTTACCAACCACCAAATACCTGAACGCCCACTTCCAATTAATAGTTACATTTTCAACTTTTCCTTTTTCAAATAGATGTACCAGCTCGGGTTTTTTAAATCCACGTAATACCGATAGAGGGGCATCATTTTTTACTAAAGAAGACCCATTGAAAAGCCTGGTCAATACTTTAATGCTGTAATATGCCAGCCAATGACGCTGCAAATCGTTGATAACAAAACCAATTTTTGCATATTGTTTCATGTACGAAAACAATTCTGTTAATTCATCGTCTTTTAAATGATGACAAAACAAGGAGCAATGCACTATATCTGTGTGGCAGGTCGATTTCAAATAGTCGCGATAATCGCTCACCACCCCTGTAATTTCCAAATAGTCGTTGCAATTACTGTTCAGATAATCCACCGCATCGGCATTCATATCCACTCCCGTCAGTTTCACTTTATAATGGTTTGCTCTTGCCCAGTCGGCAATGTGTTTCATGGCATCGCCACCCCCGCAGCCAATGTCAATGATATGATAGGTTTTGTTTTTATCGGTCAGTAATTCTTTTATCCCTGAAAGTGTAATGGAGTGTCCGCCCAGGGTTTTATTAATAAAATCGAGTTCGCGTAAATTTTGGAAAAGTAATTTTTTCGGGATATTGGGCGCATCCAATAATTCAGCCTGGCAGGAACGTTGAGTAAATTTATCAGGCATAGGTGAACAGAGCAGTTTCTATACTAAGTCCCGGTCCGAAACCAATAGAGAAAATAGTTTCGCCTTGTTTATTTTTTTCCTGCATCAGTTCGTTCAATACAAATAAAATGGTGGGTGACGACATGTTTCCATATTCATCTAATATTTTATAAGAAGAAAGAACGTCTTCATCACTCAACTTTAATTTGCGTTTAATAACATCCAGTATTTTTTTACCGCCCGGGTGTATTGCCCAATTGGTAATAGATTGGGGGGGAACATTAAATCGGGCAACAGCATTATTAAAAATAGAATTTACTTCTTCGCCCAGCACTTCAGGAATCCTGGCGTCCAAAATCATTTCAAAGTTAACAGGGGTAATGTTCCATCCCATCAATTCCTTTCCTTTGTTTAATAGCAATGAATAAAAACCGTTGATGGATAAAGTGTTTTGATGATGATAACCGGGATGCTTATCTGCGGTAATAATTACTGCTGCCGCCCCATCACCAAATATAGTATTTGATAATAAATTAGCATGATTGTCTTTGGCTTGAAAATGCAGTGTACATAATTCAACACACACGATTAAAATTTTTGCATGCTCATCGGTTTTAGAAATCATATCTGCAATTTTTAAGGCATGAAAAGCAGCGTTGCACCCTAAAAAATTAACAGAAGTATGAAAAATATCTTTGGGTAAATCCAACTGGTATATTAATTCGGCATCTAATCCGGGGGCATGAATGCCTGTGCAGGTAACCGTTATTAAATGAGTTATTCCAAACTCGGTGACAGTAGTATCAATGTTTTTGAAAGAAGTATGTACTGCATCCATTGCAAGCGGGATGGCACGTTCTTTAAACACGCTCAATCTGTTTTCAACATTTGCCTTACTTGGCGTTCCGTTAAAAAAGATGTGTTGGTGTCTTGATTTATCAAAATCGGGAATAGCAGAATAACGGGTATGAATGCCGCTATTATGAAACAATGCATTTAACTTGCGAGATGCAACTTCATTATTGTCATACGCAGCGTGCATAAACTCAAGTATCTCCTTTTGTTCAGTGCGATGTTGGGGAACAGCAGTTCCGATGGATATTATTTTACTCATTAGAACCAGCTAAAATTATTATTCAAAATTAAGACTAAAAAATACAAATTCATACACGAAGAAGCAAGTAGGTTCATGGACATGGTGTTTTCAAAATTTGCATTTGCAATACTTTTACGAACATTATTGAACCAAAAATACAAACGCAACAGAACAGGCAACATCATGATGAAAAATAAAAACAACGATATTCGCTGATGTTTTAAATCGAAATAATAAAACAAAAGTATTGAAGCTATTGTGAACATAATTGCTGAAAATATAAACGTGCCCAAATATCCTAACTTATAACTAATGGAAGTTACCCCGTCTTTTTTATCAGAAAGGTGCTGATATATTTGAGTAAGAGGATACACACTGCCGATAAAAAAACTTGCCACACTCATACAAATAATAGTATAGGGAGTGAAAAGGTTTTCGATGGAAAAGCCACTAACTGCAATGGATACCATGAGGTAAGTAAATGCGCCCTGGAAAAAAAACACAGTTAAAAATCCTGGTATAGCATATTTTTTTATTCTTAAATTTCGGTAGCTATAGGCTCGTGAAATCAAAACATACAGCAAAACAAAAATGGAAAAATAGATAGAAACAAAAAGTGCACATGCCACTCCCACCACATCCAGCAGCAAGGTGGCATAAAATAAATTTTCTGAAACCTTAGGCGGGGTTTTTAATCCGCCTATGCTTGTTTCGTCCTTGTCCTGGTAACTGTTATAACCGTTACTGGAAGGATATATTAGCAAATGAAGAATTACAAATGAAATGATTGTATGTTGCCAGTTTACCTGATTTGCCTGGCTCAACGCAAATAAAAATACGGGCATTAAATGATAGGAGAAAGGTAAACGCAAATGTTTTACAGTACTTTTATCAAAATAAGAAATGATGTTAAGGTTTGCCATTTGCGCAAAGATATATATTTAATTATGCATTCATCTCTCATGCGTTTTTTTCGCTTTTAAAACGCGGTTTAAAACGCGAGGACAAAGGTGATAAGTATTCGTGTTAAGCCAATTATATAATTTAAGAAAAAAATTATATAATTCGCTTTAGCCTTCGAACGAGTTAATTATAAAATGCATAACCAAACTTTACAATGCCTATGGATGAATTAATATGGTCGCGGTTTACTTCTGACTTAGGCAGGTTGAAAGCCTCATCGTATAATAAATTTATCTCATCTGTAAGTACATCACTTTTTAATTTCTTTTCTCCTAACAATGCACCTTTACTGTTATATTCATAATACGATTCGGTTTTTATATTACCGCTTTCGTTGCTGTTAAATGTCTTTTCTGTCAGCCGATTGTTTTCATCATACGTATAAGCGGTTTCTTCCCGCATCCAACTTACAATGAATTCATAATTTTCAGAAAGCTTATTGCCTTTTGCATCGTAATTAATTATCGCTTTTTTGTATTCCCTTCCTTCATCATTCAAGCACGACTTTTTTAGTTGGGTAGGTGTAAGCGCAGTATATTCAAATGTTTCGGACGACAAAATACTTTGAACGCCCAATTTGAATTCTTTCTGGTTTTCGCTGATATTGGTTTCCTTACAATGTGTTTCTTTTTTAATTCTTCCTTCTGTTGTGTATTCATAATAGTAGGTGTCGTAATAATCACCTGAATGAACCCGTTTGGAAACAATCCGGTTCTGTTGGTCGTAAAACACATTTACAGAAATAGTATCATTAACATATTTTGTAATGGTGCGCGTTCCTGCATGCCTAATAACCTTTCCATGCCTTATAATTTCAGGTACTTCAATTTCTACGTTTTGAGTTAAATTAAAAATGGTATAATAATACCGGGTAACATTTCCTAGTGAATCAAATTCATACCCCTGTGTTGCTCCTTTGTCTATAATCACTTCTCCATCGGGCTTATCAACGATTACTGCTAAAATACTTTTTATTTTATTTTGCTTTATTGCAGAGGGATTAAAATTGATGGGTCCTAAAGAAATGTCTGAAGGCTTTGTGTTGATGATTTGTGCATGGCAATGAAGGCAAACAAAAACGAGTAAAAGAAATTGTCCTACTGCTCTCCCCGCCTGGGAGTGACTGCAATTGGAGAGATACTTATAAAATATTTTTATCACCAGGTTTGGTTTCGCATTAATTATTATCTCTTCTCATGTTAAAAGGATGGAACAGGAGAGGCGTTATTTCTCTCACCGGTTCATTACATGTTTTGTCTTGACAAACATAAATAAATGTTTCGTCTTTTACATATCTGTTTTTCAGCAAAGGCAATGCACTTTGGTTTTCACATCCTGCAAATATCACATTAGGAAAGTAATGTTTATTCAATTCTTTTCGTTTTTCATGAACAGATTTACCAACAATAGCTACCTCATAAAAAGGTTGTGTATAGTACAACAAAAGCATAGCCCAATTGCTGTAACCTGCTCCATAATCTACAATCTCATTTAACACATTGTTCAGCATCTTTCTACTCATTAGCATAAATTCTTCGTTTTCGAAATGATGCGCAAGTATAAACAATGATTTTGCAATGCTTGAATTGGAAGAAGGAATAACATTGTCAGATAATTCCATTTTACGACTTATTAATGCTTTGTCTTCATCCGAAGTAAAATAAAACATTCCGGAATCCTTATCCCGAAAATGAAGGATACAATAGTGCATTAAGTTATTTGCTTTTTGCAAATACGTTTCATCGAAGGTGGTTTCATACATAGTGATTAATGCTTCAATCAAAAAAGAATAATCTTCCAGGAAACCATTTATAGTATTGCCAATTAAATGTGATAGTTTGTTGTCCTCTGTTAACGCATTATTAAAAATGTAATTCACGTTCTTAATGGCAACTTCTAAAAAATGCGGCTCATCGAAAACAGTGTAAGCATCTGTATATGCTTTTAACATCAGCGCATTCCAGGAGATTATAATTTTATTGTCCAATCCGGGATGAATCCTTTTTTCTCTAATCGAAAGCAACTCTTTTTTTATTTCGGTTAGTGTTTGTTGCAATTCCTTTTCCGTAATATTATATTTCTTTGCAATAATTTCATCACTCTCTTTTCGAACCAAAATATAATTGCCCTCTTCCCATAATCCATTTTCATTTACATTAAAATAATTGGCAAACAAACCGAAGTTGCCTTTTAAAATAGTTTGCAACTCTTCTTTTTGCCAAACATAATATTTGCCTTCCACGCCTTCTGAATCGGCATCCAGGGCGGAATAAAAGCCTCCTTCGGGAGAAGTTAATTCCCGTTCAACAAATGCCAGGGTTTCATACACTACTTGTTTGTACAAAGGGAGTTGTGTTGCCCGGAATGCTTCTGAATAAAGCGTTACCAGTTGGGCATTGTCATACAACATCTTTTCAAAGTGAGGAACTTTCCAGTAATGGTCAACAGAATAGCGTGAAAATCCTCCCCCCATCTGGTCATAGATGCCGCCAAAAGCCATTTTAGTAAGTGTCAAATGAACATGTTTAAGCACCTCTTCTTGTTTTTCTGAATCAGAAAAGGCATATCTCAACAGAAACTGGTAATTATTTGGCAACGGAAACTTGGGTGCCTTGTCGGGTCCGCCTTCTGTATTGTCAAATCGTTCTTTCCATTTAGTATAGCATTGATGAAGTGTATCAATGGTAAAATCATTCTCTTCTTTATTTATTTTTACAACCTCCGAAAGCCGCACCCCTTCCGTTAATTGCACTGCATAACCAACTACTTTTTCCCTGTTGGTTTGATACACGTCTGCAATGTTTACTAAAATATTCATCCATTCTTTCTTCGGAAAATAAGTGCCTCCGTATATGGGGCGTCCGTCAGGCAGAGCAAAGCAATTGAGGGGCCAGCCGCCTCGCCCGGTCATTAACTGAACTGCCAGCATGTATATCTGGTCAACGTCAGGACGCTCCTCCCTGTCCACTTTTATGCAAATAAAATTGTCGTTCATCAGCTTTGCCAACTTTTCATCCTCAAAACATTCGTGTTCCATTACATGACACCAGTGACAGGCAGAATAACCCACGCTTATTAAAATCAATTTGTTTTCCTGTTTTGCTTTTTCCAGGGTTTCGTCCTTCCAGGCATACCAGTCCACAGGGTTGTGAGCATGTTGAAGCAGGTAAGGACTTGTTTCTTTAATAAGCGAGTTGGTGTGTTTATGTTCTTGCATAGTTAAAATGTCTCGCATGGAAAATTAAAAAGATGTTTTGCAAAGAGACACAGAAAGAAAAGGATAGTATTATGCATTACCATGTAATTTTTTTCTTCGCATTCTTGCGTCTTTTATTAGGGGAAGTTATTTAACAAAATTCAAAGGAACGCTTTGGGTAATGTCCACCGGAAAGTTTCGTTTCACCCATAGTTTACCTGCCCGCAAATTTCCTTTCAATCCTACCTTTACATTTTTACTCATTGCCATTTGAATGATTTTCGGAATATCGGTAATGCTCAAAGCAGAAAAATCGGATTTGATAACAAACGTATAAGTATCTTCCGAGTTCTTCGTTATTCGCACATTTTTTTCCAGATGCGCTTTTCCCGCGTTCAATCCATTAATGGTTACATCCATTTCCGATTTGTAAATGGTGAACGAAGTGTTATTCGGATTTTTTATTTTAGCTGTTATTTCGGCTTCTGCTCCGTTTTGCGACAGTTTCAGCATTTTCACACTTTCAATACCACTAAAAGTTACCTCCTTATAATCACTACACGAAACCAAAACAACAAACAATAAACCACCAAGCACCCTGCATAAACTTTTCATGTCTCTCTCTCTATCAGTTATTATTACAATTACCCCCGCAAAATTACTAAATAATACCCACCCTCAAATGTTAATAATTAATTGTTTATTGTTGAATTTAGAGATTAGAATTTAGAATTTATCTTTTGTTTATTATTAGAATTTAGAGATTAGAATTTAGAATTTATCCCTTGTTAATTTATTGATATTATGTTAGTTATATTCTTTTAGCGTAAATATACCCTATTATACAACCGGTTTTGCTGTGCATACGGTGGTAAAAAGAGTTGATACCACCCAAAAAAGCATTTATACCACCCAAAAAAGAAGTAATACGGTAGAAAAAATGCTTTTTACGGTAAGATAAATCATTAATACGGTCGTAAAATGAGCAAATACGGTTGTAAAAAGAGCAAATCCGGTTGTATAAAGGGCAACTACAATTGTATAAATGATAAATACAGTTGTAAAAATGGCAAATACAATTGTATAAACGATTTTTACAAGTGTATAATAAGCCGTTTTTGGAGTATAATTTGGGGGCTTTTTTATTTTTAGTTGAACAGGTTGCCCAATCCCAGGGTCCCCCAATTGTTCTGTGTTGAAAAACATGTTTATAAGTTTTAGGTATTCCTTTTTTAAAACTAAAAACAATCTTACTTTTGCAATAAACCAATTAAAACCAATCAGAATGAAAAACAAAATCAAATTTTTAGGAATGATAGTACTGATACTATCTTTTTCGTTTAAACCAATAAATGAAAAAAGACGAATAGTGATAGATGCCGCACACGGTGGTAAAGACTATGGAGCAACCATAGGAGATGCTTCGGAAAAGAAAATAGTGGAAAGTATTTCCATGAAAATAAAAGAAATGAATAAAAGCAGTGATGTGGAAATAGTATTGCTTCGGGATGATGACAAGTTTATAGAGTTGAATGAGCGGGTGGAGAAAATAAATACCTTGAATCCGGATTTATTAATTTCGTTGCATGTTAATATTTCGAAAGATATAAATACCAATGGTGTTCAGGCATCAGTTTGTAAAGAAAATAATTTTTATAATGCATCACTTATAAATGCTAACAGTTTAGTAAATGTAATTTCAAATGAGAGTTTGGTAAAAAGGAAAGTAATAGACGCCAACTTATTTGTTTTAAAAAATTCGAAATGCCCGGCAGTACTTTTAGAACTGGGTTTTATTTCGAACGAAAAGGATAAAAATTATTTAACAAGTGAAGCGGGGCAAAACGAAATAGCAGGGAAAATAGTGGAGTGTTTGAAGAATTAAAACAATAACACAACCCTTGACCTTTTCAAGAGGGGAATAGCTACCACATAAAAAACTCCCCCGATGAAAAAATCAGGGGAGTTTTTTTATTTGTGATAATCTGTGGTTAGATAACAAATCAGCCAATCCAATTACTTGCTCATCTCCGCATAATACTGGTAAAAATAAGGAATTGTCTCTATTCCTTTCAGGTAATTAAACACACCATAATGTTCGTTTGGAGAATGGATGGCATCCGAATCCAGTCCAAAACCAAGCAACACCGTATCCAGGCCTAATTCCGATTTAAACATAGCAACAATAGGAATGCTGCCACCACTGCGAACAGGAATAGGCTTTTTACCAAACGTAGTTTCCATTGCTTTGCTTGCTGCTTGGTAAGCAATAGTATTCATAGGGGTTACAGCCGCTTCCCCACCGTGATGATTGGTTACTTTTACAGAAACAGAAGAAGGGGCAAGCGATTCAAAATAAGTTTTAAACTGCTCAAATGTTTTATCCGATGTTTGATATGGAACCAAACGCATAGATATTTTTGCGTATGCTTTAGAAGGAATTACTGTTTTTGCCCCTTCGCCCTGGTAGCCGCCCCAGATACCATTTACGTCTATTGTAGGACGAATAGAAATCCGTTCGTTGGTGGAATATGTTTCTTCCCCGATAATATCTTTTAATCCAATTGACTTTTTGTATTCATCCAAACTGAAAGGCGCCTTTGCCATCTCTGCACGCTCTTCAGTAGAAATAACATCCACATCATCATAAAATCCTGGAATAGTAATGTGTTTGTTTTCATCCTTCATTTTTGCAATCATCTCGCAAAGAATATTGATAGGATTAGGAACAGCACCACCATACAAACCGGAATGTAAGTCGCGGTTAGGTCCCGTTACTTCCACTTCCACATACGTCAGTCCGCGCAAACCAACAGTAATAGAAGGAATATCGTTAGCAATAATGCCTGTATCGGATATTAAAATAACATCTGCTTTTAATTTTTCTTTATTGTTGGCTACAAAGGTTCCAAGATTGTTGGACCCTACTTCTTCTTCCCCTTCTATCATAAATTTTATGTTACAAGGCAAAGAGTTCGTCTGCATCATGTATTCAAATGCTTTTACATGCATATACATTTGCCCTTTGTCATCGCAACTTCCCCGTGCATATATTTTATCGTTCTTAATAACAGGTTCAAAAGGTCCTGATGTCCATAGTTCCAGCGGGTCGGCTGGTTGAACATCATAATGTCCATATACCAAAACTGTCGGAAGTTTCGCATCAATAATTTTATCTGCATACACTATGGGGTATCCTGCTGTCTGGCAAATTTCCACATGGTCCGCACCTGCTTTCGCCAAATAAGTTTTTACAGCATCTGCAGTTTTAAACACATCCTGTTTATGTTTCGGGTCAGCGCTAACGCTTGGTATTCTTAGTAGTTCAAACAATTCGTCCAAGAAACGTTGTTTGTTTGTTTCAATGTAGTCTTTAATGTTGCTCATCTTTATTTTTAGTTTTAAAATTTAAGGGTTTAAAGTTTCAGGTTTGAAGAGTTGCAAATTTGCAATTAATATTTAGATGAAGGAGAAATTTGTCGGAAATATTTATTCTGCCTCACCCCTTTCATCCCCTCTTCTTCAAAAAAAGGAGAGGAGGTAGTTCTTGAAAAAAACATTAAGTACTTGGGAAACCGCTCCCCTTCCTTTTTTCATGGGGAGGGCAGATGGCGATGGAAAAGGATTAGGAAGTATGCCCCGCTTAACTCCCGGGAGGTTGTTACTACGTATTTTAATTTTCGCTGCTAAACTAATGAACACACTAAATGTTTATAAAGTTTGGTAATACATTGTTAGAACATGATGGTTATATAATAATTTTGCAGGGTATTAATAAAAAAACATATGAAAATGAAAAAAAGACTGAACTATTTTTCTGTAGTATTTTTAACTTCCTGGTTTTGCTCGTGTGTGCCGCAACGACTGATGGAAGAAGAACAGGCAAAACGCAAAAACTGCGAAACGGAACTGGCAACATTAAAAACAAATTCGAACGACTGCGAGGCGAAGCTGGCAGAGGCGAGAAAGGAACTGAAGGAAAACGGAAGGGATATAGAGGATTTGAAAAAAGACACTTCTCAATTGGGAAGAAGTTACAGGGTAACGGATGGGAAGTTTGAAAAGCTGAACCAAATTAATGAACAGTTGCTGGAGAAATACAACCGGCTGCTGGAAGGAAATATAAGTGATACTAAAAAAATATCGGGCGAACTGCAAACTACGCAGGAAGAGTTTTTGAAAAAACAGGATGAACTGAAAAAACTAGAAGCGCAGCTTAATGCACAAAAAAAAACGCTGGATGATACCACTGCTGAACTGAAAAAACGGGAAGCGCGGGTGGCTGAACTGGAAGCAGTGCTTAAAAGTAAGGATGATGCAAGTAATGAGTTGAAGAAAAAACTGTCGGATGCGTTGTTTAATTTTGAAGGAAAAGGATTGACCATTACCCAAAAAAATGGGAAAGTATATGTGTCTATGGATGAAAGTTTGTTGTTTGCTTCGGGCAGTATTTCGGTGGAGGAAAAAGGTGTGGAAGCATTGAAAAAAGTGGCAAAGGTATTGGAACAGAGCAAAGACATTAATGTGCTGATAGAAGGACACACGGATGATGTGGCGATGAGCGGCAAAGGAGAAATTAAGGACAACTGGGATTTGAGTGTGCTTCGGGCAACTTCTATTGTAAAAATAATTACAAAAAATTCAAGTGTTGACCCCAAGCGATTAACTGCTGCGGGTTGTGGGGAATATTTTCCGATAGACCCGGGGAAGACAGCAGAAGCAAGAAAAAAGAACCGGAGGACGGAAATAATTTTGACTCCTAAACTGGATGAGTTGTTTAAGGTGTTGGAAACGAAGTAAGGAATGAAATTAATATCTAAAATTTAATATCTAATATCTAAACTCTAACGTTGGAGACGTTAAAGGTTCTACCTTTTAAAAAGATAGAAGCTTTATTAAGCAGATAAAATTCAATATGAAAAAAATTATAACCTATTTGCTTTTTACCTTTTTTCTTAATACCCTCATTGCCCAACCTGTAACCGAATACTGGGACAAAGAATTTAAAAAAAAGAAAAGTGAACAGCAAACCAAAGATGGGATGCAGGATGGAAAACTGATGGAATGGTACGAAAACGGGGAGTTGGCAAGGGAGGGTAATTTTACGAAAGGGAAAGAGGATGGAAAATTTATTACTTATTATCCGGGAAAGAAAATTAAAATGGAAGAAACATACCGGCTTGGAGAAAAGAATGGTGCCTGGAATTACTATTACAGCAATGGAAAGAAAGCAATGGTGAGTTATTTCAAGAAGGATAAGCAGGACAGTACCTGGCTGGCATGGTACGAAAATGAAAAACCAAAAAGCATGGAAAGCTATGTGATGGGAAAGAAAACCGGGGAATGGATTTACTATTACGACAACGGACAAAAGGAAAGTGACGGCATGTTTAAAAATAATATGGCGGAAGGACCTTATAAAGGGTGGCATAAAAACGGGATGCGCCAAACTGAAGGGCAATACCTGCACGGAAAAGAAACGGGAACATGGAAAGAATGGTTTAAGAACGGAACTCCGAAACAGGAACTGATGTATAAAGACGATGAGGTGTTGCTGATGAATTTGTGGACCGAGAATTACGCGCAGGTAATTAATAACGGAAATGGAAAACTGACTACCCAATATGATAACGGGAAAAAGAAAAGTGAAGGAAATTACAAGGATGGGAGGATGAATGGGGAATGGATGTTCTATCTAAAAACGGGGGAAAAAGATTATAAAGTGGAGTATCTAAACGGAAAAAAGAATGGGGACTGCATCAACTGGTTTAAAAATGGTAAAATAAAAAGCCAGGGACCGTTTGTAAATGATAAAAAGAACGGGTATTGGAAATGGTATAACGAAGATGGAAAAATAGAAATGGAAGGAACACTGAAAGATGATTTGCGAAGCGGGAAATGGATGTATTGGTTTCCAACAGGAATAAAGGAATCGGAAGGATATTACAAAAATGATTTGATGGACAGTACCTGGAATTATTCATATAAGACAGGTACCAAATGGAAAGCGGGAAGTTATACCGAAGGGAAAAAAATAGGAACATGGACCACCTGGTACGAAAACGGGCAGAAACTGAATGAAGGAAAATTTGTCAGCGGAAAAGAGGAAGGAACATGGCACTCGTGGTACGATGACGGGGTGATGAAAGATGAAGGAAATTTTAAAGCAGGCAAAATGGACGGAAGCTGGAAAGGCTGGCTGCCTTCTACAATGCCTATCTACGAAGGGTTTTATAAAGATGACCTGAAAGATGGGCAATGGAAATTATTTTATGAATCGGGAAAAGTGAGAGAAACAGGCGACTATAAAAAGGGGAAAAAAGACGGACACTGGATTGCTTTTACTCCTCATGGGTCTAAGGACAATGAGGGAGTGTATAAGGAAGAAAAATTTGATGGTTTGTGGACGTATTATTATCCTACAGGAGTGAAGTCGATGGAACAGACATTTAAAGATGGTTTGCTGTCGGGAGATTGTGCAAGTTGGGGAGAAGATGCAAAACTAAGAAGCACTTCCTCTTATACTTTAGTAAAAACTAAAAATGGCAGAGTGGAAAGCAAACCAAATGGGAAATGGGTTTTTTATGATAAGAATGAAAATGTGATTAATGAAATTACTTATAAAAAGGGAGTGAAGGTAAAGTAACCAATAACTTTAATCCTTCCCTTTTCCGACCTCACCCCTGCCCCAACAACAAACTAACAATATGAAAAAAATAATTCTATGTATGTGCATTGTTATAGTAATGGTTAACACTGTTTTTTCGCAGTCAAAAAAACCTACTTTAATGATAGTGCCCGGTGATGAATGGTGCAGCCGAAACGGATATATGATGGACGATGACAATAGCGGAATGCTTGTAAAAGTGCCGGATTACAAAAAAGCATTTCAGAAAGATTCTACAATGAATAAGGTAATAGGGAAACTAAAGGTGATGATGGCAGACAAAAAATTTACTCTAAAAAGTGCAGAACTGATTATTAATTCGGTAGGTGGAAATGCGGAAAAAGACAATACAAAGGCGATGGAAAGTACTTTCGATAAATTAAAGAAAGCAGCAGGAGCCGACATTATTTTGCAACTGAACTGGACGGTAATTGCCAAAGATTTTCTAAAATCAGTTACATTTAACTTGTTGGCATTGGATGCTTACACAGACAAACAAGTAGCGTTTGCTCAGGGAACAGGTGCTCCTTCCTTAACTGCTGATGTGCCTGCATTAGTAGAAGAAGCGATGGTTGAACCTCTCGATAGTTTTGCTAAAAGTTTGCAAACACATTTTAACGACAGAATAGAAAACGGAAAAGAAATAACCCTTCGCATCAAAAAGCTGGATTCGTGGAGCGGAGATTTGGAAAAGGAATATGGGGGCAAAGAGTTGAGTTCGGCAATAGAAGACTGGTTGAAAACAAACACGGTGAAAGGGAAATTTAAAATTGCTACTGCCAGCCGAAACATGATGATAGTGGAAAAAGTGCGTATTCCTTTTTATGATGAGCGGGCAAATGAGGCAGATGCAAAGGGCTTTCTGAAAGGATTACAACAGTTGCTTAATTCGCCACCTTATTCCATCAACACTAAATTAATGATGAAAGGACTGGGGCAGGCAACAATAATTTTAGGAGATAAATAATTTATTGTCTCCGAATCCCAACGCAAAAAAGGCAATTCGGAAGTGTTGCCTTTTTTGTTTTTATATCTCCTTTTACTATTTCTATCACAAAATACGAAATAAAAAAAAGCAGCGGAAACATCTATAAAAACTACAGTTGCAACTATAGTTACAATTCGATGTCCCGGGCTTTATGGTTTTTGGCTCTCTGTCACTAGATAACATACATGTATATCACATTGCTCCATACCAGGTGTTTGCTTGCGCCAACACCGGCACACTGAACGAAAACTTTTTTCCCGCTTTCCAGTAAGTCTAGTAAGACTTTCCAGTCAGTAGAAACTTTCGTTTTCCATGTTTCCTTGTCGCTGCCTTCCACCAGTTTTTATTTTGACTTTCATCTTATTTTCGACTTAAATTGTTATACGATTAGCTTTCATTTTACTTCTGTTTCGAGCGTTTTGTAAGTGAATCGATTTGACTACCGAAACGCATCGTACCTGGACCAGGTATTGTTTCATTACTATTTTACTTTTATTAATATATCAAATTCTTATACTCACTACTTAATTGTTCC
>JANYDQ010000393.1 GCA_025363555.1 Bacteroidota bacterium | reverse complement strand
TAAATTCTAAATACTAAATTTTAATTGTTGTCGTCATTGCGAGAGCCTGCTTTTGAGGTATTTTTATTAAATAAGTAAGCATAGACCTTCCGCACCACGGATGAGACCATCCGTGCATATTTTGAAACCATCCGTGTATATTTTGAAACCATCCGTACATATTTTCAAACCATCCGTGCATATTTTGAAACCATCCGTGCATATTTTAAACCATCCGTGTATATTTTGAAACCATCCGTGCCACATAAGCATAGAGGATGTATTTCTAAGAGTGTGCGAAGCAACCGTTTACTTTATTTTGGAGAATGCTTAGGTACACTCTCAATGACGAAGCAAGTTCTAAATTCTAACTTCTAATTTCTAACAGCTAATTGCTTTTTTACTACTTTTGCTTCCTAAACAAATAAATAATAATGATTATGAAAAAAATAGTACTACTTCTGGCAGTTGTCTTTCTTACCACTGCTTCTTTAAAATTAAATGCACAGGCAATGCCTGTTGGTTATGTTCGGGATACAGTGGTTAGAGGGCTTCAGTTACCTGTTGACTTTGACTGGACCCCTGACGGAAGGTATTTTATTACCCAAAAAGGCGGTAGTTCTGCCGGAAATTGTGCAGCAGGCACCATCCTTGTTTATAGTGCAACCGGAACTTTGCTTTCTACATTTTACGATTTAACTTCTGTCGTTGATTGCGATTTTGAAAGAGGTGTGTTGGGTATAGCTGTTGACCCTGACTATGCAACCAATAGTTATGTATATGTATATTATGTGCATCTTGCCTCTCCTGATAAAATACGCATCATGCGGTTTACCGATGTGGCAAACGTGGGAACCAATCCAACTGTTATTCTTGAAATAAATCTTGCCAGTTATCCTCCATTTAACAATGTAAGTAATGTTGCTGGAAACCATTTTGGAGGCATTATTCGTTTCCGCCCAAGCGACCCAAACAGTATTTATTTCTGCATTGGCGACCTTGCTTATAACCAGGGAGATTCTGTAGTTAATGTAGCCAACAAACTTCATTACCCGTTCGGAAAAATCATGAGAATTCATAAAGATGGCACCATTCCAACTGACAATCCTTTTTATGATGACGGAAACCCTACGGTAGGAAATTGTGATTATATATGGAGCTATGGACACCGCAACGATTTCGGTTTTACATTTAATCCGAATACAGATTCAATGTATGTAAGTGAAAACGGACTTAGTACATACGATGAATTAGATATTATACATAAAGGAGGAGATTATGGCTGGGCTGCATGCGAAGGTAATTTCAAATACGGGACCACCACACCTTGCACCGGGCATATTAACCCTATTGCTACCTGGGCCTCTCCGGTTCCTGCCGTTACAGGTCCTGTGTTTTATACAGGCTCTGTTATGCCAGAATTTGATAACCACATTATGCTTGGAAGTAACGTTGCAGGAAAAGTATATAACCTAACAATGGGCAACCCTCCTGCTTACAATACGGTCACCACAAATGTACTTTGGGCGGATATTACATCGGGTGGGTTAACTACCTTGCGCGAAGGAAGTGATGGTTTTATTTACGCCATGAAAGGCGGATATACCACTAATGGGATGATATACCGCATTCATCACGCTCTGGGAGTTGGCATTGCGGTTAACGCGCAAAACGGCAACACAATAGGGCAAAACTATCCTAACCCTGCAACCGGGAAAGCCCAAATTGATTTTAGTATTTCGCAGGCTGCGGCTGTAAGCATAGATTTATATGATGTAACAGGGCGTAAAGTAAAAACCATTTACAATACTGCTGATGTTACAACGGGTATTCATACAGTGGAAATAGCTGATTTGACTAGTTTTAATTCAGGAAGTTATTTTTATAAAATGAGTGTGAAACAAAACAATAAAGTAATTTATACTGAAACAAAAAGGATGTTGCTGGTTCATTAATCACCCATCTCTCTCCCCCGGAAAAGGAGTTTGCCAAGAGTCTGAAACTACAAATAAGGCTGTCTCAAAAGTGAGGCAGCCTTTTTTATTACCACCTCGACCCCTATAGTAATCTATATAATGTCTATTATTTAAAAATCAAAAAATAGTTTTTTTAGGTGCTTCGCTTTAGGAAGTCCGCTATGTTAAGCACTTCAGACCCTCCGGCAGTCGGTGTGTCATCCGCCCGTTTTTTTTCGTTCCCTGCCAATTTTTCCTTTTCCTCTTCATTCATTCCATTTTCACCTTTCCATTGATTTAAGACCGCAAACACAACAGGATTTTTTTGCGGGGTGTACGGATTAATTATTTGCATTTATCTCCAATTTGCAAAGTGTGCAGCTTTGGGTTCAAAGAGTACATCATTGAGTTCAAAGAGTACATCATTGGGTTCAAAGAGTACATCATTGGGTTTTTTGGAAACAAACACAAATTAGTTCACAATTACTTTCCTTTATTAACGAACCTTTTCGGGGGTTTACTAAACGATGTCAAATAACGGGGATAAAAAATTTGCTTTAATAATGAAATAAAAATAGCGGGTGGAAAATGTAATAAACTTTTAAATAAAATTTAAACAGCCTCTTAATCTATAGAATGTCTATTAAGAATTTTTTTTTCTGTTTCCTTTGTGTCTTTATAAACTTGTGGCATTTCTTTTTTGCTTTCTTAATCTTTTGTTAAAAACTTTCCCCCTCTCATCTTCATACCTTTTGTATTTTTACCACCGATGGCAACAGTAAACAGAAGTATGATTAAAAGCGCAACATCAGAGGTGGAAACTCCGTTGATGAAGCAGTACAATGCCATAAAAGGAAAATATCCCGATGCGTTACTGCTCTTTCGTGTAGGCGATTTTTACGAAACCTTCGGACAGGATGCCGTTAAGGCTGCCAATATATTAGGTATTGTACTTACCAAACGTGCAAACGGTTCTGCCTCTTTTGTAGAGTTAGCCGGTTTTCCTTATCATTCCCTGGATTCTTATCTTCCCAAACTGGTTCGTGCCGGGCAGCGTGTCGCCATCTGTGACCAGTTGGAAGACCCGAAACTTACCAAAACAATTGTTAAACGGGGTGTTACCGAACTCATTACTCCTGGGGTGTCTTATAACGATAAAGTATTCGATAACAAAACAAATAACTTTTTAGCATCTGTTTATATTGGAGAAAAAAATTCAGGTGTTTCTTTTCTGGATGTATCCACAGGCGAATTTTTTGTTGCAGAAGGAAACCTCGAATACATTGATAAACTTCTTCAAAGTTTTCGCCCTAATGAAATATTGTTTCAGAAAAGTAAAAAGAAAATATTCGTGGAAAACTTTGGAGAAAAGTTTTACATTTACGGAATAGACGACTGGGCGTTCGCTTCCGACTTTGGTACCAATACCTTATTAAAACATTTTGAAGTAAATTCCCTGAAAGGTTTTGGAATAGAAACTATGGAGAGTGGAATTATTGCTGCCGGTGCAGCTCTTCATTACCTTGCCGATACCGCTCACGATAAAGTGAAGCACATTTCCACTATTTCACGCATAGAAGAAGAAAAATATGTTTGGCTGGACAGGTTCACCATTCGCAATTTAGAATTGTTTGGTTCGCACAACGAGAATGCAAAGACATTAATTGATGTAATTGATGAAACGGTTTCTCCTATGGGCGGACGGATGATGAGGCGGTGGCTGGCATTGCCTTTAAAGCACAAAGAACCTATCGAAGAACGATTGGATGTGGTAGATTATTTTTTATCGAAACAGGAATTTAACGATACCATAAGCGAACAAATTTCGTTGATTGGAGATGTGGAACGTATCATCTCAAAGGTTGCAACTGCGCGCATTTCTCCAAAAGAAGTAGTACAGTTGAAACGGGCATTAACAGCAATAGAACCAATTAAAATTGCTTGTGAAAACTCAAATAATAAATCATTACAAAAAATTGCTGAACAACTCAATCCATGTAAATCGGTTATAGAACGGATAGAAAAGGAAGTAATGCCCGAACCTCCCTATCTTTTGCATAAAGGCAATGTAATTGCAAATGGGGTAAACGAAGAGTTGGATGAATTAAGAAAAATTTCCGGCTCGGGAAAAGATTTTTTATTGCAAATACAATTGCGCGAAGTAGAGCGCACTGGCATCACGTCTCTGAAAGTAGCATTTAACCTGGTGTATGGTTATTACCTCGAGGTTACTAATGCGCACAAAAATAAAGTGCCTACCGACTGGATGCGCAAGCAAACGCTTACTTCTGCCGAGCGTTACATCACTCCCGAACTGAAAGAATACGAGGAAAAAATATTAGGGGCGGAAGAAAAAATTCTGGCATTGGAAATAAAACTGTTTAATGATTTGGTAATATCTTTAATGGATTTTATTCCTGTTATCCAGTTGAACGCCTCGTTAATCGCTCGTTTGGATTGTTTGCTTTCTTTTGCCACCATTGCTCAAAAAAACAATTACGTGCGCCCACATATTTTTGAAAATGATATTCTTGATATTAAAGACGGACGTCATCCTGTTATAGAAAAACAATTGCCAATAGGGGAGGAGTATATTGCCAATGATGTATATCTTGATAATGACAAACAGCAAATCATCATCATCACCGGACCCAATATGTCTGGTAAATCGGCATTACTGCGACAAACAGCATTAATTGTTTTAATGGCTCAAATGGGAAGTTTTGTTCCTGCCAAACATGCTAATTTAGGTTTAGTTGACAAAGTATTTACACGAGTTGGTGCTTCGGATAATATTTCTTCTGGTGAATCTACCTTTATGGTAGAGATGAATGAAACAGCTTCTATCTTAAATAATTTATCAAGCAAAAGTTTAATTTTACTGGATGAGATAGGAAGGGGAACAAGCACCTACGATGGCATTTCCATTGCATGGGCTATAGCTGAATACATTCATGAAAATGTGTCGAAAGCAAAAACATTATTTGCCACTCACTACCACGAATTAAATGAAATGACCAATTCAATGCCACGAATAAAAAACTTTAATGTGTCTGTAAAAGAAGTAGGCAATAAAGTTTTGTTTATGCGTAAATTAGTTGCCGGAGGCAGCGAACATAGTTTTGGTATTCACGTTGCTAAGATGGCAGGCATGCCAAGACAAGTTTTGGAAAGGGCAAATGAAATACTTGCACAATTAGAAAAAACAAAAGATGCGGGTGGAAGACAGGAATTAGGAATCAACAATCAGCAAACAGTAAACATTAATAATTCGGAATGGAAAACAGCGACAAAAAAGCAGGAGGCAAGTGATAATGTGCAATTGAGTTTCTTTCAGCTAAACGATCCGGTTCTGGAAAATATTAAAGAGGAGTTGCAAAAAACAGACATCAATATATTGACACCTGTGGAGGCACTGATGAAATTAAATGAAATTAAAAAAATGATTGGGGGTTAAATTCCTTCAAACTGCGGTTCCCACGCAAAGTACAATTCCTTCAGGTATTTATTTTCTTCTACAGTAAGTTTTTTATCAGCCATCACGGTTTTTACTGCGTAATTGAGAAAATCAACCCGTTCCTGCTCGTTAGAGTCTTCATAAAAATCATTCATGGCATTGTTAAAATGTAAAAAATAATCTTCCTTTGGCAATGCGCTTAATACTTCCATTTCATTATCAAGATTGAAACGAATAGGAAAAGCATCCTGTAAATAGTTCGCAATTACAATTCCTTCAGAAGCGTCAAAGTTACCATCCACCTGCGACAGTATCACCAACATGTGGTATCCTGCCATTACTTTATTTAGTTTCATTTTTATATAATTTAATTTTGATAGCATAAATGTACGGAGTTTATGTAATACAACGGCAGGATTGTTATCAACTATTATTAAAATGATTTTGGGTAAATTATTTTGTCGGTTTAAAAATTTACTTACTTTTGCAGTCCGAAAAAATGATTAGCGAAAGTAGCTCAGTTGGTAGAGCGCGACCTTGCCAAGGTCGAGGTCGCGGGTTCGAACCCCGTCTTTCGCTCCAAGAGAGTTCCTTCTCTTAAAAGAGAAGGGTTTTTTTTGATGCCGAAGAATGCCCAGGTGGTGGAATTGGTAGACACGCAGGACTTAAAATCCTGTAATCATTGCGATTGTATCGGTTCAAGTCCGATCCCGGGTACTTAGAGAGACAAGCTTTTCAGCTTGTCTCTCTTCTTTTTTACACACTTCGTTTTTTGTCGGTGTAATAGTAACCTTTCTCTTTTAAGAGATATAATTTTCAAAATTGGAGCAGTTGCTCATACAGTTCTTTTACCGGCAAGCCCATCACATTAAAGTACGAGCCATCAATTTTTTCGACCGCTATGTAACCCATCCATTCCTGCGCACCGTAAGCACCTGCTTTGTCAAAAGGATGAAAATGGCGAATATAAAAGTCTATTTCGAAAGCGGTAAGCACTTTAAAATATACATTCGTAACAGCAAAAAAGCTAACTAGTTTTTCTTTCGATTTCAAACAAACTCCTGTATATACCTGGTGCATCTTTCCGGATAATAACCCCAGCATCCGAACCGCATCCTCATAGTTTTCGGGTTTGTTCAGCACCTGGTTATCTACCCAGACTATTGTATCGGCAGTAATCACAATGGTATTATCTTTCAGTTCATCATCAAAAGCAGTGGCTTTTTTCTCGCATAAGTACAAAGGAATTTGTTCGGCTCGTAAATCCGGTGGAAAAGATTCGTCCACTTCTTTGGTAGCCACCTCAAAATGAAGCCCAAGGTCTTTGAGCAAAAATTGCCTTCTCGGGGATTTAGAAGCAAGTATGAAATGGTATTTCTTAAGTTCTTCGAAATTCATGTAAAGAAATGCTAATAATACATGAAGTAATTAAACACAAATAGGTAACAAATTCCCATCAGCATAATAAATTTAGCAGTATTGCCTGCAAACCTGAATTCTTTTTTTGTGTTACAGGTAATGATTTTGAAAATAAGAAAAGCAAAAGGCAACTGTAAGGCAATAGTGAAATAATAAATTCCAATCCAGTCTTTCAGTGCATATCGCAGCATTTGCAAATAACCAAGACAAAACATGGTAACAAATGCAATAAACACAGCCACCACTTTCGAAGATTTTATTCCTAATAATATAGGCATTGTTTGGCACCCAAATTCTTTATCGCCTTCGTAATCTTCCATGTCTTTCAGTATTTCGCGAAGCAGGGTGGTAATAAATGCAAAAAACGAGATTCCGAAAATCCATTTCCAGATGAGCAAAAAACTTAGAGTATGGTCCAAGGGAAGATAAGCTTTATAACAAGGCAGCAATTCGAAAATGCCCACTACCAGAGGAACAATGGCAGTGAACATGGCAATAACAAGGTTGCCGGTTAAAAACTGTCTTTTAAAAGTTGTAGAATAAAACCATAAACCCATAGCACAGATAAAATGAATAAAAACCAGTTTCCAGTGCCCGATAACCCACGAAACATACAACCCGATAACAATAGCCAGGAAACTGATAACCGTATGAGCACCCATCGCCACACGTCTTTTAATACCTTTGTCGATTACCAGCCGTTCGGGCTTGTTTACTTTATCAATCTTTACATCAAAATAATCATTGATAACATACCCGCCTGCGGCAATCATAACGGTGGAAAGAACGAGCAGAAAAAAATTGAAATTGCTTAATTGTAGAGTATAGTAATTACTTTGTACTTTTAATAAAGGAGCGATAAGGCAATATCTTACCATGTATTGCGTAAAAGCAATAATAAGCAAATTTTGAATTCGGATAAGTTTTAGAAATGAAAACATAAATAATAATTACAATGCTGCTAAATTACTACTTATTCTACTTAGATAATTTAATAATACTTTTACTTAACAATTTGTAAATCTTTTGGTAATCTTTATTTGAGGAAAGTAATTTAAGATGAGCTTTCATTGTTTTTTTATCTCCTCGAATTGCAGGTCCGGTTTGCATTTCTGTAGCATACTGTCCTTTTACTTTTGAAACAGTTTCAGAAATTAAGGGTATTAATAAATCCTGTTCGTAGTCATAAGCTGCTAGGATACCATCAGCAAGAGTAAACATGTGGTTAGTAAAATTATTTGCAAACACGGCTGCTAAGTGAACAGCTTTTCGCTTTTCGGAATTGGCATCGTAAAATATTCTGCTTATGCTGCTTGCCAGCAGTTGTATTGTGTCGTAAGTTTTATCATTACTTGCTTCCAGCATAATCGGAACTTTGCTGAAATCAATTTCTCTGTCTTTGGAAAAAGTTTGAACAGGATAAAAAACTCCATAATTTTCAGATGCCTTTTGTAATACCTTTATATCCGTGGCTCCTGAAGTGTGAATAATTATTTTGTTTTCAAATTTTAAATGCTTCACTACTTTCGAAATGGCTTTGTCCGTTACAGCTATAATATATATGTCAGCGGATAAATTAATTTTTTCAAGGTGAGTCGTGAATTTGCAATTTAATTGCTTTGCTAACTGTTCGGCAGAAGAAGGATGAATACTAACTATCTGGAGAATGTCATGTTTAACTTTTACTAATGCCAATCCTAACTGTGTGGCAACATTGCCCGCACCAATTATTACTATTTTATATTTTTTGTTTTCCATAAAACAAACATTTATTTTCGTATTCGTTCTATTATTGCAAGTATAGTTCCTATTGCCATGATGATTGCGCCTAACCAAAGAATATTAATGTAAGGAAAAACAATAGCCTGCATTACAATAAAATCTTTGGTATTCGATTTTTTTTCCTGCAAAGATATTTCAATTTTCCCATTCGATGGATCAATTTTCCAGAACATAAACTGTAACCCTAATTCATCCACTTTAAAAGGAACAGGTTGAATTAAATTATCGTGAATAACATACAAGGGAGAGGCAGAATACGTTTTCTTAATATCAAGGACTCTGAAATGGGCTTGCACAGCTATATCCTTTTCGGCTAATTTATATTTGGATTTATCAATTCGGGTAGAAAGTGAATCAAAAACAATAATTGCATTGGAAGAGAAAATAGTATCTCCTTTTTTTAGCGTATGATTTTTTGCTGTGGCATATTCATCAGTTGAATCTTCTTTTTTTTCTTTTAAATTTTCTAAATCGGCAAAGGTTACATGTGTATAAACATCAAATGTCGGGAAGTGTCTTGTATCCGGTTCAGCCACATTGCCCATTCGCGGATTAGTTTGCACCAGGGGCGACAACGTAAATTCCTTCTTTAATTTGCCGTTTGCATCTTTTGTAAAATAATCAACATCAAAATAAATATTGATTCCAACAGTACGTTTACCCATATAAGTTACCAGGTATTTTCCCATTGGCAAGGTATCGCCTTGTGTCAGAAGAATATTATCATTGTTAGAGAATTTTTCTCCCAAACTCTCCACACTTTTCCCAGAGGTGTTTTGTGATATAATATCTTTTTTAGAAGTAGAAATTAAAACTCCCAGCATAACCAGTGCAAAACCGATATGAGCAACGGATGCGCCTGCTTTTCTTATTTTTCCTTTTAAAATAAGGAACATATAATTAGCATTGGCAACTGCAGCAAAGATGGAAGAGAAAAGAAGGATGGAATAATAAGGTTTGTCGAAATGAATAGTATAGAAAACTAAAAAAGTGAGTCCCAGTGAAAATATAAATGATGCTGCCATTTTCTTGAGGAAAACTTTTATATCCGTGCTTTTGTAGCGAAAGTATTGTCCTACTGCAATTAATAGCGTGGTAATAAATGCAAAGGGTAATTGCCATGAGTTATAAAAACCGATTACATCTTTAGCAGGAGCTTTATGTAAATCAAATAGTTTGTTCCATACCGGCATGGAAGTATAAAACATAATTTGAAAAGAAGAAACAAGCAAAACAATTGCTCCTACAAACATCCAGAATTCTCTGCTCCAGATTCCTTCTTCTTCTGTATGCTTTGGAAAGTTTTTTCGGTTCTTAAAGAGAAGGAAAACTCCAAGGAACAAAAAGAAAAACAAATAAATTAATAATTGCCCTGACATACCTAAATCAGTAAACGCATGAACGGAAGAATCGCCTAAAATACCACTCCGGGTAAGGAAGGTAGAGTAGAGGATGAGCACAAAAGTGAGTATGGCTAAAAAGAAAGCCACAAACAATGATTGCCCGTTATTTTTATTGATGAGTAATAAGTGTGCCGTTCCTACTAATGTTAACCAGGGTACAAGGGAGGCATTTTCAACAGGGTCCCAAGCCCAGAAACCACCAAAGCTTAACGCCTCATAAGCCCATGCTCCACCCATTAATATACCTACACCCAAAACAGCAACACCGATGAAAGCCCAAGGTAATGCAGGTTTTATCCATTCGTTCAAACGGTTTTTCCATAAACCAGCAATAGCATAAGCAAAAGGAACAACGGTTAACGCAAAACCAAGAAATAGAGTAGGGGGGTGGATAGTCATCCAGTAATTTTGAAGCAATGGATTTAAACCTCTTCCGTCTAATTTATCGAGATAATGAGGGTTTTGAAATAAAGGAATGTTTGAAAAGTCGGGATGGTTGCGCAAAAGAACGGTGAAAGGGTTGCTGCCAATTCGATGTTCAAAAACAAATATACCCAGAAGCATAGAGGTTAAAAATGCCTGCACTAGAGATATAGTTGCCATAACAGGCGCTTCAAATGTTTTTGAAGTTCGCTGCAAAATTAAACCAATTACTACATGCCAGAATGTCCAGAGTAAAAAACTTCCTTCCTGTCCTTCCCAAAAGCAGGAGAGAATATAACGCATCGGCATTTCTTTGCTGCTGTGGTGCCATACATATTCGTATTCAAAATAATGGCTGTACAGCATTACAAATAATGATCCTACAATGCCAACTACTGATAAAGCATGAATGCGAAAAGAAATTCGGGCAATGCGTTTCCACGAGGGTGCCGCCTCATTCTCCCGGGCGGCAAAAAAATAACTGAGTCCTGCTAATAAAGCGAAGACAAAAGAAAGAATGACAAATAAATTACCAACTTGTCCAATCCATAAATGCTCATTGAGGTACTCCATATTTTTTATTTCAGAAATAGTAAAACAGTGAAATGAAGAATTATTTATTATTGTAATTCTTCATTTCTCTATTTCATCCCTTTTCTAATGTGAATTAATTACTTGCCTGGGGTTTCCCATCATTATATTTGGAAGGACATTTCATTAATATGTCTGATGCCTGAAATTCATTTTCGGGCATTTTCATTTTGCCAATTAAAACAATCTGTTCGGAGTGCTCAAAGTCCTGTGGTTTGTTTTTGTGCAATATCACTTTACATTCTTTGCCTTTATTGTCTGTCATATAAAAGGAAAATAGATTTGCATCCACTTTAGGCTCATAAACCATTTCTTTTTCTTTGTCCCTTTTACCTACCACATGAAACTCGCTGCCGGGTTCAGTGCAGGCTTCCGAAAAACTTGCATAAGTGCTTGTATTGTTTAGTGTAGTAAATATTGCTCCTATGGCAACTGCAATAATTACAATTCCAATAATGTGTATTTTTTTCATTTTTTTATTTCCTTTTCCAATTTGCTTATTTTACGGTCTAACATTACCAGGTAGGTTAATATACCAACAAAAATAATGGATACCACCGTTACCACAACATATATTTTTCCTGACTGATACAAACCCGTAGCCATTTCCACAGGTTGGTTATCTTGTGCAAAGGCACTTGCTGAACCAATCAATATTGCTGTGAGCAGGGTTGCTTTTTTTATTGAATTAATCATTATACAAAAGTTTTTGTTTTACTTTTTCTAATCTTACTCTTAATGTAAATATCCATACGGTGAGTAATATCCAACCAATTACTGCCGGGTAAAATACCATTCGCATGGTGCTGTCCAAATCATATTTATTAAAACCCGGATTGCCACCGTTACCCGGGTGCAGGGAATCATTCATCCTTGGTAAAATCAAGAGGAACACTATCAGCATTACATAAGCAAATATATTGTAAACAGCAGCTATGCGTGCCCGCTTTTGCTCTTCGTCAATCGAACCCCTTAAAACAAAATAGGCAAGATAAATAAGCATAGTTATAGCTGCTCCGTTCAATTTTGTATCGGCTACCCACCATGCCCCCCATGTATATTTTGCCCAAATGGAACCTGTAACAAGCCCTAAAAAGCCAACCAGCATACCTGTATGTGCTGCCTGTGATGCAACAATATCGCTTTCAATAGCAGATTTACTTAAATATTTAATGCTATGCCATAGCGAAACAAAGAGAATTGTCATCATGGAAAACCACATAGGCACATGAAAGTAAAGGTTGCGAATAGTTTCGTGAAGTATGGGTTGAGCGGGAACTTTAAATAGGAAACCTGCAATTATTGTGTAGAGCACACATACTGCTGCAACCACTTTCCACCAATTTTTTTTCATTTTATTTACCTGGCGAACTATGCCTTCCTTAATCTTTGCGGGGATTTCCCTTTTTTATTCCCGCCAAAGGTAGCGAAATAAAAGATATGATAGAGCGATAATTATTACATTTATAAAAACCAAAACAAGCAAATAGTTTACATCCCAGTGTTCCAATCCATCAATAGCATTTTTAGAAAGTTTAATCAGAACCATTAATAAAGGAATCATGATGGGGAAACTTAAAATTGCCATCAATGTAAAATTGTTATTGGTTTTAGAAGCAATAGCCGAAACCATTGTTAATAGAGACGAAAAGCCGCAACTGCCCAGCAGCAAGGTTAATAGAAACAACGAATAATCCTGGATAAGATTGCCTACAAATATGCTGTAAAACAATAAACACAGGGCAGATAATACAATAAGCAAAAGCGAATTGTATATTATTTTTGACAGGATAACTGCCTGTGGATTTGCCAGGGTATATAAATAAAGCAATTTCCCCTTTGTTTCATTAATAAAGCTTTTTGCAATGGCATTAATGGATGCAAACAATAAAATAATCCAGAATAAGGCGTTCCAAACCGAAGGCGTAACTATGCTTTTAAAAGACAAATAACTGACAAAAATGGTAGAAACAACGTATAACAGAATGCCGCCCAACGCATACTTGTTACGCATTTCCAGCTTTATTTCTTTTGCTACCAGGTATTTTATTTGATTGAATAACACTTTCAATGAATTGTTTTATTGTTTAATTACATCGCCCTGCGAGGGAATAGAAACGTTTTTAAATCCCGCGTCCATTAATTTATCTTTATATTTTAACTGCACTTCGTATTCGCCATGTACAAGGTAAACCTGTTTTACTTTTTGTATGTCCTGACAACTCAAATACTGAATCATTTCTTTATAATCACCGTGGGCACTGTACGAATCAATGATAATAACTTCGGCTTTTACCTCATGCTCTATTCCAAATATTCTAACCAGTTTGTTCCCTGCGCGAAGTTTTCCACCCAGGGAGTTGGGCTCTGCGTATCCAACCATTAATATGGTGTTGTTCGGATTAGAAATATTATTTGCGAGATGATGCTTTATCCTCCCTGCATCTGCCATACCCGAAGCAGAAATGATAATACATGGCTCGTTCAACTCATTCAAATGTTTTGATTCTTCCACATCCTGCACATATATTAAATTATCAAAACCAAAAGGATTGGAATCGGTTTTCATGTAATCGAGAATATCTTTATTAAAACATTCTGGATGGTTGCGCATAATGTTGGTAGCGTTTACAGACAGGGGACTATCCACATATACATTAATCTTTGGCAGCATTTTTTTATGCTCCATTTGGTCCAGCGCATACACCAATTCCTGGGTTCTTCCTAAACTAAAGGCAGGGATTATTAATTTCCCCTTTTTTGTAACACAGGTATTAAACACAACCTCAAATAATTGCTGTTCGCTGTAGGTCGCATCGCTGTGCAGCCTGTCGCCATAAGTGGACTCGGTAATAATATAATCTGCCTGCGGAAAGGGTTGCGGGTCTTTTAATATAGAGCCATTGTATCGTCCTATATCACCCGAAAAGAAAATCTTTTTTACTTCTCCGTTTTCTTTCAGCTGAAGATTAACTCCTGCGGCTCCCAATATATGTCCCGAATCGGTAAACATCACCTTTAAATTTTTGTAAACAGTATATGAAGTATTATATGGAACACTTACAAACAAAGGGAAACAGCTTTCGGCATCCTTCACATTATAAATTGGTTTCAATACATCCTGCCCTTGTTTCATTCTTCTCTTATTCATAAAACGAATATCACTTTCCTGGATATGGGCGCTGTCCAGCAGCATTATCCTGCATAATTCGGCTGTGGCAGGCGTACAAATAATGGGTCCTTTAAATCCCTGCTTCACCAGGTTGGGTATATTACCCGAATGGTCTATGTGTGCATGCGAAAGAATAAGATAATCTATTTCTGAAGGTTCAAAAATAAATTCACGGTTCAGTGCATCGGTATCCGCACCGCGCCCCTGGAAAAAACCACAATCCAATAATATCTTTTTCCCATCATCCGGCATCAGCAAATGTTTACTGCCGGTAACTGTTCTGGCTGCTCCGCAAAATTCTATTTTCATATCAGGAATAGTATAAATTAATTGCCACTGTATTTAAGCGCTCCGCAAAGATAAGCTTACTATGAACACCTTTACTATTTATTATAGTGCTTTGCCTTTCAATTGTGAATAACCCTGTGTACAAATGATTGACTATTCGGACCTCACCAATTTTAATTATTTATAACTTCGCATACTTATTATATCAGCTACTTGAAAAAAATAATATCAGCCATTCATCACAGCTATCCTCAAATATACAAAGGATTGCTTTTCGCCATCGCTATTTCAGCTATTGTTCTCATTTTTCCGAAACAGGGAAAGTTTAAATATGAGTTTCAAAACATGAAGGGAAAACCCTGGTATCATGATGATTTGATTGCCCCTTTCGATTTTGCCATTAACAAAACAAAAGAAGAACTGGCAAACGAAAAAGCGGAAGTATTAAAATCTGCCAAGCCTTATTTTAAATTTAATAATGCAGTGGTCAAGGTTAAAAAAATAGAACTGTTAAAAGATTTTGAAACCAATTGGGATAATAAAAGAAATAAGACACTAAAAGAAAATACCTATGCGGTTGCCAAAAATATTCTCGATTCAATCTACAACAAAGGCATTATAGAGCCGGCTGATGTAATTGACCACAAAGCGCCTGATTTTTCCATTTATGTTTTAAATAACAATGTTGCCGAAGAGCGCGAGCTCCGTTCTTTTTATACTATCAATTCCGCTTTTGCTTATATGCAGCAGCAACTCAATGTCAATGCGCAAGCTACGGATATAAAATTCATTTCTTCTTTGCTCGAAAACGCAATGGCGCACAGCATTATTTATGATAAAGAAACCACCGACAAAATTCTTAAACAAGCCATTGACGACATTGCTCCTTCCCGCGACATTATTTTAAAAGACCAGTCCATTATTTCAAAGGGCGAAATTGTGGATGCTAAAAAATACCAGGTGCTCGAATCGTTAAAAGCCGAATACGATGGACAATCTGTGGGCGCAGGCAGTTACCTGCTTATTTTATTCGGACAAATCATTATCATCACTGTTTGCCTTTCTGTATTAATCGCATTTCTTGCCTTTTTTCGAAAAGATGTGTTTGACGACAATGCCAAAATAACCTTCATCCTCATCCTCATTATTCTCCAGGTGCTGATGGCTAAACTGGCTGCCAATTCAGCATCGTTCAGCATTTACATTTTGCCTTTCTGTATTCTTCCCATCATCATCCGTTCGTTTTTCGATACGCGGGTTGCCCTGTTTGTACACCTGGTTACGGTGCTCATCATTTCCTTTATGGCTCCCAATCGTTTTGAATTTACGTTTATCCAGTTGCTTGGCGGCATGGTTGCTATTTTCAGTATTGTAAACATGCGAAACCGTTCCCAGATTTTTATTTCGTCCACTGTCATATTTTTAACTTACAGCATCTCCTTTATCGGCATCACTATTATACAGGAAGGAGGCAGCGATATAATTACATGGTTCGATTTTGCATGGTTTGGAGTTAGTGCCACCCTTACTTTATTTTCTTACCCGTTAATATTTGTCTGCGAAAAAATATTTGGTTTCACTTCCGATGTTTCCCTCCTGGAACTTTCGGACACCAACGGAAAACTTCTAAGAGAACTCGCTTCCCGCGCTCCGGGAACTTTTCAGCACTCTTTGCAGGTAGCTAACCTTGCCGAAGAAGCCATTTATAACATTGGCGGAAACGCCCTGCTGGTTCGCACCGGAGCCCTTTTTCACGACATCGGAAAAATGGAAATGCCCATGTACTTTATCGAAAACCAGGCAAACGGGATAAACCCTCACGATGATTTAAGCTTTGACGATTCAGCAGCCATCATCATAGGGCATGTTATTAAAGGAATAGAAATAGCCAAGAAAAATAACCTGCCCGAATCCATTATTGATTTTATACGCACCCACCATGGCACCAGCCTCACCACTTATTTTTACCGTTCGTTTCAAAAAGAGTTTCCCGAAGAAATTATTAACGAAGCCAAATTTCATTACCCGGGACCCATTCCTTTCTCTAAAGAAACTGCTGTGCTAATGATGGCAGATTCTGTGGAAGCTGCTTCGCGAAGCCTGAAAAAATATGATGTGGAAAGCATTGACACACTGGTAGAGGGCATCATTACTACTCAAATAGCACAAAACCAGTTTGTGAATGCCGACATTACTTTTAAAGACATCAACACTCTCAAAAAGATATTTAAGAAAAAACTAATGAATGTCTATCACATCCGGGTAGAATATCCGCGATAACAAAGGCACCTGATGTTATTGCCACGAGTGGCAATATTAAAACACACTTTACTTTTTCAAATGCCCAACGGGGGTAAATGTAAAAGTGGCCGAACTAACCATCCCCGGAACAAGACTCAATAGATTTCTGCAAACTTATTTTATTGCTTTATAGCGAAGGTGATTTTCATTAGTGAATTTCACAATCAAAAAATCAGCCTCTCGTAAAACGCTTCTATTGAGCTCAGATTTTTTTTAGTACTTGCTTTTTTAAAGGGGTTGTGCAACGGCCACCCGTGTTATCGGCTGGGCGGTTTTTTCACGAGTTTTAATTTTGTCTAATTGCTGAACTATAATATGGATTTGTAAATTTTTCAATTTCAGGATTAGATTTTAAAATGCGTTCTGCTTCCACTTCGCTAACATTTTTATTTTGCATTATTGTCTTAAGAACAAGCTTGTTAATAATAAAGTGAAATTGCTTATCAATAAACAAATCAGAAGGAGCTTTTATTTCGGGATGTTGAGAGATAAATTGTTGTTCAAATTTCAAATCCGCCCCTTCTAATTTTGCGTCTCCCGCATCAACACTTTTTAAAGTAACATTTTTTATCAGGAAAAATGTGAATGTCTTTAAATCTTTTCCATTTTCAATTGCATCTCTTATAAATTTTATATTCTCGGCTGTTTCTTTCTTGAATAGATTATCTATATAATGGTCTGTTACTTTCTCTACAGCATAATCCTTCATATGTTCTTTTAGAAATTCCCAAAATTTATCTCTAATCCATTTTTGTTGAAAAATTATTGGACTAATTGATATTAATTGACCAGCACCTTCATTTAAATTATACTGTTTATCTCCATATTTAAAAATCCCTGTTTTTGCATCATAAGTCATAACATCTGGTATTAATTTACGAAACCAATCAGGAAAAATATTTTGTTCGTCAAAACGTTCCCAAGGAAATCCTTTATTGCTTATTGCATAAGCGTTAGGGTCAACGCAATTCCCAATGAATGATATTTCGGGTAATTGTTTGGAAATTATGTTTGTTGTGTACATTCCAAACCAACTTTCCCAAACAAATGGGATGGATTGTTTTTCATTTTTACCCCAAACCGCAGTTTGACCAGATACCTTTGAATTAAATGTAGTTACTGAACTATCCTTTTCTTTAATATCAAAATAACCAACATCTGTTTTTAAGATTCCTCTTATTTCGGTTGTATCAGATTCATCAGATTTTGTAATTGTAATTTTAATTGGACATATTCCATTGCCATTGTGTTTGTAATATAAAATTGTATAATAAAGTTTTTTATTATTATCAGTATCGTATGTCCATAAAACTTTTTTCTCACTTGTAACTGAATCACAATTCTTATTTTGTGAAAAAGATTTAAAGGACAGGCAAATTAAAAGAACTGTAATTGTTTTTATCCTCATCATTAGTAAGTTTTACAATCAGGTTTATTATTTATTTGTGATGAAAGTGAAGATATAGTTTTATTAAAACCTTCTATTTCATCTTGAGGTAAATATGCTCTGCAATTTTGCAAAAGCATCTCTGCCAATTTCTTTTGAGCAATTAGAGCCATTTTACTACAACCAGGATTATTTTTACTGTTTTGATATTCTTGAGTTGTAGTTTCCCAACTTGTTTTAGTATCATCGGCACATTTTTTTGCTGCACCTGCGTTATGATTAAAGTTATTACCTCCATTTGTTATTGCAGATGATTCTGAATTAATTTGTGAAGTATTAGTATTAGTACTCGAACTTTCTAATATTTTACTATTTGCTTTTATTGCTTCTTCTAAAGTCTTAGTATTATTATTCCTAATAACATTTGTATAGTTATTTAATGTTTGGCTATTCGGATTGTTCTGTAATTGTTGTGATGCTTCAAATTGTTGTGTTCCTTGAACCGCTACTTCTAGCATCTCTTTCGGAAGAGACCTCCATAATTCTGTTCTTATGGCCTTTTTTCCGTCTTTCGACATTTTAGATAATTTAAGACATTGCTTTCGAAATTCCTTATCATTAGAAAGTCTTTGAGTATACTCATCATGGGTCATTATAGTATAATTTGAAGGAATATTGAAATAAAGAGGGTCAACAAATTCTTCTGAAATGGATTTTGCAGTCCAAACTTGAATCGAGCCCTGCATCATATCAATTTCGCAACCCAGCATCAAACCATTAACCCCAATTGCATTGTTAAAGTA
>JANYDQ010000334.1 GCA_025363555.1 Bacteroidota bacterium | reverse complement strand
TTACCTTGCAGAGTTTACTTATAAATACAATCGCAGGTTAGATAAGTCAGAGAACTTTAACGACACGATTGAGAATGCCGTTAATGACGAGAAATGTCTGGTCAAGAGCAAACCAAAGGCGTATCCTAAATTTCTTGCGTACCGAAATAAAAAGAAAAAACAGAAGAAATAATAAGAATGAACTGTTTGTAAATTTATTTTAATTACACTTTTATTTCTCCCATAAATAATTGATGTCATTTGTGTACGCGAATGAATAATTACTACATTTGCCACATGAAATAAACAAAACTTCATATCAGCGTACTCGTTAAGGTAGCCAAACCGACCAGTTTTACAACCGATATATACGAAAAATGCAGTATGCTCACGAAAAGACGTGGGCTTTCTCATTTCGTATATACGTTCTGGTCGGACGTGGCTATCCTAATGGAATGTCCCACGTCTGATTTTTTTATAACCTTTTCAATGGGGCTTGAAAGGAAAAATAAAAAAACAAAATACAATGAAAAAAATTACAACAAACAAAACAAAAACAGTATTAATGGCAATTACTATAATGTCAATTGCTTTACTAACGCAAGGTTGCTGGATAAATGCCGGCAAACTAATTATCGTATCAACAAGAAATATGGATAGCCACGCTGACTATATTTTGTTATCAAAGACTGTAGCAGGAAAAGCTAAAGTAAAAAAGGGAGAAGCATTACAAGCCGCCATTGACGATGCTGTGGGTCAATATTCCACGGGAGAGTTTATGAAAAATGTAAGTATTTCAAATTAAGACAAATGGCAAAAAAGTTAGAGTTGTTGGCGATGTTTGGGGCGAACCGCCTACTAATGAGAAGTCGGCAGAATCTGTTAGCCGAAATGTAAAGAAGTCTGTTACAGCAAACATTCAATTTAAGTCGGGAGATGCTGTTACTTTTATTGGAAGTAAAGGTAAAGTGATAGAAGGGAAAATAATTGGAGTAAATCAAAACACTGCAATTATTGAGCAAGCCGATGGAACAAAAACAGAAATGAAATATGAGAAGTTGACAAAGATTGAAAGATAAATTTGAGATAAGTTAAAACAAAGGCGAACTAATAAAAATTTGGTTCGCCTTTGTTGTTTTATTTTAAGTCAATCTATATAAACGTATGAATACTAAAAGCAATATTCTGTATGCTTGTAGTCCAAAAAAACAAAAATAAAATGTTTTGGGGGAGTCAATAAATAAATATGCAATAGCACAAAACAAAACAGCCTCAACTAAGCAATGTAACCCTAAAAAACACAATTTTTTTTCAATAGAATTAAATTCCTTTTCAATTCCTATTAACGGAACAATTAACCACATCCAAAAGGAATTTAGCAGATAATATACTATCATTATAAAGAAAATCATACTAACTAAAAAATACCATGTTAAATCTTTTAAGTTAGGAACGTATTTATAAAAATACATACAAACTGTACAGAATAAGGATGCTACCAATCCGATAATTATTATTTTTACTTTTGATAGTTTGTAAAGGAAATCCCAAAATGTCATCTTTGTCGCAATGAAAAATATTTTTTAAAAAAATATAGTGGCAAAGATAGTTATTAATAGTTTCATTTTATTTCATCGGTAAGGTATCTATACAGCTATTTTTTTGATGTGTTTATTTTTTAAAATTCAAATTTCTGTACTAAAAGGGATAGGTGCGTAATTAAAAAAATGAAAACCGTTTTAAATAATCTGTTCTCAATGATTCGTACAGTTGCAGATTTCTGTGCCGCCAACACTGCTTCTACATCGGGCATCACTGCCTTTGCAGGAGTACTAACTACCGTTAAAAACAAAATCATCCTTATTGATTCGCTGGATGCTATTGTTAAATCTACTACTAAAGGTGTGACATTAGACACCAACCAACTGCGTGCTGCCATGACATCTATGGCTTTGCGCGCTTCGAATGCCATTATTGCATTTGCTTCTCCTGTGCATAACAATACACTTATTGCACAGGTCAATTATACTCCATCGGATTTAAAAAGGATGTCTAAAGACGAGGTGGATGACATTTGCGATGCTATTCATACAGCAAGGCATGCCAACATTCTTAGCCTTGCTGCTTTTGGAATTACACCCACTGACGACACCGACTTTGCTACTGCTATTTCACTTTACCGCCTGTCTATGTCGGACCCGCGCCAGGCTATCATCACTAAAAAAGATGCAGGAGCACAGATTAAAACATTAATCAAAGAAACACTTCTGAACTTTTTAAATTGCAGATGGATAGAATGGTGAACACACTTATCGGTTCGAATGATAATTTTGTAAGCAAGTACTATTCTGCCCGCGAAATTCTTAACCTTGGTCATTCATTCACCAAATTTCGCGGCACAGCTAAGGATAGGATGTGGTTGGAAATGCTTTGCAGGGAGCAACTGCAAAACTTACGAGCCTGACAGATGCGACACTAATTTACACAAGTGTTTCGAATAACGCAGGTTTTTTCGACAACGTGGTTGTGAAACCGGGGATTATAAAGTACAATACGACTGTGCAGGAAAGGTATCACAGGTAGTAAATCCGTTACACTTTTCACCCGGTTCGGAAACTGTTCATCATATTGTTTTTGTGGCTGCCTGATACGCGAAAGCCTTACCGCTGTCTGTCGGGTGGCAGGTCCTGTTCCTCTCTATACGGAGGAGCAGGACTGGTGAGGTTCAACAAGACTTTTCGGATTCAAGGGACATAATAGCAGCCTAAGATGAAGGATGGTTTTGAAAAAAAAGTCCCCTGATAATTCAGGGGATTTTTTTATCATAATAGCAGAAGGCTTTAATCAAATCCTAAATCATTTTTCATCATCCCAAATCTTATAAAATCTGCGTTCCAATCATGCTCCCAATAACAAAAGCAAACTTAAAACACCGGGCAAATATCAGGGCGGAATCTCACTCGTGGTTTTTTACATTTAAACATCAAGCCGATTGAAATCTCGTGGGCTCCTGCAGTGGCATTGGTTAATTTGGAAACGGTAATGTCATAGCTGTACCCGCATTTAAACATTCCCTTTTTTAAACCTACCAATGCGATAAACGAATCGTTGCTCCTGTACCACAACCCACCTATAATTACCCCTTTGGTGGCATAAAGCCCTACGTCAAACTGTTGAAAATTGCCTTGCCGCTGATACAATATATTGGGCGAAATGGAGGCGTCTTTATTACCATTTACAGCAAACACTGCACCTACATGAGCTGTAATTTTTATTGGCAACCGGCTTTCGCTCAAAAATCCCTCGTTGGGCCGGGTAAGGTGGCTGGCAGCACAGCCGAAATAAAACCGCTTGGTAAACCCAACAAAGCCGGCATCAAAATCAACAAATTCTTTTTTTGAAGATTTTTGTACTTCATGGGTAGTGTACACAAACCCTTGCTTGTCGTCTACCTGGTCGCCAAAAGTAAGTTTGCTCCAGTCGAGTACCTTTTGCCCGTATGTAGCCTCCAGCCCGAAGTTCATGGTAAACTTACGGGTAAACCGCAACTGGTAGGCATAGATGCCGCTCACAGTATAGAAGTTCAAGGTTCCCTGTCCGGCTCTGTCGTTAGTAACTAGCAAGCCCAAACCACCCTTTATTTGGCGGATGTATTTATCGTACGATGCGCTGGTAGTTACATAGGTGGCGGTAATGTTGGGCCATTGGTTGCGATAATTAAGACTTACCCGGGGGCACATATTGGAACCTGCCAATGCAGGGTTAAGATACAACGGGTTGGCGTAAAACTGAGTAAATTCAGGGTCTTGTGCTGTTGCGTTTTTATAAATAAAAAGCACCGATACAAGCAGGATAAAAGCGTATTTATTTTTCATAGTTCAGATATTACTGATGGACTCTATTTATAAGACGTAATACCCTGAAATGGTTGCCTGTATTGAATAAAAAAGCCCCTGAAAATTTTTCAGGGGCTTTTTTATAAGTGAAGAGTTTTTTATTTATTATTCTTCTTCGGGTGGTTTTTTTTCTTTTCGGTATTTGCTTTTTTTAAACTGTCCTGGTTAATAATTTTACTCCAGCCAATGGAGTTTTCGGAATGTTCAATGGCAGCTTTTTTTGTTTCCTCTTTTTCTTTCGTTTCTCCCACTATTCCTTTTGAAGAATCAAGCATATCGCCAAAGACAGGCTCATTGCCCATAATGTAAATTTGCGGAGGTGTGTCTTTTACGGTATTCACTTCTTTATCTTCTGTATTCTTTTCTTCCGTTTTATTTATTGATTTTTCGGTAGTGTTATTTTCTTTTTTAACCATATCCTCCTTTTTTATTTCAACTTCGGGGGCAACAGGTGTTGTGGTTTTAGTATCGGTTTCTATGGGAGCCACAGTGGGAGCCACGGTGGGAGCTACCATGGGAACAGCCGGTGATTCCGGGGCAATTGTTCCTGATTTTACTTCCGCTTTGGGAGTATTCAGATGGGTATAGAATAAATACCCACCACCTGCTACTGCCAAAACAATAAAAAGATTCAGCACATATTTCCATTTAAAGGAGCTGGAAATGGGAGCGGCATCCAGCATGGTTTCCATGCGTGCCCAATCCGATGCCTCTTTCGAAGCCAGGTATTTGCTCAACGATTCCTTTATTTTGGTATCGAGTTGGTTGTTTGAATTATTTTCCATTAGGTGATTTTATTAAATGAATTAAATTTTTTCTTAAATTAAATTTTGCTTTCGACAAGTTCGATTTCGATGTACCTTCGCTTATTTCCAGCATATCTGCAATTTCTTTATGCGAATAATTTTCAATTACATATAAGTTAAACACGGTTCTGTAAGCAGGAGTAAGTTGCTGTACGGCTTTTAAAATATCTTCTTTGTCAATATCCATCATTGTCTCCTGCTCTGTTGTTTCGTCCGGAATATCTATCATTTTATCATCCGGGTGCACGGTGCTCACTATCTGGTAATTCTGCTTGCTTTTTCGCAGCCTGTCAATACAGGTATTCACCATTATTCTTCTTATCCATCCTTCTAAAGAACCAGTATTGCTGAACCCTTTCAGCCCGAGAAATACTTTCAAAAAGGCATCATGAAGAATGTCGTTTGCCTGTTCCTCATTGTTTGCATATCTCAAACAGACACCAAGCATAGAACTGAAATAGAAGTCGTAAAGCGCCTGTTGGCTTGCCCTGTCGTTCTTTAAACAGCCTTTAATAATTTCGGTTTCATTCATTATGCAGCACTTACATAGCTACAAACATTTGTGATTGTTTACTTATAAGACGTAAAAACTCAAAATGGTTGCCTGTGATATGTATTTTTCAGAGGCTAAATTACAACAAAGCGGGGAATAATTGGATGAAATTTCGAATAAAAAAAGCCGCACGTTTCCGTGCAGCTTTTTAAAATGGAAAGGAAAGGATTAACTGAAATATTTTTCTTTTAAAAACTCTTCGTAGTCATACATGTTTGCCATTACCTGTATTTCGCGGTAGCGTTTATGAAATGCCATGTCATCAGGCTGTGCATTCAATTCGCTTAACCGGAAGCGGTCAAAATTATCAAGTGCCTGTTTTTCTTTTGCAGTTAAAGGCTGGTTATTAAATTGGTTTTCCCTTATATCGTTAATGCTGGGAGGTCCGCTTATATCAATTTTGGTTTGATACTTCTTTAATAAATCTGTTCGTTTTGTCATGTCGGAAAAAATTGATTGCGACAAAACTAACTGTTTACCTTCGTTATTTTTTATTGAAATGTTGTTTATTATCAACACAATAATGTTGATAGATAATTAAAGAGTTATTTCTCCCCGTAAATCGGTTTGCAGTAATTTTTCGATTTCTTTTTTGCTTTCATAGCTGCCCAGAAGGAACATTAACTTGGTAACAGCGGTTTCGGTAGTACTGTCGCTGCCACTTATTACTCCTGCTTTTTTCAGTTCGGAGCTGGTGGCGTATTTACCCTGAACCACAGCCCCGGCATTGCATTGCGTAATATTTAAAATGATGATATCTTTCTTAATTGCTTTTTTAATGGCATCTATAAACCATTGTTGCGTGCTTGCATTTCCCGAACCAAATGTTTCTAAAATAATGGCTTTGATGTTTTTTATTTCAAGAAAAGCATTCACAACGCCAGGAGTTATTCCGGGAAACAATTTTAATATGGCAATATTGGGATTTAATACGCTATGAGTTTTTAATTTCCTTACGCCAGGTTTTTTAATGGCTGAATAATTATACTTTATATAAACTCCTGCTTCTGCTAAAACAGGGTAATTGGCAGATTGAAAAGCATTAAAATGTTCTGCATTATATTTATGAGTTCGGTTTCCGCGATACAATTTGTATTCAAAATAAATACAGACTTCGGAGATAATGGATTTGCCTTTTTCCTTTGCTGCGGCTATTTCAATAGCAGTAATCAAGTTTTCTTTTCCGTCTGTACGGATAGTTCCTATGGGTAATTGCGAGCCGGTAAGGATGATGGGTTTGCCGAGGTTTTCGAGCATAAAACTTAATGCAGAAGCAGTAAACGACATGGTGTCGCTTCCGTGAAGAATCACAAAACCATCTACTTTGTTATAATTCGTTTCTATTATTTTTACCAGTTCTGTCCAGATGGCAGGCTGCATGTCGCTTGAATCTATTGGCTTGTTAAAGGATAAAGAAGTCAAATCAATATCAAATTTATTGAGTTCGGGGATTTGGTTGGTGAGGTGCTTAAAATCGAAAGGCTTTAACTGCCCCGATTTAGCATCCTGCATCATCCCAATGGTACCACCGGTATATATTAAGAGAACTTTGCTTTTCATCATTACTACGAATTACGGATTTTATGAAATTACGAATCAAATGCCAAAAACATCAATGGAGTTTTTTGTAGTAACGGCAGCCACCTCTTCCAGGCTTATATTTTTTATTTCCGCTACTCTTTTTGCAATCAATACCAAATAATCGGGTTCGTTCCGTTTGCCCCGGTAAGGTGATGGTGCAAGGTAAGGTGCATCAGTTTCCAACACCAGATGTTCTAAATCAATTGCTTCCACGACTTTATCCAGCCCCGAATTTTTAAAAGTAACCACCCCGCCAATGCCGAGTTTAAAATTACCCATATTTATTACTTCCTGCGCCTGTTCCACATTGCCGCTGAAACAATGAAATATAGCTTTTGTGAAGTCGTTTGAATATTCTTTAACGATGTCCATTGTTTCTTCAAATGCATTCCTGCTGTGAATTACGTAAGGCAGGTTGTGCTTTTGCGACAATTGTATTTGCATCCGGAAAGCATCCTGCTGCTGGGCATAAAATATTTTATTCCAGTATAAATCCATTCCTATTTCGCCAATGGCAACAAATTTTCTCCGGCTTAACCAATGTTCCATTACTTGTATTTCCTGCTGATACCTTGCATTTACAGAACACGGGTGCAACCCTATCATGGCAAAACAATTTTGCGGAAACTGCTTTTCTACCTGGAACATTCCGGGGATAGTTTCCGTGTCCACATTTGGCAAAAAAAATCTCTTTATCCCGATTTCTATTGCCTTTTCTATCAAAGCAGTTCTGTCTTCATCAAATTCTTTCGAATAAAGATGGGTGTGTGTATCTGTTAAAATCATAGTGCAATATTACAATAAAATACAAACTGATTTATATCATTCACATTTTACTTTCAAATTTTAATAAGAATGGTTACTTTTGTTGAAAATTTAAGAATTGTTCTGTAATCATTCTTGTTTAGTCATTCTTAATTTACCAATTAGAACTTAGAAAGATGCCAATATATCATCACCTGGGGAAATTTCCTCAAAAGCGACATACACAATTTGAAAAGCCAACCGGTGGGTTGTATTACGAACAGTTGTTCGGAACTGAAGGTTTTATTGGGCATTCTTCCCTTTTATATGAAATTCATCGGCCTACCCAGGTTAAAGAAATACTAAAATCATATTCCGTGGCTCCTAAAATAGCCATTGACAAAAACATAAAAGCATTATTATTAAAAGGGTTTGATGTAAAGCCAAAAGAAGATTTCCTGAAAAGCCGCAAACCAATGCTTGTAAATGCTGATTGTATAATAGGTTTAGCGGCTCCGCAAAAATCCTTACGCACTTATTTTTATAAAAATGCAGACTCGGACGAAATGCTTTTTATTCACAAAGGCAAAGGCAAGCTTCGCACCATGATGGGAAATATTCCTTTCACGTTTGGCGATTATCTTATTATCCCGAGAGGTATGATTTACCAAATTGATTTTGATACAACAGATAACCGGATATTTTATGTTGAATCACATTCTCCTTTTTATACTCCTAAGCGTTATAAAAGTTCGTCCGGACAACTGTTAGAACATTCTCCATTTTGTGAGCGCGATTTTATTTTACCAAACGAATTGGAAACCTTTGACGAGAAAGGCGATTTTATTATCAAAATAAAAAAAGAAGGAATGATGCACGAAGTACTTTATGCTACTCATCCTTTTGATGTGGTAGGTTGGGACGGATACAATTTCCCTTTCGGTTTCAGCATTCATAATTTTGAGCCGATAACAGGCAGGGTGCATCAACCGCCACCTGTTCACCAAACATTTGAAACTGCTAATTTTGTGGTTTGCTCGTTTTGTCCGAGGTTGTACGACTATCATCCGAAATCAATTCCTGCTCCTTATAATCATAGCAACATTGATAGCGATGAAGTATTATATTATGTGGACGGTGATTTTATGAGCAGAAATAATATTGAACAGGGACATATTACCTTGCATCCAAAAGGCATTCCTCATGGTCCTGCACCTGGAGCAATGGAGCGAAGCATCGGACAAACCGTAACACAGGAGTTGGCAGTAATGGTAGATACCTTCCGTCCATTAATGGTTACAGAAGAGGCAATGGCAATAGATGACGGGAAGTATTATAAGAGTTGGGTGGAATAATTAGCTGATTAGCTGATGAGATAATTAGCTAATGAGAAAAAGAATTAGCTGATTAGCTAATGTGATAATTAGCTAATTAATTGTATGATGAAAAGAATGATTAAATTATAAATGTAACGGTTATGAAATAATTAGCTGATTGGTTAATTAGCTGATTAGCAAATGAAAAAATGAGTACGAAAATTACGATAATCAAATAACAGGAATTAGCTAATTATCTCATCAGCTAATTATCTAATTAAAAAAAAGTGTCAGAAAATCCAAAATATAAAGATAATTTAATTGTTAAACTTACTTTTGAATTCTCATTGAAGTTGTCAAAAGTTGATTTTTAATAACTCCCAAGGGTATCTATTAATTGAAGTTGTTTAAAGTTGACGTAATAAAATAACGGTAAAGGCTAATAAATGTAGTGCTTTCCAGTGAATTTTATTTGTTTCAAAACGCACC
>JANYDQ010000332.1 GCA_025363555.1 Bacteroidota bacterium | reverse complement strand
AGCATATATTGATGAATACACATATAGGTTTAATAGAAGTTTTATGAAGGAAAATATTTTTGATAATCTTTTAAATCGGATGATGTTCAGCAAACCTCACACCTATAAAATGATTATAAACTAAATGCCTAATTCAATACTTTTAATATTTTTTTAACTATTTTCATTTTGTTTTGGTTTAAGGTTTATGATTAGTATGTGAAATAAGGAACAAATATAAAATATTTTTTATTAACAGAATATGAAATAAAATTGAACGTACATTTGCAAAAAAAATATTTAAAATGAAATTATTATTAAGCTATTTAAAAAGATATAAAGGATTAGTTGCATTAGCATTACTGTTGGCTACCATCAACCAGATGTTTTCCCTGTTAGACCCATTGGTTTTCCGCCAGATAGTAGATAAATATGCAACACATTTTAAAGATTTCTCAAAGGCGGATTTTGTAAAAGGGGTTGGCTTATTAATTCTTCTTTCTATGGGATTTGCAATGGTGTCTCGTATTGCCAAGAACTTCCAGGATTATTTTGTAAATGTAATTACTCAAAAATTAGGTGCCCAGATATATTCTGATGGATTAAAACATTCGTTGGAATTGCCTTACCAGGTTTTTGAAGACCAGAGAAGTGGTGAAACTCTTGGAAAACTGCAAAAAGTAAGAACCGATGTAGAGAAATTAATAATGGCATTCATCAGCATATTATTTACTTCATTGGTAGGTGTCGTTTTCGTGATGATATATGCCATCAATATTCATTGGTCTATAGCGGTAGTTTATTTTTCTTCTGTTCCCATTTTAGGTTATGTTACTTCGGTGTTGAGTAAACGAATAAAGGTAATTCAGAAAAAAATAGTTGGCGAAACAACTGCATTGGCAGGTTCTACCACCGAATCGTTACGAAATATTGAGTTGGTAAAAAGTCTTGGTTTAGCTGACCAGGAAATTAAACGTTTAAATGGAACCACGCTGAAAATTCTCGGATTGGAATTAAAAAAAGTACGTTATATACGTAGCATAAGTTTTATACAAGGGACATTTGTTAACCTTTTACGAAGTTCCATTTTGTTTCTATTATTGTTCTTAATATTTGCAGATACGCTAACGCTTGGTGATTTATTTTCATTACAAATTTATTCCTTCTTTATCTTCGGGCCATTACAGGAGCTCGGTAACATTATAAATACCTATAGAGAAGCAGAAGTTTCATTGGATAATTTTAATGCAATTCTCAATACGCCAAAGGAAGTGAAACCACAAAATCCTATTATTGTAAACGGAATACAAACACTGGAATTTGATAATGTTAGTTTCAAGCATCAAACGGCAAGTAACAAGGCTCTGGATAACATTTCTTTTACTACCCGGAAAGGGGAAACTATTGCTTTTGTAGGTCCTTCCGGTTCTGGTAAGACTACATTGGTAAAATTATTGGTTGGTTTATATCATCCCCAGGAAGGCGAAATACTTTATAACGGGCACACAGGAAAAGCAATTGACCTGGACCAGTTGCGTTCGCAGATTGGCTTTGTAACACAGGATACACAATTGTTTGCCGGAACAATAAAAGAAAATTTATTGTTTGTGGCACCCAACGCTACCGATGCAGAATGCCTGGATGTGCTAAATAAATCGGCTTGTCAGAGTTTACTGGCAAGAGCGGATAAAGGAATAGATACGATGATTGGAGAAGGTGGCGTGAAAGTTTCCGGTGGTGAAAAACAGCGTTTATCTATAGCCCGCGCATTGCTTCGTAAACCATCTTTATTGGTATTTGATGAAGCTACCTCTTCTCTCGATTCAATTACAGAAGAAGAAATAAGCAAAACAATTCGTGAATTATCAAAAGGACAAAGCCAGGTTACTATTATAATAGCTCACAGGTTAAGCACTATTATGCACGCTGATAAAATATTTGTTTTGGAAAAAGGAAATATTATTGAGAATGGAAAACATGAAGAATTGCTTTCTCAAAAAGGATTGTATTATGCTATGTGGCGTCAACAGATAGGGGAAAGACCTAGTGAAAGAAAACCTCAATTGGTTAATGCACATTAATTTTCACAATTCCCATTACAGGATTGTAACCAAGTAAGAAAAAAATTAATATGGTGTTCCTAAAGTCGTTGTCATTATATTATGAATTTTATACACCCTTGGTTTGGTGAAAATTCCAAGCTTCTAAAGTTTAATCACCCGCAGCAACCTCATTTTACTTTATAAACTCTTCAAAGGCAATTCCTTTTTTAAATTCTTCAGAATAAATATATTCTTTAATTGTTGCTGCCCATGCTTTGTGGGATTTTCTTTTATCTATAACAGCAGCAGCATCAAACGCTTTTCCGAAATGAACTTTAACAGTATGCCCCCGTTGTTTAAACATTTCATCAGGCAAAAAAAGCATTTCAATGTTTGCTTTAATACCAATCTTTTTACGAAAGTTAGCAAAGCGATAAAAAAAAGCAGAGTTTTCACCTTCAATAAAAACAGGTACTATCATTCGTTTATGGTCTATTGCCTGGGTAACGAAACTTTTTTTCCATTCCAAATCCCGAATTAACCCATCCTGTTTCCTTGAAACTAATCCAGCAGGAAAAAAGCCTACCGCTTCATCAGTAACCAAGACGCTTTCTATAGTACGAAGTGAGGTAGGAGAAGTAGATTTTATTTTATTGATACCAATAAACACATCGCCATAGTTCTTTAAATTCTTCAATACGTCATTCACTACAAAATGAATATCAGGCCGAACCTCACCAATTGCTTTCACAAAAGCCATTCCGTCCAAACCTCCAAGCGGGTGGTTAGCGGCAAATATAACTCCCCCCGATTTAGGAATAAGATGAGAGTTGACAGAAACAACATCAGCTCCTAACATATCAATACATCCGTTATTAAAGTCAATCCCGTATCTGTCCTTTAATTCGTGCATGGTATGGTTTATTTCTTCTTCGTGAAGTTTTCGTTTCAGCCAATTAATAATAATCCTTGGCAGCCATTTTTTTAAAGTGGGTGCTTTGTCCCTTATAATTTTTTCAATGTCAATAAATTTATTTTCAGGCATACGTTATGGCATCAAGCCATTATTAGAAATAGGTTCAGGGGTTTAATAATTTTTTTATATCTGTTTCGAGAGTTCTTATTCTATCGTTTAATTTTTGAAAACTTCGGAACAACACATAGCTTCTTTTGTATTCACCAATAGGGAAAGCGGGCGACCCCTGTACGACAAGTCCTTCGGTTTCAATAGTAGATCCCACTCCCGATTGTCCTGCAATCTTCACTCCATCGGCTACTTTCACATGCCCAATCACACCAGCCTGTCCGCCCATCATAATGTTTTTTCCCAGTCGGGCAGACCCTGCAACAAATGAACCACCCGCTAAAACGGTATTTTCACCAATCTCTACATTATGTGCTATCTGCACCAGGTTATCAATTTTTACTCCCTTTCTGATTATCGTTGAGCCCATGGTTGCCCTGTCTATAGATGTGTTAGAGCCAATTTCCACATGGTCCTCAATAATTACATTACCAATTTGCGGAATTTTCTTATAATTATTTTCGGAGTTAGGTGCAAAGCCAAAGCCATCGCTGCCTACAACAGTACTTGCATGAATGGTACAATAATTACCAATGGTACAATCGTGATAAATTTTTACACCCGAAAAGAAAATACAATTATCTCCAATGGTAGTATTGTCGCCAATATAACAGTGAGGAAATAGTTTTACATTGTTTCCAATCTTCACATTTTCGCCAACATAAGCAAAAGCACCGATGTAACAATCCTTTCCATAACTGGCGGTTGAAGCAATGAACGAGGGCTGTTCTATTCCTTTTTTATCCTTGGAAATTGCGTAATACATTTCCAGTAATTTTGCAAAACTTCCATAAGGGTCTTCTACACGTATGAGTGTAAGGGCAGGTTTTATTGGTCTATCAAGCACAACGCTATGTTTTAAAATAATAACAGAAGCATCCGTTTCGTAAACATAATTGGTATATATGGGGTTAGACAAAAAAGACAAACTTCCCGGTGCCCCTTCTTCAATTTTCGAAAGACTGGAAACCATCGTGTTTTCATTGCCTTCCACAATTCCGCTTAGTAATTCTGCTATTTGTTTTGCCGAAAATTTCATCGCTCAAAGATACAGAAAAGATTATTGATGGGTGTTAGCTGATTACTGACTTAACAACAGTGCTTTGTTAAGAACTGAAATAATCTTTCTGTATTTAATTATCTTTGTCAGAAATTAAAGAATTTAATATATGCTTACATTCAATTTCAAACCATTTCCGGTTATTGAGACCGAAAGATTACTGTTAAGAAAAATAACCAGGAAAGATGCCGATGATATTTATATTTTTCGGCAGAAAGCGGAAGTGATGAAATACATTGGGAAACCAACTGCAAAATCTGTTAGCGAGATAAAAGAATTAATTAAAAAAATTGAGGATGGCATTAAAACCAATTCAAAAATTGTATGGGGCATAACATTAAAAAATGAAAACAAAGTGATTGGAACTATTGGCTATCACAGGATGGAAATGGAACATCACCGCGCAGAGATTGGATACATGATTAACCAACCCTACTGGAACAAAGGAATGGCAAATGAGGCAATGAAGGTTATCATTGATTATGGGTTTATTAAAATGAATTTACATAGCATAGAAGCTAAGCTGGACCCGGTGAATATAGCTTCCAAAAAATTGCTCACCAAATTTGGTTTTGTAAAAGAAGCTTATTTTAAAGAAAATTATTTTTTTGATGGGAAATTTCAGGATACGGAGGTGTGTTCGCTTATCAGGAAATAAACTAAGGATTTTATTTTATTATTCTATTTAGCAATTGGTTTTTCGATTAAGGGCAGTTCTAAAAATTACCGAAATAATTTCAAGTGCCCAATTAGACCTCACCCCCAGCCCCTCCCCTTGAATAAAGGGGAGGGGGTCCAATTCCTGAAGTATTTTGTATAAAAATATTTTAGGCACTATTGCTAGGTACTACCGGCTCTCCTTCCTTCAAGGAGAGGGGAGGGTAAACAGCCTGTGGCTGTTTGAGCCAGCATGTGTGAAAGTACAGGGGTGGGGTCTTATGATGGAATACGGCTTTTTAAAAATTTGTATAGTAGTTTAGTAGTTTTGTTACTTTACAATGTGATTTTTTCATTTGAAAAAGCTGTCCTTTAGTGTGAAAATGGGATTTTATAACGTTACAATGCTCCATCGCGAACATTAATTTTATGTTATACAACAGAAAAAATCAAATGCAATAGAGCTTAAAAACCTGTTTTACCTTCTTAAGAAGATTTTATTATATAAAAAGTACTTCCGGTGGTATAAAATGTTCTTTCGATTGAATAAAAAGTACTTGTGATGGTATAAAATGTACTCGCGATGGTAATAGTTCTACTTGCGATGGTATAAAAAGTACTTGCGATGGTATAAAATGTTCTTGTGATGGAATAAAAAGTACTTGCGATGACATAAAATGTTCTTTCGATGACATAAAATGTTCCTGAGATGGTATAAAAAGTACTTGCGATGATATAAAAAGTAAAAATGGAGGTTTTGCCTGTTTTACAGGTAGTTTACAATTATTTTACCCAAAATTGTGAGGAATGTAGCGAGACACCCCTCCAAAATAATCAGCATAAATGGGATACTCCCGCACGTGCGCATTGGCGTCAAGCTAAGAATAGTTTAGTTGATTAATGCCAAGTATCATAAAGAGATTTTGCAAACAAAGAAATAGTTGAATGGGGATTATTAGAATAAGGAAGGGTTGAAACTGATGAATGTTTACTTTCAAATCTAATTAGTTTTGTTTCATTTGGTAATAAGTCGAAATAATTATCAGACAACTGCACTTCTTCTTCATTAGAAAACAAAAAAGCATCCTTAGCCAACGTGTTTGTTGTGATTTCGAACGCATCTTCACTTTTAGAAAGAACAATTTTTATTTCCGGTTTTTGAAATAATAATTCTTTTGGCTTTGCAAAATAATAATTTGAATAGGCAGTTTTCTCATTACTTATTTTTATTGAAGCATTGAATACAATTTGTTTGAAATCATATTTATTAAATTCTTTTTTATCAATATAAAAATAAAGTGAACTGCTGTTTGAACCGATAGTAACATTCATATTTTTACTCCACAAAATGTTTCCTTTGAAATCAATTAATTTCATTTCCAGAATTCCTTTTGCTTCTTTTAGATTATCGTTTACAATATATACTTTCAGTTGATTGTCTTCTTCATTTATTGAAATAAGAAGATTCTCAAAGCTTCGTTTTACCTGGTAATGAGATGCTTTCCAGTTGCCATAATAATCCACACTGCTCCAGGAAGTAACGGGCCAGCAATCGTTTAATTGCCAATACAAACTTCCCATACAATAAGGCTTTGCCCTGCGATGGGCTTCAATGGCTGTTTTCATTCCTTCTGCTTGTAACAATTGGGAAACATAAACATAATTATCAAAATTTTTTGGAACTATGTAATCGCGCTCCATATAAGTTTTAATGGTTTGATAACCTGTTGGGTGTTTCTGGTGAGCTTTGAAAACTACTGAATCAAAAACAAAATTATTAGAACCAGGAAAACGGTGAACCAAATTAGGATTTAAATAATTCGGATATATATCGTTTTCATCTCTATCAAATACATCCTTTTTATTGGTATAAATTCCCATTTTATAAAAAGTTGTAATATCTGGCATCCCCTGAAAACCATATTCACTCATAAACCTTCCCACCTTTTGTTTGTAAATATCAAATGGTTCCATACCCCACCAAACGCCCCAATAGTGCGAATCGCCTTGTATCAAGCTTTCTTTGTGTCCCCAGCCAATTTGTGGCGAAGAAGAAATATATGCATGATATGAATCATATTTCGAAACAATACCTGGAATAGTTTTTTGAAAAAGAGTTGTGTAATCATTCCAGATTTTTGTTGAGTCAGTTTTTGAATAGTGATATTGATTTTGCCATCCCCAGTTTTTCCAACCTTCGTCTATTTCATTATTTCCGCACCACAGCGCAATAGAAGAATGGTTTCTTAAACGAATTACCTGTTGTTTTATTTCTTCCGAAACATTATTTAAAAAATGTTCGTTACCCGGATACATAGCACAGGCAAACATAAAATCCTGCCATACTAAAATTCCTTTCTTATCACAGGCATTGTAAAAAGCATCATCGGCATACACGCCACCACCCCATACTCTAAGCATATTCATATTTGCATCCACTGCATTATCCACTATTTTTTCGTAATCTGATGAAGTAACACGAGGTAAAAAATTATCGGGTGGAATATAATTTGCTCCTTTCATAAACACAGGAACACCATTGAGTTTAAAATAAAACGATTTTCCAATACTATCTGTTTCCTGCATTAGTTCGACTGTTCTCAAACCAATATTAATAATATTTTCATTTAATGTTTCCTTGTCATTTACCAAAGAAATGGTAAAAGGATAAAGTGTTGGCTTTCCTAAACCATTTGTCCACCAACGTTGCGGGCTTTCTATTGTTTGGTTTATTACATAAGTACTTAAACCTTTTATTAAATGTATTGTTTGATGGGTAATATTAATTGGAGGAATTACATTTAATTGCATTGGCAAAGTATAACTTGTTTGTAAAATTACATCTGAAACTATATCACTCTTTATTTCGCAGTTAAACTGAACCTCTGCAAGATTATTATTTATAGAGATTAAATGGAATTGAACATTTTCAATTTCAGCATTGTTCCAGAAAATAAGTTTTACATCTTTATAAATTCCGCAGGTAACAAAGCGGGGACCCCAGTCCCAACCATACTGATACTGTGCTTTGCGGGTAAAATTTTTTTCATCTCCCGGCAAAGGGTAGGGAAGCTTTGCGGCTTCCTGTTTTCCTTTTTTTACAGGAGATTGAAAAACTATTTTTAATTTATTCTCTCCCTGACGAATTGTTTTTTTTACATCAATGCTCCATGTGCGAAACATATTATCTGCTGTAAGAAGTAATGAATCATTGACATACACATTGGCATAGGTATCAAGCCCGTCAAATTGCAATTCTATATGTTGGCCGTTGAATTCTTTTTTTGAAATATCAAAAGTGGTTTTGTATTCCCAATCTTCGTTCTCTATCCATTGCAATTGTTTTTCGTTGTCGCCATAAAACGGGTCGGGAATTAATTTATTTTCCAGTAAGTCGGTGTGAACTGTTCCGGGAACGGTTGCAGGCAGCCATTCCTTGTCGCCTCGTTTGCGGAATTCCCAGTCCAGCTTATTCAAACTTTTTTCTGAAGTTTGAGCGAAAGAAAAAAAAGGAATGAGTAAAAAAAGAAATATGTTTTTCATGTCGCCTCACCCCTACCCTCTCCAAAGGAGAGGGAAACAAGGTGTTAAGAATTTAGGTTATTCTTTAATAATTTTATTTCACCAGGGTTTGCCATTTCTGAATGATCCATAATTGCAGAGGAATGATAAAAAGATGTTTTTACTTTTTCTTTCAGCTCAGCAATGTTTGAAGAACGGACTCCACCACCCGGCATGATTACAATTCTGTTGTTTGCTTTATTTACCAACTCCACTAATACATCTATACCTTCCATTGCAGTTTGTTTTTGTCCTGAAGTAAGTATGGTGCCAAACCCGCAATCTATAATTTCTTCTAACGCTGTAAAAGGATTAGTAACCACATCGAATGCCCTATGGAATGCGCAGGAACAGGGATGCGCTGCTTGAACCAATTCTCTATTTTGTTTTTTATTAATACTTCCATCTTCATTTAAAATACCAAATACAAACCCATCCACTCCTGTTTTTTTAAATTCAAGAACATCGTTTTTCATTTGTGCAAACTCGGATGGCGAATAAATAAAATTTCCTCCCCGGGGACGAATCATTACGAACAAATCAATTATAATTTTTTCTCTTGCCAGTTTCACGCTTTCATAACCGGGGGAAATGCCACCCAATCCAGCTTCATCGCACAACTCTATTCTGTCGGCACCTGCCTGTTGAGCAATAATAGCTGATGAAAGATGAAAGCACGCTATCTCCAGTTTGGGTTTCATGGCAGGTTTTACTTTCTGCGGTCTGCGCCCTGGCGTTCCAACATCCAGGCAGGGTATTCAGCCGGAAGTTTGCTCACCTCATCCAGTTTTTGTAATTCTTCGGCTGTAAATTTTATTTCGGTTGATTTAAGATTATCTTCTAACTGAGCAGTTTTTTTTGCCCCGATAATAACAGTAGTTACCACACTTTGATGCAACAACCATGCAATAGCGAGTTGTGCCACCGATGCCTGTTTTTCTTTTGCCATTGGTTCCAGTACATCAATAATATTAAACGCTCTTTCTTTGTTCACCATCGGAAAATCAAAGTTGGTTCGCCTTGAACCGGCTTCTGCTTCCATATTACGATTATATTTTCCGCTAAGCAAACCTCCGGCTAAGGGGCTCCATACCATTAACCCAATGTTTTGGTCTTTCAGCAGGGGTACCAGTTCCCTTTCCAGTTCTCTGCCCGCTATGGTGTAATATGCCTGCAAGGAAACAAATGAAGAAATGCGGTGGTAATGCGAATAGGCGGCTGCTTTCATCACATGCCATGCTGCAAGGTTACTGCAACCTATGTACCTTACCTTCCCGCTTTTTACAATATTATCAAGTGTTTCCAGCGTTTCTTCAATCGGGGTCAGCTCATCATAACCATGTATCTGGTACAAGTCAATATAATCCATGTTCAGCCGTTTCAAACTCGCCTCCACTTCATGCATTATGTGTTTTCTGCTTAGTCCGCTTCCGTTTGGTCCGTCATTCATTTTACCGCGAACTTTGGAGGCAATCACCAAATCATCCCTTTTAAGCTGAAGGTTGCGAATAGCTTTCCCGGTCATTTGTTCCGAAATGCCTTCGGAATACACATTGGCAGTATCAATAAAATTAATACCTCCTTCCGTTGCTTTTTTCATCAGTTCATCTGCTGCCGCTTGTTCCAAACCACCTATTGCTGTCCAGATGCCTTTGCCGCCAAACGTCATGGTACCGAGGCATAGTTCGGATACTTTAAGCCCTGTGTTACCTAATACTGTATATTTCATAATGGAAGATTTAATTTAAGAACACAAAAGTAGGTAATAATGGTATTACTTTATTAAATGAAAAAGGCAGTACCCAATGTACTAATCATCTAATCCCTTCCCGTCCAATATTTGCGTCATACATTTCTCCACGCGTGCCTCTCTGGTTTTAGATTGTTTGGCTGCAGAAAAATAAAGATTATATCCTCTTTGCCGCCCGGGAGTCAATGCTTCAAAAGCGGCTTTCAAAGCAGGGTTTTCATCTAGCTTGTTTTGAAATTCTTCAGCAACAGGCTCCAAATTCTTTTTAAAATCTACTTTCAAACCCGCTTTTTCCACTTCAATAGCTTCATAAATATAGGCTTTCACGATAGATTTTAACTTCACAATTTCCCTTACCGTGGTAAACCGAATCTGCCTGCCTGCCTGCACATTCTTTGTTTGCTGAATAAGAACACCCTTGTCATCCTTTAACAAGGCGCCTTTGAAAAACAAAATGGCGCAGTATTCTTTAAACGCATGTATTAAAACGATATTACTTTCCTGGAAGGTGTAACAGGGAACACCCCACTTCAATTGTTCGGCAAGCCCGCAGTCAAGAATAATGGTTCTCAAATTTTCCAGTTCTTCCTGCCACTTTTTAGCTTTAACGAAATAAAAATCAACTTTAGGATTCATTTTACTTTTTGTCATACCTGGTAGTTATTTTAATGGTAATGGAGTTTACTTTTTGTGTTTCCATTTTTTTAATTATTTGTATTTATAATTATACAAATAACTTATTACTGGAAAAATTATTTTACAAACATACGGACTTATGTTATGCGCTGGCATTACTTTTTTTCTACTCCGTTTTAGTATTGTACAACCTGTGTTAATTTACCGTCTGGATCGTAAAGATTTAAAGTTCCTGTTCCATTTTTAAGAGTTCCTGGGTCATTCTTTTTTCCTGTTTGAGTGTAATTTGAAAGCACCTCCATTAATTTTTCACCTTCCAGTATTCTTTCAGTACACATTTGCCCATTGTCAAAATAATATTTATTATTTCCGTTTAGTTTGTTTTCAATAATATTTACTTTTCCATTTTCGTAATATGTTGTCCATATTCCATATTGGTCTTTCCCATTTATAAAATATCCAGTGTATAAAGCTTTCCTGATTCCTTATAATGCTTAACAAAAATTAATTTTTTTTCGCCTATAATTGTGTCTGTTTGTTCAATGAAGTTGTCAAAAGTTGATTTTTAATAACTCCCAAGGGTATCTATTAATTGAAGTTGTTTAAAGTTGACGTAATAAAATAACGGTAAAGGCTAATAAATGTAGTGCTTTCCAGTGAATTTTATTTGTTTCAAAACGCACC
>JANYDQ010000293.1 GCA_025363555.1 Bacteroidota bacterium | reverse complement strand
TAAATTTCATTATTCAAAAAATCATTAAAAATATGTTTGCTTAAATACTTCCCGACTTCTTCATTTGTTTTTTTCTGCCATAAAATTCGTTCCTGCTCTTCGGCAAAAGGTTTTACAATTTTCTTTTTGAAATAAAATGGAATATTCAACAGCCGTTCAGCCTCGGTATAAAATTCGTCCATATAGGGGAGAAGCTCATCTGCCATCCAGCTTTTCACCAAACGTTTAAACACAACAGGATTATACAACCCTGCTGCAATGCGCGATGACTGGGAAAGAGAAGGATCATCAATAATTAAAACAGATTTGCCTTGTTTTAATAAAGTTTGAGCAAGAATGGTTCCGGCAAGTCCCTGCCCTACTATTATGTAATTTACTTGTTTCATTTTATATTACTTTTATCCTCGCAATTTGATAAATAAATAAGAAACAAAATTACCACTATATCTTTGATTAAAAGTTTTTACCTTGCGAATGAATTTTTAAGTTATGTATCCACAAAAAGAAAAATTGATAATTGGTTGCCGGGAATTAATTGATTTTCCTGAACTCAACCTGTTTGGAATAGCTGCTAAAATAGATACCGGTGCTTATACCGCTGTGTTGCATTGCCACAATATACGCGAAGAACATGGGGTGTTGTATTTTTATTTTTTAGACCCTTCTCATTCCGGATACAATAACCAGGAACAAAAATTTGGGAAGTTTTCGCGCAAAGAAATTAAAAATTCCTTTGGAGAAACAGAAACCCGGTATATTATAAAAACAATAATTAAAATAGGACCCAAGCGAATTAAATCAGTAATTTCGTTGACAGACAGGGGAACCATGCGTTACCCGGTTTTAATAGGGAAAAGACTTTTGAAAAATAAATTTATTGTGGATGTTGCTTTGCAATATCATTTATCAGAAAAAATAAAGAATTAACAGTATGAAAATTGCAATCTTATCCCGTAGTATAAAGCTATACTCCACTCGAAGAATAGTGGAAGCAGCCGAACAAAGAGGACACGAAGTAATAGTTCTTGATCATTTGAAATGTGTGTTAGGAATTGAAAAAGGAAATCCGCATATATTTTATGGTGGAAAAGAAGTAACAGGTATTGATGCTGTTATTCCCCGCATTGGAACTTCTGTTACTTTTTATGGAGCAGCGGTTGTTCGCCAGTTTGAGCAGATGAAAGTTTTTTCTTCTGTAGAATCGCAGGCATTGGTTCGTTCCAGGGATAAGCTAAGAAGCCTGCAATTGCTGGCAAAAGCAGGAATAGGAATGCCCAAAACGGCTTTTGCATCCATCCCTAAAAACATTGATAATGTAATTGAAATAGTCGGGGGTGCACCCGTAATTATTAAGCTTTTGGAAGGAACTCAAGGTATAGGAGTGATATTAGCCGATACCCATAAATCTGCGAAATCGGTTATCGAATCTTTTCTTGCATTAAAAGCCAACATATTGGTGCAGGAATTTATAAAGGAAGCTGGGGGGGCTGATATACGTGCATTTGTAGTCGATGGTAAAATTGTTGGTGCTATGAAACGCCAGGGTTTGCCTGGTGAATTCAGAAGCAATTTGCACCGGGGCGGAAGTGCTTCTGTTTTAGAATTAAGTAAAGAAGAAAGAGAAACAGCCATTAAATCAGCTAAAAAATTAGGACTTGCAATAGCAGGAGTGGATATGCTTCAATCATCTCGCGGACCATTAGTAATGGAAGTAAACTCTTCACCGGGACTGGAAGGCATTGAAGGCGCAACAGGGGTGGACATTGCGGGAAAAATAATTGAATATGTAGAAAGAAATGAATTTAACCAGGGCGCTTAAAAAGAAGTAGAAAGGTAAGAGAGAATGCAGAAATGATAAAATAATTAATTCTTTTTTTCTCAAATAATAATTTATAAATGCATTACAAAAACAAAGAAATTGTTATTAATGGTTTAAACATTGAACCCGGGAACTCCGCACAGGTAAGCTTAAACTGGTATCAACTTCCCACCAAAACCATTATTGAAATTCCGGTGTCTGTTTATCGCTCTGCTCATCCCGGACCTGTTTTACTAATACAGGCAGGAATGCACGGAGACGAAATAAACGGAATTGAAATTGTAAGAAGATTAATGACTCGAGAAGATGTGCAACAGCCGATTTGCGGCAGCATCATAGCCATTCCCATAATTAATACCGTTTCGTTTTTATACGGCACCCGCGATTTGCCTGATGGCAGAGATTTGAATCGTTGCTTTCCGGGAACTAAAAGTGGTTCGTTAGGAAGCCGCATTGCTTACGATTTAATGAATGAAATTATTCCTCAAATAGATTTTGGAATTGACTTTCATACCGGGGGGGCTAAAATAAATAACTATCCGCAAATCCGGTGTATGTTTAATAACGAAACCAATTTAGATTTAGGAAAAAAGTTTTCTCCACCTCTCATTGTTAATTCTGCTTTTCGCGATAACACCCTGCGAAAAGAAGCATCTAAAAAAGGGAAATCTATTTTGGTTTTCGAAGGGGGCGAATCGTCCCGGTTCGATTATCTATCAATCAATGAGGGAATGAATGGTTGTCTTCGATTGATGAAACATTTTAAAATGATTGACCTTGATTTACCCAATAACCCTACTGTTTATCTTACCAAATCTTCATGGGTTCGTGCTAAATCATCGGGCATGTTTCATACTGCAAAAACCAATGGAGCACATATTTTAAAGGGAGACATAGTAGGAATGATTTGTGACCCCTATGGGGAACACCAGGAGAAATTAATTGCCTCACACAATGGATATATTATCGGAATAAATAATCAGCCGGTGATTAACCAGGGAGATGCGCTTATGCACATTGGTATAGAAGATTGAGGTGATTGCGGAGCTCGGATTTTTGATTGCGGATTAATTACGCTCGGCAAATCCGCAATTACTTAATAGCTCCCAGTTCTTTACCCACTTTTTCAAACGCTTTAATTGCTTTATCAATGTGTTCTTTTTCATGAGCAGCAGAAAGCTGAACACGTATTCGGGCTTGACCTTTTGGAACCACAGGATAAAAGAAACCAATAACATAAATTCCTTCTTTTAATAAACGCGTTGCAAACTCCTGCGCCAGTTTGGCATCATATAACATAACCGGAACAATAGCCGAATCCCCATCCTTTATTTCCAAACCGACTTTTTTTATTTCCTGTTTAAAATAATTTACGTTCCATTCAAGTTTATCACGAAGTGTGGTTGCTTCACTAAGCATATCCAGCACAGCGATGGAAGCCCCAACAATATGAGGAGCGAGCGAATTGGAAAATAAATAGGGGCGGGAACGCTGACGAAGCATTCCGATAATTTCTTTTTTGCCGGTGGTAAATCCTCCCATTGCCCCGCCAAGTGCTTTCCCTAGCGTACCGGTAATAATATCCACACGATTCATTACATTTTTTAACTCTACCGTTCCTCTTCCCGTCTTCCCTATAAATCCGGTAGCGTGGCTTTCATCCACCATCACCATTGCATTGTACTTATCTGCCAGATCGCATATTTTATCCAAAGGAGCTACAAAGCCATCCATAGAAAATACACCATCTGTAACAATTAAACGGTAACGTTGTGCGTGTGCCTGTTTTAACTGTTCTTCCAAATCCTGCATGTTCGAATTTTTATAACGGTAGCGCACTGCTTTACATAACCGCACCCCATCTATAATCGAAGCATGGTTTAACTCATCAGAAATAATTGCATCCTCTTCACCGAGCAGTGGTTCAAAAATTCCACCATTGGCATCGAAACAGGCGGCATATAATATAGTGTCTTCTTGTCCTAAGAAGGAAGAAATCTTTTGCTCCAACTCCTTATGAATATCCTGAGTGCCGCAAATAAAACGCACACTACTCATACCATAACCATGAGTGTCGAGGGTTTTATGGGCGGCTTCAATTACTTTGGGGTGAGAAGATAATCCAAGATAATTGTTGGCACAAAATATAATTACTTCTTCGCCTGTGCTTACTTTTACCACAGCACCTTGTTCGGTTGTAATTATTCGTTCGCGCTTAAACAAACCAGCTTCTTCTATGTTAGCCAATTCTTTTTGTAAATCATTTTTTAGGTTTCCGTACATAGTTCAATTATTAATTATTGATGCAAATATAAAATTGTAGTTTTAACTTAATTATTTTCCGTGCCTTTATTTTTCAGCAGCAACCTTTCCACTGGTTTATTATTGATAATGTGCTCTTGGATTATTTCATCCACATCACTTACTTCCAAACCTACATAAAAAACACCTTCGGGATAAACTACCATTGTTTGCCCGAAATCGCAGATGTCCAGGCACCCTGCCTTTTGTGCACGCACTTTAATAGTTAGTTGTTTTTCCTTTAGTTTCTTTTTGAACGCATCCACTATTTCCATTCCGTGTGCTGCTCCGCAACTTCTTCGTTCTGCTCCTTCTGCACGCTGATTAATACAGATAAATATATGCTTGTCGTAAATCATTTTATTTTTTTTGCAAACTTACAAATTAATAATGATGGTAGTTTTTATACCTTTGTCAAAATTTATTTTTAATATTATGAAAAAAGGTATTCTTTTAGTTGTTTTTATTTGTGTTTTTATTTATCCGGGAAAAACCCAAACTATTAACTGCGGAAGTTTTTGTGTTTCCGATGTTTCACTTGATACTATTGCAAATACAATGAAAGTAACTATTACCAGTCTTGCCAATTCGGGTTTTGTTAATTATCCAGTAGTGGTGGTAGTGAATAATGCGGGCGACACTATTTCTAACAAAGCACAGCAGTATTATTATTTTGGGCAGACACCCGGAACTACACTGGTACATACCCTGCCAACAATAGATACAACTGTTTTAAGCGGATTGCCTTATACTATTTATATGAAAGATAATATATATCATTCTGGTTGTATTTTTAATTACCCGATGACTTGTTTTGTTGGCATTAATGAAATTGTTTCTGCAAATAATTCTTTAAGTGTATTTCCGAATCCTGATGCAAATAGCGTAACTATTACTGTTGGAGAATTGAATCATCAAAATGCAATAATTAGTATATATAATGATTACGGGCAATTGGTAAAAACAATGAATACAACCACCAGTCTCACTTCAATAAATACAGAAACTATACCGAATGGAATTTATTTTATAACTGTGGATATAAACGGGAAAAGACTACAGGATAAAGTAATGATAAGCAATCGCTAAATTTTTACTCCTATTATAAGCATATCATCTACCTGCATAATTCCTTTTCTCCATTCTTCAATGGTTTCCTCCAGTATGGTTCGCTGATGATGAACTGTTTCACTTGCCAGGCCAATTAACATTTCTTTAAAGTGAGTTACTTTAAATTTCTTTCCGTTTGGTCCGCCAAACTGGTCTGCATAACCGTCAGAAAAGACATATATCATATCTCCCTTATGAAGCGGCATAATATGATTCATATATTTCTGATGTTGATTTTCAACATAATTTCCTATTGCAATATTATCTCCTTTTATTTCTATTAGTTCCTTGTTTCGAATAATAAATAAAGGATTGTAAGCACCTGCATAATGTAATTCCATTTTATGGAGGTTAACGGAACAAAGGGCAATGTCCATTCCATCGCGCACTTTCGAATCGTCAGAAGAAAGTTTCAATGTTTCACTAACTCCTTTATTTAATTTGTCGAGCAACATAGCCGGAGTTGCATTTTGGGTTTCAATCAGCGATTGATTTAAAATATTATTTCCCACAATGCTCATAAATGCCCCTGGAACTCCATGCCCTGTGCAATCTACGGCTGCAAAATAAATGGAGTCGTCCTTTTTTTCAATCCAGTAAAAATCTCCGCTTACTATATCTTTTGGCTTTGAAAATATAAATACATCGTTTAAATAGTTCTTAATTGTTTTTTCCGGGGGCAATATAGCTTCCTGTATCCGCTTGGCATAGCGGATACTATCTGTAATGTCTTTATTTCGTTCTGCTAATTCCGAATTCTTTAATGCTAATTGTTGTGTACGAACTTCCACTTTTTCTTCCAGCACTTTTTTTGCCGCTTTCAGCGAACGTGTTCTTATTTTATCGGCAACAAAAATGGAAACAAACATAAGCACCGCCACCAGTGCATAAAACCAATACGTTTTCCAGAAAGGGGGAGTGATGGTAAATTTATAAGACGTTGGAGCGGTATTAAAAATGTTGTCGTTGTTGCCTGCTTTCACCATAAAGGTATAAGTGCCGGGCGGAATGTTGGTATATACCGCTTCATTTTGAAAAGTATAATTATCACTCCAGTCCTTATCAAATCCTTCCAGCTTGTATTGGTATTTCACCTTTTCAGGATTGGATAAACTTATTCCGGCAAAAATAAAAGTCAGATGGTTTTGCGAATAAGTAAAATGAGCATCATCAGGAAAAGGGGTGGGGTTGGTAAATAATTTCAAACCCGTAATAAAGGTTTGCGGTGCAATGGTATTTGGCTTATCCTCTACCGGGGCGTAACGCACAGCACCCATTATAGTGCCATACCACAAATTGCCTTTGCTATCCATACAAACAGCATTAGGGTTGGTTTCCACACCCGGAAATCCTTCTGATTTTCCATAATGCGAAAACTGAGAAGTAGCTTCGTCAAACCTGTCTATGCCGTGAATATTGCCTATCCAGATGTGATTTGTGTTGTCGCAGATAATAGAGTAAGGCGAATCGGTTGCCAACCCTTCTTTAACATTGTAATTAGTAAACGTTTTTCCGTCATACTTATACAACCCCCCGCCATAGGCTCCAAACCAAAGGTTGTGCTGTTTGTCTTCATTGATACACAAAATAAATTTGTGCCTGATGCCCTCTTTCTCTCCATAGGTTTTAAATGTTTTGCCGTTATACATTGAAAGGCTTCCGCCTAATGCACCAAACCAAAGATTGCCTTTGCTGTCTTTGAAAATACGATACACATTATTGCCTCCCAACCCATCGGCAGAGGTATAATTATGAAATGTTTTTGATTCGAGGTCAAATTGAGATGCCCCTTCTTTTGTGCCAAACCAAATGTTACCGCTATTGTCATCCGAAATAGAAAAAACCAAATCTCCGGCTAACCCATCTGATTTATTGTAGGTAACAAACTTGTTTTTCGATTTCTCATATTTACAAACTCCTCCATAACCGGTACCAAACCAAATGTTCCCACTTTTATCCTCGAAAGAGGAAAGAATAACATTGCTGCTCAATCCGTCTTCTTTTGTGTAATTATGAATAGAATGTTCTTCTTTATGATTTTTAGAAGAATAAGAAAAAGAAATTTTACTTATGCCATCGTTAGTGCCAATCCAGAGGTTTCCTTCTTTATCGCAAAGGGTGGTCCATGCTAAATTATTAACCAGTTGGTCGGCTTCGTCATAAATCTGGAATCGTTCTCCGCGATATTTGTTTAATCCCATATCTGTACCTATCCACATATTGCCTTCTTTGTCCTGGAAGAGGGCAGATGTATTAAAATAATTTAATCCCTGCCTTGTATTGTAATTATAAATAACAGCATTTGAAATGGATGTTGCCCTGTCTTTTGATGCAAAGGGTGTAACCTTGGTAACTCCCCCGCCAGTGGTGCCAATCCATACCACATGCGATTTATCTTCATAAATACAATTCACAAAATCGGCACCCAATCCTTTTTCTTTATCTATTATCTGCCCTGCATTTTCAATAGCTTTGGCAGCATGTTTATAATTAAAATCGGCATTTATTTTTAATACCTGCACTCCTTCATCACCTGTTCCTGCCCATATTTCATCACCATTTACCACTGCCAGCGTGGTAATGTGATTACTCAACAAACCATTAGCAGAATTAAGTTGTGCAAAAGAAGAAGAGGAACCGACAGATGATTTGCTGTCGAAAATGCTTATGCCATTGTCAGTAGCAATCCATATATTTCCAAGCTGGTCTTTGCATAAACTATATACATTGGCACTGCCAATACCTTCTACTTTTGTAATCGCATTTTTATTTTTATTCTGCGGGTCGAAAATAAAAATGCCTGCCCCTTCGGTTGCAATCCAGAAACGTTCCTGGTTATCCTGTAAAATAGAGGTAACCGTTTTAAATTGAGTAAAGGATTCCAAACTTAGGTTCTCAATTTTTTGAGTAGAATAGTTAAACATAGACACACCACCTGCCCAGTGTCCCAGCCAGATGTTCCCTTTTTTATCTTTGTATAAAGAGGTTACCCAGTCTTCTGCCAATGAATCTTTCCGCGAAAAAGTTTTAAATTCTATGCCATTATATTTTGTTAAGCCGGATATAGTAGCTATCCATAAGTTGCCGTCATTGTCCTGGGTTATGGCTTGCACCTGCGATTGAGACAAGCCTTGCTCCACTCCGTAATATATAAAACTGGTGGTTTGAGCATACGAAGTAATGCACTGCATCAGCAAACACATAGCTGCGAGGGCAAAAAGGAGTTTGTAATTTTTTTTCATAAAATGTTTTTATTTATTTGCATACGATGAATAAAAATCGATTTCTACATTATAAACCAATTCATCAATCTCTTTATTGTTTTTGAAATAGCTAACTCCGCCCCAAAACGAGCGCTCCTTGCGGTAGGTATCGTTTTGTTCGTAATAGGTAATTACAGTAGTGCGCACATCTTTTAAAAATCCGTTTACTTCTGTAATTTTTACATGTGGCGTTTCTTTTCTAACATACGCCTTTAAATCGGGAGCCGCTTTGTGTTGTGTTACTTTTACATTTCGTTCTGCGGTGGCAGCCGCCACCACCAGTTTTTTTACTTCATTGTATTTGCTGTGCTGGTTAGCCTGAGATTTTTGTTCCTTTTCTTTTTCCTCTTTGGCAAGCGTTTCCTGCCGGCTTTTTAATTCTGCATCGCGTTTCATTTGTTCTATAATAGAATTAGCACGCGCTTCTTCCATCATCTGAGCCATTGCTTTTTGTTTTAAACTGCGTTCTTTTTCGGCAGCTGCATTTAGCTGGTCCTGCTCATTTTTCTTTTTGTCGGCTATTGCTTTTTCTTCTGCTTCGCGTTTGGCTTTTTCTGCTTCGCTTTCCCTGCTTTCTTTTTGCTGTTTTGCATCTTCTTCATTTTTCAACCTTGCTTTTTCCTGCGCTTCTGCAATCAGTGCATTGTCTGCATCCTCTTCTTCCTTTGCTTTTCTTTTTGCCAGTTCTTCGTCAAATTTCTTTTTTTGTTCTGCATCCATCTTATCGCGCGCTGCTTTATCTGCCAATGCTCTTTCCTGGGCTTCCTTATCTTTTTTCGCTTTTTCTTTTGCCGCTATTTTCCTGTCTTCCTCGTTTCGGTAGCGTATTAATTTTGCTCTCACACTGTCTGCCTGTTCCTGGTCGTTCAATATTATATCGTGGGTAAACTTTTGCAAATAGGGTTCATCATCCATCATCGATTCTCTTCCATCGTAAATAACACGGTTAAAGGCATTTTTATATTTGTCTTTCCGAACCGCAATATCGCTGGTTTCAAAAAAGGGAACTTCTCCTTTATATTTAGGATATATATCTGTTTTGTTTTGCGGTATAGATTTACCTTTTACCTCTTCAAACATATCCACACAACCGGGATAAGAAAATGTAATTTTATAATCGTACCCAAAAGGCAAATCAAACTGAACTTTTCCGAGCGAGCCCGATTTTTTTTGTGCAAACTGGATATAAGTATTTTTGAAAACCGTAACCGTGGCACCCGACAAATTCTTTTTGTCTTTGGTACAATGAACCACAAAGTCTATTGTTTCGGGATTAACCTGCGCAAATGTTTTGATGGGTAAAAACAATAGCCATGAGAAAAGTGATATGCTTATCAGAAAATATTTAGGTAAAGAAAATAACCTTGTGTTTACGAAATTCATAGCGTGAAAAATACAAATTGAAGAACGAAAATAGTAAAAATATCTAACCTCATACACAAATTTTATTATTTGTCTCTTAAAGGCCGGAAACAAAAGCATAGGGATTGCCAGCTATCGGGCGGTTGCACAACAAAAAATCCCGCTCTTTTTATAGAGCGGGATTTTTTACAAAATTGTGTCGTCCTGAAAAAAGTTGACTCAAAAAAGTCAACCAATGGAAAATAAAAGAACAAAGCTTAGGATTAGTATCCCGCGAAAATATTATAGTGAAGCCTATAAAAAAGAAATTGTACGGGAGTATGAAAAGGGATTTC